>CAYTEK010000035.1:4640-22060 GCA_964436715.1 uncultured Verrucomicrobiota bacterium | reverse complement strand
TGCCGCCGCGCAGGATCACGGCGTTGGAGGTCTTGAAGCAAAGGGCGGCGGCGTCCACGGTCACGTTGGGACGCGACTCGAAGATGATGCCGATCACCCCGATGGGCACGCGGCCCTTCTGGATCACGAGGCCGTTGGGGCGCACCCAGCGCGAAATCTTCTGGCCAACGGGATCCTTCAGGCCGATGAGCGCCCGGACGCCGTTGATCATGGCGTCCATGCGCTTGTCCGTCAGCAGCAGGCGGTCGAGCATGGCGTCCGACAGGCCGGCCGCGCGCCCGGCGGCCATGTCGCGCGCGTTGGCTTCCTTGATTTGATCGCGGCGGGCGTCGAGCGCTTCGGCCATGGCTTCGAGGATGAGGTTCTTGCGGCGCGTGCCGAGGGTGGCCAATTGGCGCGCGGCGGCGACGGCTTTGTCGCCCATGTCGATCATGGCTGCATGCAAGGTCATTTCAAATCCTCGGGTTCAACGGTTCAACGCCGTGAAGATTCAATATCCAATATCCAATGTCCAATCATCAATGTCCAACGGAGGATCAAGTCGGGACGACCAAATTGTCGCGGTGGATGACTTCGCCGGGGACGGCGGGGCCGAGCAGTTCGCGGATCTTCTCCGTCTTCAGGCCCTTGAGCAGGCGGACTTCGACGCCGGAATATTCGGAAAGCCCTTGCGCGATGCGCTGGCCGGCGAGATCGAGGACTTCGACGAGGTCGCCGGCGGTGAATTCGCCGGACACCGCCCGGATGCCGACGGGCAGGAGGCTCTTGCCGCGCTTGAGCAGGGCTTCGCGGGCGCCGTCGTCCACCACGAGCTGGCCGTGGGCGTGGTGGAAGAAGGCGACCCAGCGGCGGCGCTGGCTCAAGCCGCCGTTGGCGGCCGCCGCATCGGCGCCGGGAATGAGCGTGCCGACGTTGGCGCCGGCGACGATCTGCCGGAGGATGCCGTCCCGGCGGCCGTTGGCGATGACCACGGTCGTGCCCATCCGAGCGGCTTCGGCGGCGGACGTCAGCTTGCTGGCCATGCCGCCGGTGGAAAAGACGCTGCCCTTGCCCTTCGTGTGGACGAGGGTGTCGCTCGTGACGTCGGCCAGATAGGGCACGCGGCGACTGCGCCCCTTGGCGTCGGGCGCGTGGAAACCATCGACGGTGGTCAGCAACACGAGCAGATCGGCGGCCACCAGCATCGCGGTGCGCGAGGCGAGGGCGTCGTTGTCGCCGAACTTGATCTCGTCGACGGACACGACGTCGTTTTCGTTGACGATGGGCACGACGCCGTGCTCCAGCAGCTTGAGCATGCTGTTGCGGGCGTTGAGGTGCCGGCGGCGGTGCTCGAGATCGTCGTGGGTCAGCAGCACCTGGCCGATCTGGCATTTCTTGCGGGCGAACAGCTTGTCGTAGGCCGCCATCAGGCGCGATTGGCCGACGGCGGCCGCCATCTGGAGGGTGGGCAGGTCGTCGGGCTTCTTCTTCATGCCCAGCGCCTGCAGGCCGCTGGCGATGGCGCCGGAGGACACGACGATGACTTCGCGGCCCGCGCGGCGCAGGGCGGCGAGGTCGTCCACGAGCGCCGCCATGCGGCGGAGGTCGGGCCGGCCGTTGCGCTGCACGAGCACGCGGCTGCCGATCTTCACGACGACGCGCCGGGAAGAGGCCAGTTTCTTTCTTGCCGTTTGATGAGGCATGACGGGAGAACTTTGCCACAAGCCGGCCGGAATGCAAAGCCGCGAAATCGGCGGGAGTGGCGGAACAGGCCGCCGCGCGGTACCTTGCGGAAAACCGAAGGTGAAAATGAAAAAATTCGAAATTGCGGTCCTGGCGCTGCTGCTGGCGCTCGTTGCCGGCTGCGGAACGCGGCCCCCGGCCGGCGTGCGGCCGGTGGCGAACTTCGATCTGAATCGCTACTTGGGCACGTGGCATGAAATCGCGCGGCTGAACCACGCGTTCGAACGCGGCTTGGAGCAGGTTCGGGCGGAGTATTCCCTGCGTCCGGACGGAACGGTGCGCGTGCGGAACTCCGGATACGATCCGGCGGCTCAGAAGTGGAAAATAGCCGAAGGACGGGCGCGGCTGGCGGGTCGTCCGGACGTGGCGAGCTTGGAGGTGTCCTTTTTCCGCCCCTTCTGGGCGGGGTATCACGTGTTCGCGCTGGATCCGGAGCGGTACGCGCTGGTGACCAGCGGCTCGCGCGACTACCTTTGGCTGCTGGCGCGGGAGAAAACCCTCGCGGAGCCGCTCCGGCGGGAACTCCTGGCCATGGCCGCCGCCGCCGGGTTCGACACCAATCGCCTCGTGTGGGTGCAACAACCGGCCGACGGAGTCCGCATCGGGATTTGACAGCCGCCGCGGGGGAGGCGAAAGTAGGCGCGTGAAGTCGGAGGAAAAAAGGCGTTACCTGTTCGGACCGGTGCCGTCGCGGCGGCTGGGGCTGTCGTTGGGCGTGGACCTGAATCCGCTGAAAGTCTGCACCGAAAACTGCGTGTTTTGCCAAGTGGCGCCGACGACGACCTTGACGCTCGAACGCCGGGAATGGGTGCCGACGGCGGACGTGCTGGCGGAATTCGACCGCTGGGCGGCGGGGGGATCGCGCGCCGACTACGTGACCCTGTCCGGTTCGGGCGAACCGACGATGCACCTCGCGTTCGGCGACGTGCTGCGCCACGTGAAGGCCGTCGGGAAATTCAAGACGGCGGTGTTGAGCAACGGCTCCCTGATGTGGCGGCCGGAAGTCCGCCGGGACGCGACCGAGGCGGACGTCGTGAAAGTGACGCTGAGCGCGTGGGACGAGGATTCCTTTCGGCGGATCCACCGGCCGGCGGCGGAACTGACGTTCGCGCGGCTGCTGGCGGGCGAACGCGCGTTGCGGGAGGAATTCCGCGGCCAATTGTGGGTCGAAGTGATGCTGTTGCCGGGCTACAACGACGCGCCGGAGCAGGTGCGGGCGATCGCGGATCGGGTGCGGACGCTGCGGCCGGATGCGGTGCATTTGAACACGACGACCCGGCCGGCGCTGGCGGGCGTGTCGGTGCCGCGGGCGCCGGAGGCCTGGCTGCGCACGGTGGCGCCGTGGTTTTCCCCGCCGGCGGAAATTCCGACGTTCGCGGGCAAAGCGCCGGCGCCGGAGGCGATGTCCGATGCGGAATGGCTGGATTTGCTGGCGCGGCATCCCATCGCCCTCGCGGCGCTGGCGGCCGCCGCCGGCGTGGATCTCGCGGCGGTGGAAACCCGGCTGGCTCCGCTGGTCGCGGCCGGCAAGCTGGCGATCGAAGAGCACCACGGCGTGCAAATGGCGCGGGCGACGTTCGCATGAACCACCCCATGCGCCAGGTCCGGGTGCGCTACGAAGGCGAAGTGCAGGGCGTGGGCTTTCGCTACGCGGCGCGCGGCATCGCCAACCAATTGGGCGTGACCGGCGGCGTCGAGAATCTCAACGACGGCGCCGTCCAGCTGGTGGGCGAAGGTCCGGAAGACGTCTTGAAGCGGCTGCTCATGCAGATCCGCGTGTCGCGCCTGGGGCCGCACATCGTCCGCGAACAGGTGGAGTGGGGCGCGGCGCAGGGATTGACGGGGTTCTACTACCGGTAGTCGAACTCGCCTCGAAAGGCGTGTTCGGCGGGACCGGTGAGCGCGAGGGGCACGCTCGAAACTTCCAAAACGTCGCCGCCGGCCGTGGTCACGCGCACGGGCGCGCGCACCCAGCCCAGTTTTTCGGCGACGAGCGCGGCCGCGACGATGCCGGTGCCGCACGCGAGCGTTTCGGCTTCGACGCCGCGTTCATAGGTCCGGATGGCCACGGCATCGGGACCGGCGACGTGGATGAAATCGGCGTTGGTGCCGGCCGGCGCGAAAAGGGGATGGCGACGGATGAACGCGCCCAAGGCGGGAACGTCGATCGCGGCGAGATCGGCGACGGGGCAAACGGCGTGCGGCACGCCGGTGTTGACGAAATGCAGGGGCCAATCCCGGCCCGCCCACGCGATGGACAGGTTCAGCCGCCAGTCCTTGGGCGCCGGCAGGTGCAGCCGGACGAGCGGCGACAGGATTTCGGCGCGCACGAGGCCGGCGGCGGTTTCAATGCGCATGGCGGCGGGCGCGGCGCCGATTTCGTGGGCGAGGCGGGCAAGGCACCGCGCACCGTTGCCGCAGAGATCGGCCGCCGAGCCGTCGGGATTGAAAAACCGCATGCGGAAATCGGCGGAAGCGGAGGGTTGGATCAGCAACAGGCCATCGGAGCCGATGCCGCGGCGCCGGTCGCACAGCCGGGCGATGAACCCGACGTCGTGGACGGGAAAGGTCGCGGTCCGGTCGTCCACCAGAATGAAGTCGTTGCCCGCGCCATGCATTTTCCAGAATGAGAATCGCATGGGGCACACCTTGCCAGCTGGAAAGCGGGAAGGCAAGGAAGAGGGCGGGAAGCGAACGGTCGATGCCGCTGCCGGACCCGCCGTCCATCCGACCGTTTGCGGGCCCAACCGTGCGGAATGGACGATTCGACGCAATACTCGTGCACAGTTAATTAACTATGCACAGGATATGAAAAACATAATGCATTAACATGCATATGGATGTATATAAATAATAATAAAATCAATAATCGAATCCGATAATCGGATATCCTGGGACCCCCAGCGACATTGCGGGCTTGTCCTTGCAAGGGGGGGCTGGATTTGGATAATGGACGCCGTTCAATGGAAATGGAATCACCATGCGCATCGTGATCATCGGCGGCGGCCAAACCGGAGCCCATTTGGCCGAAAAGTTTTGCGAAGACGAACACGACGTGGTCGTGATCGATTCTTCCGCGGCCGCTTTGGCGGATCTGGACGCCCATCTGGATCTGATGACCGTGGCCGGGGACGGGGCCAATCCGGCGATCTTGGAAGAAGCTGATGTCGAACGGGCGGATATGGTTGTGGCGGTGACGGACCGCGACGACACGAACATATTGGCCTGTATTTTCGCGCGGGCGCGGGGAGTGCCGCGCACCGTGGCGCGGGTGTCGTCGTCGGATTATTCGACGAGTCGCCACCTCGATTTCCGGAAATTGGGCGTCGATTTGCTGGTCAACCAGTACGACGAATACGCCCGGGACCTGTACAACGTGCTGCGGCTGCCAGGGTCCATCGAGGTGGCCGACCTGCTGGACGAACGCGTGATGGTCGTGGGCATGTCGATCCACATGGACAGCCCGTTGCTGGGCAGCAAGCTGAAGCAGTTTGCCGGCAAGGAATGGCTCCAGAAAATCCGTTTCACCGCGGTGGTGCGGGGCGACGCGGTGATGACGCCGCACGGCGATACGACCTTCTTGGTCGGCGACGACGTCTATTTCGCGGGCGAGCCGGACGCCGTGTCCGATTTCATGCAGTGGGCGTGGCCGGAACAGAAGCGCTTCCAGCGCGCGGTGATCGCGGGCGGCGGCGAGTTGGGCCTGCAGCTGGCGCGGATGCTGGAACACACGCGCATGCAGATCGTGCTGATCGAACAAGACGACAAGCGGGCGGATTTCTGTTCGGCGCAGCTCAACCGCACGCTGGTGATCAAAGGCGACGCGCTCGACCAGGAGACGCTGGCGGGCATCGGCGAGGCCGAGGACATGGCCTACGTGGCGGCCACGGGCAGCGACGAGCACAACATCATCGGCTGCCTCGTCGCGGAGAAATTCGGCGCGCGCTTCACGGCGGCGCAGGTGGGCAAGAAGGAATACATCGGCATCGTGAACCAACTCCGCCTGCTGGACCGGATCGTCGATCCGCATCTGGCCATGGTGAATTCCATCCTTCATTTCGTGCGCGGCAAGAACGTGCAGGCCGCGGCGATCCTGGCGCGGTTGCCCGGCGAACTCATCGAGCTGAAGCTGTCGCCGAAACACAAATGGGTCGGCAAGCCGATCAAGGACCTCAAGATTCCCGACGGGGTCATCATCGCGACGGCGATGCGGAACGGGCAGATCAAGACGGCGACGGGCGACCTGGCGCTGGCGGCGGGGGATCGGGTGGTGGTCTATTGCCTGCCCGACGCCGTGTCCAAGATGGAGCCGCTGTTCACCGCCTGAGGTCCGCCCGCGATGAATTTCAAGCCGGTATTCCACGTGATCGCCTGGCTGCTGGGCGTGGTCGGCCTGCTGATGGGAGCCTGCGGCCTCGTTTCGTTTTCGTATGGGGAACCGTCGCAGGCCTGGATGGCGCTGGGCCAATCGGCCGGCGGAACGCTGGCCGTGGCCGTGGTGCTGTGGATCCTGACTCGGAACGACCAGGAACTTACGCGTCGAGACGGGCTGGGCGTGGTGACGTTCGGCTGGCTCATCGCGAGCATCGCCGGGGCGGTGCCGTACATGCTGTCCGGCACGATCGCTTCGCCGATCGCGGCGCTGTTCGAAACGGTGTCCGGCCTGACGACCACCGGCGCGTCGGTCATCCCGATCCTGGAGAGCGTGCCCAAGGGCATCCTGCTGTGGCGGGCGCTCACCCATCTCCTCGGCGGCATGGGGATTTTGGTGCTGGTGGTGGCGATCCTGCCGTTCGCGGGGGCGAGCGGCATGCATTTGTTCCGCGCGGAAACGGCGGGGCCGACCAAGGACCGCATCGAGCCGCGCATGGCCTCGACGGCCAAGATGCTCTGGGGCGTCTACGTCCTCCTGATCGTCGCGCTCATTTTCCTGCTGCGGCTGGGCGGCATGGATTGGTTCGATGCCGTCTGCCATTCCTTCGCCGCGCTGGCCACGGGCGGGTTCTCCACCCGGACGGCCAGCGTCGCCGCCTACGACAGCGTCTATATCGAACAAGTCCTCGTGGCGTTCATGATCTTGGGCGCCCTGAATTTCGCCCTCCACTACCGGGCGTTGCGCGGGGAATTTTCCCCTTGGTGGAAGGATTCCGGCACCCGGTTCTATCTGTCCGTTCTGGCCGCCGCCACCCTGATCTGCGCCGGGATTCTCCATTCGTCCACGGCGGAATTGAGCTGGGGCGAGGCCTTCCGGCAGACGTCGTTCACGTGCGTCAGTCTCGCGACGACCACCGGTTTTTGCACTGCGGATTTCGACGTTTGGCCCAAGGTGCTCAAGGTTTTGTTGCTGCTGCTGATGTTGATGGGCGGCTGCGTGGGGTCCACGGCCGGGGGCATCAAGGTCGCCCGCGTCCAGATGATGCTCAAGACCGTCGCGCGCGAGATCCGCCTGTTCATGCAGCCGCAGGCCGTGATTCCCGTCAAGATGGACCGCCGGTTTCTGGCCGACGACGTGCTGTTGCCCGTTCTGGCATTCGTGGCGCTCTATCTGCTCGTGGCGGCGCTGGGCTCCATGGCGATGCTGTGGTTCGCGCCGGATCTGGCGACGGCGGTTTCTTCCGTCGTGACCTGCATGGGCGGCGTGGGTCCGGGCTTTTCCGCCGTGGGGCCGGCCCTGAATTATTCGACCCTCCCCGGCGGTGGGCTGACGGTGTTGATCGCGATGATGTTGGCGGGCCGGTTGGAATTTTTCACGCTGCTGGTCGTCTTCATGCCGGCGTTCTGGAGAAAGTGACGGCGCGCCCGCGATGAATTTCAAGCCGGTATTCCACGTGATCGCCTGGCTGCTGGGCGTGATGGCCCTGCTGATGGGATTTTGCGGTCTGGTTTCGTTCCTGCACGGCGAGTCGGTGCAGGCCTGGACGGCGCTGGGCTATTCGGCCGGCGCAACGCTCGCCGTGGCCGTGCTGCTCTGGCTCCTGACGCGGAACGATCAGGAACTTTCGCGCCGGGACGGACTGGGCGTGGTGACGCTCGGCTGGTTCTTCGCCGGCCTCGCCGGTGCGGTTCCCTTCGTGCTGTCCGGCGTCATTTCCTCTCCCGTCGCGGCGGTGTTCGAAACGGTGTCCGGCATGACGACCACCGGCGCGTCGGTCATTCCCATCCTGGAAGGCGTGCCCAAGGGCATCCTGCTGTGGCGGGCGACCACCCATCTCATCGGCGGCATGGGCGTGCTGATCTTGGGGGTGGCGATTTTGCCGTTCGCGGGCGCGGGGGGGATGCAGCTCTATCGTGCCGAAATGCCGGGACCGACCAAGGACCGCATCGAGCCGCGCATGGCTTCGACGGCCAAGATGCTCTGGGGGGTCTACGTCATCCTGGTCGTGGTGCTCATCTTCCTGCTGCGGCTGGGCGGCATGGACTGGTTCGATGCCGTCTGCCATTCCTTTGCCACGCTGGCCACGGGCGGGTGCTCCACCCGGACGGCCAGCGTCGCGGCCTACGACAGCGTCTACATCGAAAGCGTGCTGACGACGTTCATGCTGCTGGCCGGCATCAACTTCGCCCTCCATTACCGGGCGTTGCGCGGGGAATTTTCCCATTGGTGGAAAGACGGGGAGATCCGGTTTTTCCTGGGCTTCTTCCTCCTCTGCGTCGGTTTCGGCACGCTGGTGCTCCACCAAGCCCGGGCCGTTTCCGGTATCGGCTGGGGCGCGGCCTTCCGCGAGGTGTCGTTCACGTGCGCGAGCCTCGTAACCACGACGGGGTTTGTCACGGGCGACTACGATCGCTGGCCCATCGTGCTCAAGCCCATGCTGATCTTCCTGATGTTGATGGGCGGCTGCGCGGGATCCACCGCCGGCGGCATCAAGGTCGGGCGCACCCATGTGGTGCTCCGAGCCATCGCGCGGGAAGTCCGCCTGTTCATGCAGCCGCAGGCCGTGATTCCCGTCAAGCTCGGCCGGAAAACCCTGGACAACGACGTCTTGCGGTCCATCCTGTCGTTCGTGGCGCTTTATCTGCTCGTGACGCTGCTGGGGGTGCTGGCGGTGATTCCGTTTTCGGCCGACATCCAAACGGCGATTTCGTCGGCGGTCGCCTGCATCGGCAACGTGGGGCCGGGATTTTCGACGGTCGGTCCCACCTTGTGCTACGCGGAAATTCCCGATGGCGGCAAAGCCGTTTTGACCGCGTTGATGCTGGTCGGCCGGCTCGAACTCTACACGGTGCTGGCGATCTTCATGCCGGCGTTCTGGAGGAAGTGATGAAGGCGCGGCCACCGCTCTTTCCCGCGCTGGACGCGGAAGCGCCTTTGGCGGACGTGCAGATGCGCCAAACCCTGGCCTTGGGACTGGTGCCGCTGGGCTTGGCGCTGCTGCTGATGGCGGCCGAGGCGCCGCAGCGGCCGTCGCCGGGCTTGTGGGCGGGTGCCGGCGCCGCGGCCGGGGGCTTGGCGGTGCTGGCCATTCTGTGGCGGCGCGCGGGGCGGCGATTCCGGCGCGGGTTTTCCACGGTCCATTATCTCGTCCGCTACCTGTTCATCATTCTCTGTCCGCTGCTGCTGTGGAGCGTCTTCCGCGACACGATCGTCGATCTGGCCGGCATCTTCCCGCCGGCGTTGTTCGGCCTCCTGCTGCTGGTCTATCCCGTCGGTCGCGTCCTGCGCGGGTTCGTCGGACCGAATCCGCAGGCCGCGCCTCACGTCGAAATGGCGTTCATCGTCTGCCAGCAGCTGGAAATGGTTTTGCTCGTGTTGTCGATCGCCGGCCTGATTTCCGGCGCCATCGTCGATGCCAACCGGAATTACCCGACGGACCCGCTGCCCCTGCTGATCGTCGTGTGGTTGCTGGCGCTGCTGGGCTTGCTGGCCGGCGCCGTGCTGGGCTTCGCCCACGGCGTGCGGCTGTTCACCCGCGCCGCTCCGCCGCAGAAGCTCGACGACGAGCCGCCGCCGGCCGCCCCCCGGACGCCCGTCCGGTTCGGCTCCGATCGGTTCTGACCGCGCGGAAATGGTTGCGCCCGAGGGGGGCGGGAGGGTAGAGTCCCCGCTCGTCGATTTTTCAGGAAAAAGGAACGATGCAATGAAGATGCGGACACATACTTGCGGACAGCTGCGCCCCGCCGACGCGGGCGCGAAAGTGGAACTGTGCGGCTGGGTGGACAGCGTGCGCGACCACGGCGGACTGATTTTCCTCGATCTGCGCGACCGCTACGGCATCACGCAGTGCGTCTTCGATCCGCAGGATTCGCAGGCCGCGTGGGACGCCGCGCAGGCGTGCCGCGGCGAATACGTCGTCCAAATCGCCGGCGAAGTGCGTGCCCGGCCGGCCGACATGGTCAACGACCGCATCGCCACCGGCGGCATCGAAGTGCGCTCCAACGCCATCGCCGTGCTGAACAAGGCCCACGTGCCGCCGTTCCCGCTCGACGACCGCAGCGCGGAACACGTCAGCGAGGACCTCCGCCTCGAATTCCGCTACCTCGACCTGCGCCGGACCGCCATGCAGCAGGCGCTCGGCTTGCGCCACAGCCTGATCCAGACGGCCCGGAACTATTTCGACGAAAACCAGTTCATGGAAATCGAAACGCCGATCCTGACCAAGAGCACGCCCGAAGGCGCGCGCGACTACCTCGTGCCCAGCCGCGTGTGCCCCGGCATGTTTTTCGCCCTGCCGCAGGCGCCGCAGCAGTACAAGCAGCTGTTGATGATGTCCGGCATGGATCGCTACGTGCAGATCGCCCGTTGCTTCCGCGACGAGGACCTGCGCGCCGACCGCCAGCCAGAATTCACCCAGATCGACATCGAAATGTCGTTCGTGACCGCCGAAGACGTCATCGAAATCGTCGATGGCTTGATCGTGCGCCTGATGCGGGCCGCGAACCTGCCGGCGCCGGAACTGCCGCTGCCGCGCATGACCTACCGCGAGGCCATGGATCGCTTCGGCAGCGACAAGCCCGACCTGCGCTTCGGCATGGAAATCGTGGATCTCGCGAGCGTCTTCAAGGGCACCCAGTTCAAGGTGTTCGCGCGCGCGCTCGAAAGCGGCGGCGTGGTCAAGGCCATCAACGCCAAGGGCCTCGCCCATGCGCCCATCAAGATGGTGGAGGAGGATTGGACGGGGCTCGCGAAGGAAGGCGGCCTCGGCGGCCTGGCCTACATCCGCGTGCAGGAAGACGGCACCTGGAAATCGCCCATCGTCAAGTTCTTCACCGACGCCGAAAAGGTCGGCCTGGAAACCGCGTTGGACATCCAGCCCGGCGACCTCGTGCTGTTCGGCGCCGACAAGGCCGACAAGGTCCTGCCGGTCCTCGGCCGCATCCGCCTGCTGGCCGGCGCGCATGCGGGCGTCATCCCGCAGGACGTTTACAAGTTCACGTGGGTCGTCGATTTCCCGCTGATGGAGCGCAACGACGAAGGCCGCCTCGTCAGCGTGCACCATCCGTTCACCGCGCCGAAGCCCGAGGACGTGCCGCTGCTCGACGCCGATCCCGAAAAGGTGCGCGCGCAGGCCTACGACATCGTGCTCAACGGCACCGAACTCGGCGGCGGCAGCATCCGCATCCACGATCCCGAATTCCAGGCGCGGATGTTCAAGATCCAAGGCCTGCCGGAAGCCGAAATCCAGAGCCGCTTCAGCCATCTGATCCGCGCGCTGGAATACGGCACGCCGCCGCACGGCGGCCTCGCCATCGGCGCCGACCGCCTCGTCATGCTGCTGGCCGGCCGCCACAGCATCCGCGACGTCATCGCCTTCCCCAAGACGCAGAAGGCCATGGACCTGATGATGAATGCGCCGTCCTCCGTGGACGACAAGCAGCTGCGCGACATCCACATCAAGCTGGCCATCGCGCCCAAGGCGGAAGCTCCCAAGGCCGAGGCCTGATTTCCGCGACCGGGCAGGCGCCGCATATGAGCTCGCAGGCGGAATTGGCCCTGAACGCCGTCCGCTTCGGCTATGAGTCCGGCTGGGAACTGCGCATTCCGGCTCTCTCGTTCGGCAACGAGCCGCTGTGCGGCGTCGTCGGGCCCAATGGTTCCGGCAAAAGCACGCTGCTGAAGCTCGCCGCCGGCCTGCTGGCGCCGGGGACGGGCGCGGTCGAACTCGGCGGCCAGCCGCTGGCGCGGATGCGGCGCCTGCAGATCGCGCGGCGCCTCGGTTATCTGCCGCAGGAATGTCCGGCGCTGTTCGACTATGCCGTCGAGCAAGTCGTCGCGATGGGCCGCCACGCGCACGGCGGCGTCTTGGAACTTTCCGCCGCCGCCGATCGCGAGGCCGTCGATCGCGCCTTGGCCGACGTCGGGCTCGCGGCCTTGCGGCAGCGCCCGCTGTCGCAGCTCTCCGGCGGGGAAAGGCGCCGCGCATGGCTGGCGTCCGCGCTGGCGCAGGAGACGGAAATCCTGCTGCTCGACGAACCCACCCAGGCGCTCGACGTGCATCAAGGCGCCGCCGTCATGGAAATCCTCGCGCGCCGCGCCGCGCAGGGCTTGCGCGTCGTGGCCGTGATGCACGACTTGAATTTGGCAGGCCTGTTCTGCGACCGCTTGGTCCTGCTGCAGGCCGGCGCCATCGCCGCCGATGGCCCGCCGGCCGACGTCTTGACTGCCTCCCGCCTGGTTTCGGCCTATGGCGATAAAATCGAGGTACTCCAACGGCCCGAATCGAAAAATCCGATCGTGTTGGCGAAAAAATGACGAAAAACCGCAAAATCTACGCGTTTTTGGCCATTTTTACCGTCGCGTTGGCCGTTTTTCCCTGGATCGGCGCCGAAAAACTGAGCGTGCGGGAAATCGCGGCGTTTGCCATCGGCGACTGGACGGCCGACGGCATGATTTTCTTCCAAATTCGCCTGCCGCGCGTCCTGCTGGGGCTCTTGGCCGGCGGCGCGCTCGCGCTGGCCGGTGCGGCGCTGCAGGTGATTTTCCGCAATCCGCTGGCCGAGCCCTGGACGCTGGGCATCGCCGGCGGCGCGAGCCTGGGCGCGTTTTTGGCGCGCATGTGCCCGTTCCTGTGGTTCGCGCTGGGGCCGCTGAACACGTCGCAGGCGCTGGCCCTGCTCGGCGCGGCCGGCGCGCTGGGGTTGGTGCTGTCGCTGGCGCGGCGTTCGGCGACCGGTGCGCAGACGCTCTTGCTGGCGGGCGTGACGCTCGGCGTCGTCTGCGGCGGAGCCATCATGGTGATCAGCGGCTTCATTTCGCCGTGGAAGCTCGCCGAATTCCATCGCTGGCTGTTGGGCGGACTCGACGCGGCGGATTGGGCGTCGGTCGGCGCGTTGGCGGCGTTGGCCGTTCCGGGCGCCGCGCTCGTGGCGCGGCAGGCCCGCAACTTGAATCCCCTGGGACTGGGCGAAGACATGGCGGCGGGGCAGGGCGTGGACGTTGCCCACGTGCGCCGCTGGACGGCCATCGGCGCCGGCATCGCCTCCGCCGGCGTGGCGGCCGTGGCGGGGCCCATCGGCTTCGTCGGCCTGCTGGCGCCGCACGCCGTGCGGAAGATCGTCGGGCCCGATGCGCGCCTCGTGCTGCCGGGTTCGTTCTTGCTCGGCGGCGCCTTGCTGGCCATGTGCGATGCCCTCGGCCGCTGGGCCGCCGCGCCCCTCGAAGTGCCCGTCGGCGCCTTGACCGCCGTGCTCGGCGGTCCGCTTTTCCTGGCCCTGCTGGCCCGCCGGCGCGGCCCAGCCTGAAGGCTGGACGACGAACGCCACCCGGATGTAGTCCACGCTTCAGCGTGGGATTTCTTCGCCTCCGTCCGAGTTTCGAAAACGCTTGTTTGCGCCATGCCCCGCTGGCATCCTGATGCACATGAATCCGTTCGAGCACTTCATCCTGACGCGCTTCAACGTCCCGCTGAAACTGGAGGCGCCCGCCGGGGCGGAAGCGGCGCCGCATCGCGGACTCGACGTCGGCTGGCTGACGCGCCGGTTCGACTTGTTCGAGCGCGTATGCCTGCCGTCGCTCCAGCGCCAGACCGAAGGCGCCTTCCAGTGGCTGGTGTTCCTGGATTGGGCCACGCCGGTTTCCTTCAAGGAACGCATTGCGGCGCTGACCGTGCGCCATGAATTCCTGCGGCCGGTGTTCTGTTCCGCGTTCGACGAGGAATTCGCCTTGGCCGAAATCCGGCGCCGGGAAGAGCCCGGCAAGATCCGCATCACGACGCGGCTCGACAACGACGACGCCTTGCATCCGCGCCTCGTCGCGCTCGTGCAGGAAACCGCGCGCCTCCAGATGCCCCAGCAGGACGTGCGGCGCGGCTTCTACGTCAGTTTTCCCATCGGGTGCTGCGAACGCAAGGGCGACTTCTACGTCCGGCGCGAGATCGACAACGCCTTCCAGAGTTTCGTGTCGGCGCCGGAGTGCGCCCGCACCGTCATGGCGGCGGACAAAGCCGCGCCGACGGTGCTGAAATACGCGCGCCCGCTGTGGTGCCAGGTGGTCCACGACGACAACGTGACCGTCGCGCTGGATGGCGTCTATTGGCCGTGGGGCGGCAGCAGCGAATTCGCGCCGGGCATCACGAACGGTTTTCGCCGCGATCCGCTGTGGCAGTGCGCCGAAGTGGCGCGCAGCGCGGCGAAATATTTCCTGAAGCGCTGAGGCTTCAGCGCACGGGGGCGAGGGCGGCGGCGGGCAGCCAGCCGCGCGTTTCGCCGATTTCGACTTCGACCCAGGTCCCGCGGTTTTCCCGCATGCGGACGAGCGCGCCTTCCGGCACCGCGAGCAGCGGCGTGGCCGTTTCCAGCGGGCTGGACAGCACCTTTTGGCCGGCAACCCTCACGACGCCTTCGGGGGTTCGATCCAGATCGCGGTGCAGCGCCAACCCGGCGAGCGCCAGCAGCAGTAGCGCGGCCAGAACGGCCGCCGCCGGCCGCGTCACGAAGCGGAATCGCGGCCAGGCGATCCAGACCGCCAGAGCGCCCGCCAGCAGCCAGAAGCAAACGGCGCCGAACCCGAGCCATTCCGCGCGGCTGAAATCGAGCAGCAGCGCCGCCAGCGGCTTGCGCGCCGGCAGTTCGATGCCGGCGGACTGCGCCGCGAAACCGAGATTGGCGCGGATATCCGGATCGCGCGGCGCGCGGCGCTGCGCCTGGCGATAGGCCAGGATGGCTTCGCCCAAGTTGCCGCTGCGGTAATGGGCGTTGCCCAGATTGAACAGCACTTCGGGCAGCGCTTGTCCTTCGTCCACCAGCGCCTGCCAGCCGCGGATCGCCTCCGGCAGCTGGTTGGCGTCGTAGGCCCGCGCGGCGTCGGCGAACGTCCGTTCGAAGCGCGCTTCGCCTTCCGGCGCGGCCAGCGCGGTTGCCGCCAGCAGGACCAGGAAAATGGGGATGCAGATTAGGCGTTTCACAGTCGCAGCCTTTCTGCCCGCCGGAACAAGGAGGTGACGGTGGCGATCCAGGTTTCCAAATCGGCGCGGGACAAGTTTGTCCCCGAGGCGAACCGGATTTGGTCGGACAGCGCGAAGAATTCCTGCCATTTCGCGAGAGAGGAGTCGTCGATTTTCGCTGCGCCGAGCTTTTCGAGGACGAGCGGCGCTTCCACGGCGCCGGGCGGCAGGTTGAGGCGATGGCCGAAATAATCCGAGGCGGCGGCGGCCAGCGCGCCGAAAACGACCGCGGGCGCGGCGGATTCCTTCAGGGCGGTTTCGGCCTTGCGCAGGTTGGCGCGGGCGCTGCGCGGGGCCTTCTGGCGGCGGGCGAGGGCGACGTCGGTCGCGAGGCGGTTGCGGCGCCGGGTGGCGAAGTACAAGCCGGCCAAGGCCAGCGGCGCGGCGGCGTGGAGGCCGATCACCAAGGGGGTGCGCGCGGCCAGGCCGCTGCCGTTGCGCCAGCGCGCGGGCGCGGGTTTGAGATAGACGATGTCCGTGCCGAGCACGAGCGAGCCGCCGCCCGCGGCGGCCCCGCCGGGCACCTGCAAGAGCAGGGCGCCGGCGCCGTTTTCGGACGGATGCACCGTCAGCGGGAACGGTCCGGCCGACACGGTGCGGTACTGCGCCGCCGCCGGATCGAAGAAGGAAAATTCCAGCGCGGGCAGCTCTTTCAGGGCGTCCGAACGCGGAATGACGACCTGCTCGAAGACCTTGGCGCCGCTTTCGGCGGCCGGATCGGGCACGTCGCCGATCTGGCGGGCTTCGTAGGCCTTGAACAGATCGGCGTCGCGATACGACGGCGGCAGCGCGGCGGAAACGTTGCCCGAACCTTGCAGGCGCAGGGACACGGTGATCGGCTCGCCGACCTTCAGTTCGCGGGGGCGGACGTCCATGGCGAACTCGAACTGCCCGACGGCGCCGGCAAAGCCGGCCGGGCGGCCTTCGGCGGGGATGGCGCGGACGACCAGGCTCGCGGACGGCGCGGGCAAGGTGACGGGCGTGGCGGACGGGCCGCCGAACGGATCGAAGAAGCCGAACGGATCGCGCTGCTGCCGGCGTTGGTTGGGATCGACCACGCCGACGCGCAGGGCGGGGCGGACGTCGAACGCGCCCGCGGTCAGCGCGCGCGCCTTGGCCCGGAACCGGCGCAGGTTGTAGAACTGGCCGCCGACTTCCTCGCGGACCATCTGGAGTTCCTCGAAATTGCCGATCACGAAGCCCGATTCGGGAAAGCCGCCGAGCAGGTTGACGTCGCGGGTCAGTTCCACGCCGGGCAGGGAATAGATGCCGAGGACGATGTCGAAGACCTGATGGACGTAGGGCGGGTCGGACGGCAGCGTGAGCCGCGCGAAGAGCATCTCGTTGGTCGCCGCGGCGTCGCCGTTCGGCGCGCGGACTTCGAGGGCCACTTCGGGAATCTGGATTTTCTCGCCGTTGTAGTCGAGCTGGTAGGGGCCGATGACGAACCGGCCGGGTTTCTGGGCGAACAGATTGTAGGTCAGGCTGACCTGCGAACCGCCGGTGCCGAACTGCATCTGCTGGCCGGTGCCGACGATCTGCAACCCGGGGATCTGCGGAAATTCGATGTTCGGCGCGGAACGCGCGCCGTGGAAGGTGAGGGTGGCTTGGGCGGACTCGCCGAGGTTCAGCAGCCGCGGCTGGACGTCGAACGACACGTCCAGCGCGCGCGCGGAAAGCGCGAACGCGAAAACGAGCGCAAGGATGGCGCCTAGGACCCCAACCGCCTTGTGCGGTTGGTGAACGAGGTGGGGTGCTGGCTCACGCTTGCAACCAACCTGATTCACCCGCGGCGCAAGGCCGCGGGGGTCTGGTATCCATTTGAAGCGCATGTTCATATTCTAGCGGCCGGAAGCGCATCTACCAGTCTTTTTCGACGGGGACGGGACGCCCGAAGAAGGGATGGAGCCGATCGCGCTGGGATTGTTCCTGCGCTTTCATGGAATCGAGCATCATCGCGGCTTCCTCGGGCGTCATTTCTTCGGATGGTTTGTCTTCTTTGATCTGTTGCTCCTCCTGTTGCGGATTTTCTTCGGGTTGGTTTTCAGGCTGCGGCTGTTGCTGCGCCTGCGGCTGTTGTTGCGGGTCTTGTTTCTGGTCCTGTTGCTCCTCCTGGTTTTGCTGGTCTTGCTTTTGTTGGTCCTGGTTCTGCTGGTCCTGCTGCTGTTGCTGCTGCTTCTGCTGTTGGATCTGCTGCTGTTTCAGGACGGCGAGCTCGTAGTTGGCCTTGGCGTCGAGGTCCTGGGGATCGAGCGCGATGGCGTTTTCGTACATCTGGATGGCTTCGCCGACGCTGGATTCCGCATTGGCCAATTCCTG
>CAYTEK010000035.1:0-4630 GCA_964436715.1 uncultured Verrucomicrobiota bacterium | reverse complement strand
CTCGCCGGGAGCGAAGGGCACCGGCCCCTGATCAAGGGCGCCGGCGCGGCGGACAGCGCGGCGGCGGGACCGCCGACCTGGTGGAAGAGGGCGTTGCCGCGGTTGTAGTAGGCGCGGGATTGCAGACGCAGGTCGGCGCCGGACGCGGCCCGCGCGAAGGAGTCGGCGGAAGCCTTCAAGTCGCCGCCGGCGTAGGCGGCGAGACCCGCGTTGTAGTAGGCGGCGGCGGGATCGAGCTTTTCGGCCGGCGCGGCGGCGGCGGCGGCGAGAAAGGCATTGCTCGCGGCCGGCCAATTGCTGGCGGCGAAGGCCTCCAGGCCCGCGTCGAACGCGGCGCGCGCGTTGGCCTGTTCGGCCTTTGCCACCGCTGCGCTCAATCCCATCAAGAGGCTGAACGTCAAAATATAGGACTGACCCCTCCGCGGCTGTTCACTTGAACGTTGGATATTGGACATTGGATATTGGACATTGAATCTTTTCATGCGCCGCCCTCCGCATGATGCTTCCGCCGGTCGCCCAGCAGCGCTTCCCACGCCAGCAGCAGCAGCGCGGCGGCGATGGGCCAGACGAAGCGCTCTTCGTAGATCTTCGCCGTGCGGTTTTCCTGTTCGGACCGCTTGAGGTTGGCGATGCTTTCGTTGAACACGCGCTCGAGGCCGGTGTCGCCGGGGGCGGAACGGACGTAGGTGCCGCCCGTGCCGAGCGCGAGCTTCTGGAGCACGTCTTCCTTCAGCGCGGTTTTGACGATCTGGCCCTGGCGGTCCTTGAAATAGCCGCCCTGGCCGTCGCCGGCGGGCACCATTTCGCCTTCGAGGGTGCCGATGCCGATGGTGTAGACGCGGACGTGCTTCTCCTTCAGCTCGGGCAGGAGCGCGAGCGGGTCGCCTTCGTGGTCTTCGCCGTCGGTGATGAGCAGGATCACGCGGTCGGCGGTTCGGTCGGCGGGGAAGGCGGCGACGGCGGTGCGCAGGGCCTGCTCGATGGCGGTGCCACCGCGGGGGATGATGCCGGAATAGAGGTCGTCGAGCGTCATCGCGAAGGCGGCGTAATCAATGGTCAGCGGGCATTGGAGAATGGACGAGCCGGCGAAGGGCACGAGCCCGACGCGGTCGCCGCGCAGGTTGCGCAGCAGGTCGCGGATGCCCCACTTGGCCTGCTGGAGGCGCGTGGGCTTGATGTCGGAGGCCATCATCGAGCGCGAAGTGTCGAGCACGACGACGAGATCGAGTCCTTTGCGGCGGACTTCTTCCCAGCGGAAGCCCCACTGCGGGCGGGCGAGGGCGAGGACCAGCAGCGCGAGCGCCAGGACGCGCAGCACGAGCCGCGACTTGGCGCGCGCGGGATTCCAGGCCGGGGCCAGGACGCCGAGCAGGGCCGGATCGACGAGCTGGGCGAGCGCGGCGCGCCGGCGGCGCAGCAGCGCGAAGAGCGCCCAGGCCAGCGGAAGCGCCAGCGGCAGCCAGACCAGAAGCTGGACGTTGCCCCACTTCACGGCAACCTCCCGAGGCGGGTGAAGCCCAGCAGGGTTTCCAGCGCCAGGCACAGCAGGCCCAGCACCAGGAACGGCGCGAATTTCTCTTCGTAGCGCGTGTACTGGTCGAGCTCGATCTTCGTCTTTTCCATCTCGTCGATGGCCCGGTAGGTCTCTTCCAGGCTCTTCAGGTCGGTCGCGCGGAAATATTTCGCCTTGGTGATTTCGGCGATCTTCTTGAGCGTGGCCTCGTCGATCGCGTTGCCGCCCTGCACGAACCCGAAGATGCCGGTGGCGCGGGGCTGGTCGGAGCCGGCGCCGACGGTGTAGACCTTGATGCCGAGGGCGGCGGCGGCCTGCGCGGCGTCCGGCGGGGTCAGGCGGCCGGCGTTGTTGATGCCGTCGGTCAGCAGGATGACGATCTTCGACTTGGCCTTGGAATCGCGCAGGCGGTTCACGCCGGAAGCGAGGGCGTCGCCGATGGCGGTGGCGTCTTCGAGCATGCCGGTTTGCAGGCGGTCCAGTTGCAGCATCAGCCAGGCGTGGTCGGTGGTCAGCGGCGCGATGGTGTAGGGCATGGCGGCGAAGGCGACGATGCCGAGGCGGTCGTCGGGCCGCGCCTGGATGAACTGCGCGAGCACGGACTTGGCCGCGTCAAGGCGGTCCATGCGCTTCGTCGCCGTGGAAAAGTCGTCGGCGCGCATCGAAGTCGAGGTGTCCACGACGAGCACGATGTCCACGCCTTCGGTCTCGACGCGCGATTCGCTCATGCCTTTTTGCGGGCGGGCGGCGGCGGCGATCAGGCAGACGAGCCCGGCGGCGAACAAAGCCGGCGGCAGGCGGCGCAGGGCCAGCCACGGCGAGCGCGGCAGGCCGAGCAAGGCGGCGCCGTCGGAGAACGCCAGCGGCGCCTGCCGCCGCCGAGCGTAGCGCAACCACACCAGCGCCGGCACCGCCAGCAGGAGCAGCAGGACAATCGGATGACGAAAAACGATCATTACGTCGATTGGGTGGCGGGGAGCGGCTCGTCTGCGCCGTCTGGCCGGTTGATTTCTTTTTGCGATTTCTTCAACTGCTGGAGGTATTCCTTCGCGCGAGCCGCCTGATCCGAACCTGGGTTCGTGGAAAGATAGGCTTCGATGATCCGGACGGCCTCATCCAGGCGCTGGCGGGTGGCGAGCATGTCCGCCAGGCGGAAATTCGCCTCGGGCGAGGTCGGACACAGGCGGATCGCCTGGCGGAAGGCCGCTTCCGCGTCCGCGTCCAGTTTCTGGTATTCATACACGCCTGCGCTCGCGGAACGCAGCTTGGAAAAGATTTTCCGGGCGGAATCGTTGTCGGCGAATCCCGGCAGGGCCATGAGCTTGGCTTCCGTTTCGGCCCAGAACTGCCGGTCGCGGGCGATGGTTTCCGGCGGCAGTGCCGGCAAGGGTTCGGGGTTCAATTTGAGGATCAACCCGTGCGGTTCCAGATGCGGATACATCCACGGCAGGACGTAGCTTTCCTCGACGAAGATGGGGTGTGCGTCCTTGTTGCGGTCGAAAATCATCCGGGCCAGGAGGCCGTTGATCTGCATCACGCCGGCGACGCCTTGCACCGAGACCTTGCCGTTTTCGATCTGGATGTCGGCTCCGGCCGGGATGCGGCCTTCCTTCACGTCGTCCACGTATTGCTTGAAGGCGGAGTTGCTGTCTTCCGGCGACGGCAGCCAGATCCGGTCGCCGCAGGTTGCGCGCAGATAGGCCATGTAGGTGTTGTCGGCCAAGGCGTTTTGCGTGAGGCAGAACGCGGGCGGGGGCTCTTTCAAGGCGTTGACCGCGGTGACGGCGAACCGGCCGGCGTCGGTGCCGCCGAAGTAGATGCTGCCGGCCGGCAGGGCGGCTAGGATCGGTTCGGCGAACAGGGACATCAATTCGGAGTCATTCTGGATTCCGGTCCAGACCTCATAGAGGCCCAAAGTTTCGTGGATGGGCGCCCACAGTTCGTTTTGCAGCTCCAGAGGGGCCGCCTGGCATTCGTCCGTCGATTTGAGCCGGGCGTAGAGGTTGGAAACCGAGGCCCAGTCGCCGGCGATGGCCGCCTGGAAAAACGGCTCCACTCCGGGCGGCAGGGGCCGGTTCAGGCGGGCGGACAACTCTTGGATCAGCTTGTAGCGGTCGGCGCTGAAATCGCGCACGGTTTGGGAGAAGTCCGGACCGGCGGCGCCGGCCAGCAGCGGCATCAGGAAACAGGCGAACGCAAGGACCGAGGCGCGGAGCGTATTCATGGCGATTCCTTTCGGCTTGCCGTTTCAGATGGATTGCTTGGGGCGGCGGGCATCGTTTCGCGGACGAGGCGTTCGGCGGAATCCAAGGCGTTGCGCATGTCGGCCGGGCCCGGCGCGTGGCGCGCGAACTTCACGAGATCGCTCTGTTCGAGGAAGCCGGCGACGAGGTCGCGGTGGGCGTCGGAGAGTTTCTTGGAGGTCACGGCGTCGCGGATGAATTCCTCGGTCGTGCGTTCGGGCGCGCGCAGGCCGAAGCGGCCTTCGAGATAGCGGCGGACGATGGCCGACAGTTCGACGTAGAACGGCTCGATCCGCAGCGCCTCGATCCAGCCCTTGGCCCGCAGCGCGGCGAGAGCGTCGAGCGCGATTTCGTGCGGCGGCACCGGCGGCGGCAGGTGCAGGAACGTGCGCGGCGTGGTCAGGAACTTGCGCAGCGCGACGAACGCGGCGGCGAGGACGGCCAGCACGCCCAGCGCGAGCCAGAGCCAGCGTGCCGGCGGCGCCGGCCAATGGGCCAGGCCGCCCTTGGCGGGCCGGATCTCCTGCTCGCCGGGCCTCAGCGACGACGCGACTTCCAGCGACAGGAACGGATAGGCGTTGGTGACGACGCCCCGGGGCGTGGAGAGCAGGATCTGCGCGTTTTCGCCGACGACGTGGTTGGTGACGGTCAGCGAGGTCAGGCGCAGTTTCTGGACGGTGCGGCGCACGCCGTTGGTGAAGCTCTCGGTGGCCGTCTGCGCGTCGCGGACGACGACGTCCTTGCCGCTGGCCGGATTGGGGAAGCCGACGGTCGTGCCGTCGCGGTGCAGGGCGGTCAGCGTCACCTCGACCGGATCGCCGATGCGGATGCGGTTGGTGGACATCGCCGCGGAAATCGAGAAATCTTGTCCGGC
>CAYTEK010000034.1:6264-22091 GCA_964436715.1 uncultured Verrucomicrobiota bacterium | reverse complement strand
GGAAGACTTGTTCCCTTGCCTCGACAGCATCCGGATGCAGACGCATTCCACGACCTATGAAATCTGGGTCGTCGCCTATCTGTTCTCGCCTGAAAACCTGGCGAAACTCCGAGCCGCCTATCCCGAGGCGAACATCGTCGAAAGCAACGAAATCCGCGGATTTTCGGAAAACAACAATTTGGCCCTGCGACAGGCCAACGGCGAATTCTGCTTCATCCTGAACGACGACACCCTTCTGCAAATGCCCGTGGTGGACTTGCTGGTCGAATCGTTCCAAAAGGAACCCCGCGCGGCGTTCTTCAGTCCGAAAATCCTGAATCCGGACGGCTCGGTCCAAGCCTGCGGCCGGATTCCCCACACGGGTTGGACGGCCCTTCTAAACGGCTTTCGCCTCCGCGATCCGCGGCGGGTGGTTTCCCCCTATATCAATCAAACGGGCATTTTTCAAACGTTCAACGTCCTGGGCGCCGCCTTCATGGTTCGCACGGCCGTGTTGAAAGAGCTGGGGTATTTCGACGAACGCTATTTCTTCTGTCCCGAAGACGTCGCCCTGTCGACGCTCGCCAACGAGCGCGGCTACAAATGCTATGTCAACGCCGAGGTTGTCTTGACGCATGCGGGCTGCGCCACGCTCAGTCGAACGGTTGCCGCCACCTGCCCCGCCTCGGCCAAAGGCAGCATCCTGTTCCACGGACGGAGCTCCCGCGTGCGCACGCTGTTTTTCTCGACCTGTTTTTTTGCACTGGCCCTGGTCAAGTATCTCGGTACGTTTGCAAAACCCCGCGCCAGCCGGGAAATATGGAAAACGGCCTGGAAAAACACCATGCTGGCTGCATTTTCGCGGCAGACTCCGAAGGAAATATTCATCCGCTACTATGCCCAGACAAGGGCACCCGCCACCCGCAAAGGAACGCCCCATGCCTGAGCCCGCCGTCGCCCGCGAACTCCAAGCCAACTACGAAGCCTTCTACCGCAGCGGCAATTTCGCCGAATGGCGCCGACTGGGCGCGATCGACAAGACGGCCAACATCCTGAAACTCTGCCGGGACGTGCCCCACGACACGGTTCTGGAAATCGGCGCCGGCAACGGGGCCATCCTCGAAAATCTGGCCGCCAAGGGGTTCGCCAAAGAATGCCGCGCGCTGGACATTTCCTCCGCCGGCGTCGAACAGATCCGCGCCAAGAACATCGCCGGCCTTGTCGAAGCAGCGACGTTCGACGGCTACCGCACGCCATACGCGGACGACCAGTTCGATCTCGTGATCCTGAGCCACGTGGTCGAACACGTGGAACATCCGCGGCTGCTGCTGTACGAAGCCGCGCGCGTCGGCAAGCGCCTGTTCGTGGAAGTGCCGCTGGAAGACAACGCGCGATTGGCGGACGATTTCGTCTTCGACCACGTCGGGCACATCAACGTCTATTCCCGCAAAGCCATGCGGCGCCTGCTGCAGTCCTGCCGGTTCCGCGTGCTGGACGAAACCGTGGCGAACCACTCCAAGGCCATCTATCGGTTCCAAAAGGGCGCCAAGGGCCTGGCCAACTGGGCCATCAAGGAAGTCCTGCTGCGCGTTTGCCCGCGCCTGGCCACGAGCCGCTACGTCTACCACGCCGCCTTTCTCTGCGAGAAAGAGCGGGGCTGACGGACGCCGGCGCTATTCCGTCGGCGCCGGCAGCGGAATCCAGGAGCCGACTTCCTCGTCGAACGACAGCGGCAGGAACGGCTCGAACCCGCCGCCAGGGAAAATCGTGATTTCGCCGAACAGCGGCCTGTCGGCCACCACGTAGAAATCCACCCGCATGAACGAATGGCGTCCCGCCAGCGTGCGGGCGGCCGCCAGCAACTGGGCGAGACACGCCGGACGCGGCACGTTTTCTTCGGCCGCGGCGTACCAGGAGCTGCCGCACGCCAGCCGGTTCCATTCCACGTCGTAGTAGATCCGGCGATGTTGGGTGAAGCGCCCGAGGTCCACCCACACGATGCGCGGCTCGCCGCCGAAGCACAGCACCTTGTAGTCCCACGGCGGTTGGCCGGACGGCCCCTGCAGGAACGTTTCGCCCAGGATTTTCCGCGGCATGTCGCGATAGCACCATTCCAAGCCGTACCAATAGAAATCGCGGCGCAGCCAGCGCCGCAGGCGGCGCGCGGCGAGGCCTCGATCGAATTGGGCCTTGTCGGCGCACAGCACGTTCGTGCCGCTGCCGTGATTGGTTTTCAGGACGAACGCGTTCGGCAAGTCGTCCCAGGGAATCTGTTCCGGCCGCTCCCACGTTCCCAGCAGCGGGATCAGCCACTCGGTTCCCAGCGTCCGCGCCACGTGGTCCCGCACGGCGAATTTGTCGACGTAGGTCCGGAACTCCGACAGCCGGTAGTGGAATTTCATCCAATTGAGCTTGTCGCAAAACGACGTGGGAGCTCGAGATCGAGTTTCCTTTCGCCGCGGACCGCGCCCGCATGCAGCCGGCGGCACAAGCCCTCCGGGCCATACAGCCCGCTCTTCCGCCGCAGGCTCCAATAGGTGCGCGCCTGCCCCTGCCATTCCAGGAATTCGGCCCGGGAACGAATCACGGCAGGCCCCCGATCTGCCGGTACAGTGCCTGCATGCGCTTGGCGTAGGTCTCGGGCGAAAACAGCGTCCGCGCGCGCGCGCGCCCGGCGGCGCCGAGGTTCCGGCGCAGCGCCGGATCGCGCAGCAGTTTTTCCGTCGCCGCGGCGAAACCGGCGGCGTCGCCGGATTCGACCATGAAGCCCGTTTGACCTTCGGCCACCATTTCGGGCACGCCGTCGATCCGGGTGGCCACAACCGGCACGCCATGGCCCATGGCTTCCATCACCACGCGCGGGAACGAATCGCGGCGCGTCGGCAAGAGCAGGATATCCATTCGCGCATAGGTTTCCGCCATGTCGGCCAGCAAGCCGCGGATCTGCACCGCGCCTTCCAACTGGTTGTCCCGGATGAACCGTTCGGCCCGTTGGCGATCCGCCTCCTCGTTCCATTGGCCGACTAGCCAGGCCTCGAAAACGTTGCCCCGGTCGCGCAACAAGCGACAGGCTTCCAGAAACACGTCGTAGCCCTTCGCCAAGCTCTGCCAAGCGATCGACGCCACGACGGGCACGGCCGGCTCCCGCGCGGGCGGCGCCGGCGGCCATTCCAGGAAATTGTGGATGACCTGCGCGCGGCGCCGGAGGGCGGCGGGATAGCCCTGCCGGATGCCGTCCGACACGAACACCACAGCCGAAGCCAAGGCGCACAGCAGCCGGGCGCCCCAAGAATTTTTCCAACCGGGCCGGGCGGTTTCGTGAACATGCAGCACGGCCGGCACGCCGCAGCGGCGCGCGGCCAAGAGGGCCAAAGGCGCGATGGACGCGCGGCTGTGCACGTGGACGACGCCGGGCGCGCGGCGCAGTTCCCGGCAGAAGCTCGCATAATAGCGCCCACGCGAAACCAGGACCGCCCGGAGATCCGCTAGGACGCCGCGGCGAAACAGCCGCGCGCGCAGCCCGCGGTTTTCGATCGGCCACAGCAAAACGGGCACGCCGGCGGCCTCGGCGCGAACGCGGATTTCGCCGTCTTGGGGAAGCACCAGGCAAACGGAAGCGAAGCCTGCGCGCATCCGGCAGGCGTGGTTCAAAGCGCAAATGGGAGCGCCCGTCAAATTCCCGTAGGGCGCCACCGAATAGAGCCGCCCCGCTCCGCCCTCCGCCGCGGCGGACCCGGCGCTCATGCCGGCTCCGTCGTCGGTTCGTCCAAGCGCATGTCCCAAGTCCGCCCGATCAGAATCCACAGCGGAAACGCCAGCACCGGCACCGTGGCGGTGGGCAACAGCGTGGTCGTGAAGGCGAAGAATATCAGGCAACTGCACAACGCGATGAAAAAGCCGGTCGCGGGCCGATCCAGCGAATGCTGGCGGGATTTGCGCCACAACTTCGCCGCCACCCAGACGATAAACGCGTAATAGGCCAAGGCCCCCAACCAGCCGAACTCGCCCATCAGCACGAACAAATCGGTGTTGGGAATGCCCAGCATGGAAGACGCTGCGGCGGTGCCAGAAAGCGCTCCGCTGAAATAGCCCAGTCGGCGTTGTTCATCCACATACGGTATGATGTAGCGGCGAGCCAACGAGGTTCGGCTTTCGACGGCCTGCTGGGACGCGAATCTGCCGGGGCCGGCGCCCAGCAGCGTGTAGGGAACCAGATGCCGGAAATCGACCGTGACCGCATACAGCATCTGGCCCTTGGGCGATTGCGAAAAAGAGGTGAAGAACGGGCGGAATTTATTGCCGCCCAACGCGATTTGGAAATAGGCGAACGAAGCCACCAGAAAACAGGCCGCGCCCGCGAGCAATCCGACCCGCAAGCGAGCGGGAAATTGGGGGTGCAGCAGGAACGGCAGGAATGCGATCGGCATCAGCACCAATCCATGCTTGGTGTCGGTCATGAAAATCAGGTCGTAGGCGATCAGCACGACCATCAGCAGGACCAGCCGGCGCTTGCCCGGCCGCGCGCGCCGACCGGCGCCGACCCACCAGCCCGCGATGAGCAGGAGCGCGAAAATGCTGATGTAGCCCACGATGTGCGCGCCGCCGGCGCCCGCCGGCCCGAACACGCCGCCGCTGGCATCGGGATGGAATTTCAGCCAAATTCCTTGCTGCCACAGGACGTTGTAGAAAAACTGGACGGCCGCGTACCCGCAATAGATCCAGATCCAGCGGAGCAACTGCCGTTCGTTCTCGAACGTGCAGGTGAGACGGCAGTAATACCAAAGAATGTAGGACTTCAGCATGATCAGCGTCACCTGCACCGCCGTGAACAGCGACGGCCGGTTCACGTACCAGCTCAAGGCCGCGACCAAGCCGAACACCAGCGGAAACACCGTGGCTTCCCGGAGCTGCCGCCGCTGGATCCAGTTCATCACGATGACGGCGATGAGCGGCATGAAAAACAGTTCGTCGAGGAACGTCGGCAGCGGCAGGCCCACCAAGCCGAACACGCGATTGCCCGGCATCAGCAGAAAATAGAAAAGCATGACGCCCAGCAGCATCTTGGGCCGGTCCAGCAGCAAGGTGCCGACCGTGAAAATGACGACCAGCGCGGCCCACCCCAGCGGCGCCGGAATGCCGAACATGCCGGAAATGAAGAACATGACCGTCAAGCCGGCGGCAAAGCCGGCGACGGTCAACCAGCCGATCCACCGATAGACGGGAAACTGGTAGGTCGTCCGCTGGCTGGGCGGCAAGCTGGGCGCGGGGGTTCTCATGTCGGCATCGGAGGCACAATATGCCGGGTCGATGCGCCGAAATCAACCCCGGATGCCGACGGCCGCGTGCCCCGCCGCATCCGCGGCGATGGCCTGCCGGTAGGCCGCCTCCAACCGCGCGGCGACTTGCTCGATGGCAAACGTGTCCGCCGCCCGCGCCCGCGCCGCCCGCCCCCGCCGCGCCCGCAAGTCGGGCGAGCGATGCATCCGGACCATGGCCGTGGCCAAGGCGGCGGCATCGTCCACGGGCACCACCAGCCCGTTCTCGCCATCCTTCACCACCGCCACGTTGCCCCCGATGGCGGACACCACGGCCGGCAGCCCCAATGCCTGCGCCTCCAGCAGCACGTTGGACAATCCTTCCACGCGCGAAGGCAGCACCAAAAAACCCGATTTCATGAATTCACGCTGCAAATCGTCTGTCTTTCCGGCGAATTCAACGGATTGCCCGCATCCATCCCGTTCCGCAACTTGCTTCCACCGTTCCATCCCGCCACCGCCAAACAGGCGCAGGCGCATCCGCGGCTCTTCCCGATGAGCCAGCCCCCAAGCCTTCAACAACACGTCGAAAGCCTTGTAAACCGCCCCTTGGGAGAAGTTGCCGGCATAGATCGCCGCGCCATTCTCCTGTGGGCGCGCCGCCTCATCCGGCATGACCACCCCGTTGGGCACGTCCCAGATCCGATTCGAAGCGATTCCGGCCTTTTCCAATTCGCTTCGGATGTGCGGCGTCATGGCAATGAACCGGCACCGATCCCTCCGCGTCCGCCACTGCGCAACACCCGGCACCGCGCCACCCCCTTTCCACAGCAGCACTTCTCCGCAAGCTTCCTTGCAGAAAACCGGCGCCCGCCGCCGCTCTCCCACCCACTGGCCGAACCCCGCCAACCAATGGGACTCGTGCACGTGGACGACGTCGATCCCAGGCCGACCGATTTTCACCCAGGCCATGGCCTCCAAGAGAAAACTCGCATGGCCCAGCCAGTCCGCCACACCCATCCAACGGATTTTCCTTTGCCGCGTTTCCGAAGACAAGAAACCATCCGAACTGAACGGATCTGGCCGATCCGCCGTCGGCGGGGCAATTTTCAGCCGCAGCCAGCGATGCAGGCGCTTCATCCACGTGGTCGCAGGCAAGAAAAACCCGAGCCGTCGGATCGCCACGCTGTCCCGGATTTCCCGCCGTGGACTGCCGCCCATCAACCATTCGGTCAGAATCGTCACCTCGTGGCCCCGGGCGGCCAAGGCTTGGGCTTGCTTCCAGCATTGCATTTCCGCGCCGCCGCTGTGCGCGGGTGGAAACTGCAGCACCATCATCAAAATCTTCATGGCACCGATTGGGTTCCGTTGCGAATCCGCGCCAGGAAATCCTCCACGTGCGCCTCTTCCGGCCACAGATGGCCTTCGTGCCATTGCAGGTGCGAATCCCAGTGGCCGGGGCATTTCTCCACGGCCCCATCGGCATAGGCATAGCTGATTTCGGCCACCACGGGCTCGCGGCCTTCTCCGCGGAAGAGGAAATCGAACGCCACGGATTGCGCACCCAGTTTCCGAGCCGCCGCGAACGCCGCCGCCACGCAGCGGACGTCGATGGCGCCGGGGTCGTGGTCGATGCGCCCGCTGCCCGACGCGCGGAAATCGCCGGGACGATTCAGGCGGCGGAAGGCGAAGGCGCGCTCGCCGACGACGGTCACGCGCGTGTCGAATTCATTGCCCGGCAGGAATTCCTGGAACAACGCGTAGTTCTTGTGCGGCATCCAATAGGTTTGATCCGGCAGCGCGGGAAACCGATCGGCCAACACATAAGGCAGCGCCTGCGCCGCGCGTTTGGTCGCGCGCTTCGCCCGCGCCCAGACCCGTGCCCCGGCACCGGCGGGCAGCGGCGGACGTGCCACGACGCCGGAACCGGAAAAGCATTCTTCCACATAGGCCCGCGCTTCGGAGACGGACCGGATCAGGCGCACGTTCGTGCTGCCGGCGCCGCCCGACAGCTTGGCGACCACGGGATATTCCGCTTGCTCGCACCAGGCCCGCGCATCCGCTTTCCGCCAGAAGATCCACGTCCGCGGATGCGGAATGCCGAGGGCTTCCAACAAATAGGCCTGCGCAATCTTGTCGTCGAAGTGCCAGCATGTCGCCATGTCCGGAAACACCGGGATGCACAGATGCTCTTCGATGACCCGCAGGATTGGCAGCGCGGCCCAGCGGATTTCGGACGGATAGTGGTACCAATGCCACATCACCCCGTCGCAACCGGCCACCTGCTTCAGCGGTTCCGGGCCGAGCAGATCGAGCCATTTCACCGCCGCGCCGCGAGACTGCAGGGCGGTGCCCCATCGCTCGCCGAAGCTAGACTTCCCGGCCGGATGGATTCCAATCATCACCTTGCCCGCTTCCATACTACTCCTTGCAGATCCGCCGCCGCCCTATGCCTTTTCCCCAATGTAAATCAGGTTGGGCGTCGCCTCACGACTGGGGGACAGCAAACGCAAGCGCGTCAGAATGCGCCGGCCCCATCTTCGAAATCGCCGGCTCTTCTCTTGCATCTCGTCCTTCAACATCGCCAAGCACACGGGCTTGCACAACACCTCGGAAAACCCGTGCTCGGCCATAATGGCAGACAGGGTCTTGGCGTTGAATGACGCCACGTGTTGCACGCGATGGAATAATGCCCCGCAATCCGGACACATCACTTTCGCGGCGTCCAAAGGTTCCGCATGGGGCACCGTGACGATCACGCGCCCTCCCGGCTTCAGCACCCGCCACACTTCCTGCAACGTGCTCCGGCGCCAGTCGGGCAGCAGGTGTTCAAGGGTTTCGATCAGGAAAACCGTTCCATAGGTGTCGGCGGGCATCGCAGAAGGAAGCGTCTTCAACAGCGCGCAGCCCAAAAACGGGGACTGCCCCTCCATCCGCCGGACCAGAGCTTCAACAGAGGCCGGCGAAAAATCGCATGCGGCGCAGCGGAGTCCTTCCATCACCAGACGCTCCGTCAGACATCCGACCCCCGCCCCGTAATCCAACACGGGCTCGGTCAGCGCAATATTCATCCGCGCCAAGCGAATCAACGCATCGCCGACCTGCCGCGTGAAATATTCACCTTTCTTTGCTTCGTTCTGGCTTTCGGAATCCCAAAACCGGGCTATTTTTCCGGGTGTCCACTCCACTTCGTGGCGTTGAAACCTGATTTCCTGATTCATCGTCGTTCACCTTTCCGCCGCTGGAATTGCCGCCATATGGACAGCCCGTATTGCAAAGCATCCCGGTCCGGAGAGAATACCATCAGCATGGCGACATACAACCCCGCGAACAGGAAGATCGAGGCAAACGCCGACAGCCACGGCGACCACGCCCAGAACCCCATCCACTGGGCGATGCCCCAAACCACGCTGGCGACCGCCCCGCCCATCCCCACCGTCCTCGCCAAGCTGCCAAGCGTCGGCCACAACGTGACGCACGGGAACAACCGCGGCATGGCAAAAGCTAAAATCAGGAAATAGAGTATCCAAAAAAACAGAGTTCCGACCGGGTACCCGATCACCCCCCATCGAGACACGCACAAAAACACCATTCCCGCATTCAACAGCCCCCCGAGCAGCTGGAAGGGAAGCGCCTGCAAAATCGCCTGTCGGGCCACGAAATAGCGGGAAACCATGGTGTTCATCGCAACCAACGGCAGCACGAATATCAACACGCCGAACAAAGTCGCAACCTGGGCAACGACCGATGGGCCAAAATCGCCACGGCCAAACAAAATGTCCACCACCTCGTGCCGGACCAGCATCAGTCCGAAGGCCAGCGGCATCAGCCCGAAGACCAGCAGGCGGCAAAGCTGATCGAACGAACAAGCCATATCCCCCAGTTCCCTCTTGGCCGCCAGTTCGTTGAATTTGATTCCCACCACATTGGATATCTGCGATGTCAGCAATTGTGTGGGCACGGCGCTCAATTTCTGTGCATAATTCATCGCCGTCAACGCCCCCGCACTGAATCCGGAAAACAAAAACAGGGGAAGATATCCGGCCAAAGTACCAGCCAAGGTGCCGATTTCAGTCCACACGATGTTCCGGTAGACGCTTCCGCCGACCCGCGTTTTCCATGCGAAGGGATTCCACTGAATGATGTGTTTGAGCAAATACAGGTTAAACAGCACTTGAAGCCCGAATCCCAGCAGCATCCCCAGCGCCACCGACAGCACGCCCAATTGCCGGTGGAACAGCCAGACGAACGCCACGTTCAAGATCCGGTTCACGCACGACAGCGCGGCCGGCAAGGTCAGGAACTTGTAGGACACCAGCACGTCCAGCAGCAGCTGGGCGGCCATTTGCAGCGGCAGGGTCGCCAACAGCCAAAACACCAGCCGCGAATTCCGTTCCAGCGCTTCCGCCGAAAACCGCGAAATCAGCGTCATCGTTCCGGCGGGATTCCACAGGATCCAGGCGGTCAGCCCCGCGATGAGCAGCGCGAACGCGGCGAAAAACCGGTTGATGAACGCCATGGCGTCCAGCTCCCCGATCTGGTGCCGGCGCCGCATCGTCTCGGGCACGAGCACGCTCACGTTGACGGCCTGGAACATTCCCGACAGCAGCGCGAAAACGCCGATGCAGTAGTACAGCACGTCCGTGCTTTCCTGCGCGCCGAAGACCGCCGCCATGACCATGCTGAAAACCAGCGACAGCAGCTGGCTGAAGGCATTGATGGCCGTGGACCAGAAGGCGGCCTGCCGGAAAGATCGGATGCGCAAATCCATGGCGCCCGGTCAGCCCTCGCCCGGCGGAACCAGTTCCACGTGGCCGGCCCAGCCTCGCGGGGCGCGCGCCGGCGGAAACGGCGGATCGAACGCGGGGCGGTCCGGCGGCGCCGAACAGATCCGCCAGCGCACGTCGTCGCCGGCATGCCGCACCAGCGGAATTTTCGCCGGATCGAATCCCAGCAGCAGGGCACCGAGCCGATCGCCGACGGCCGGATTGCGGGCGGCGAACACCGCGCCGGTTTCCAGCGGCGACGGATCCAGCGGCCCTTCCCCCTGTCCCGCGACGATCGCATCCACGATGGAGATTTCTTCGCGCTGCGGCGCGTCGCGCATCTGGCCCGTCCGGTCCGCATAGAGGAGGGCGCGATTGAGGTCCAGGCAGGTGCGCCAGATGGTGTCGTTGCCGAACCAGCTGCCTTCGAACTGCACCGTGGGATCCTTTTTCAACGGAATGCGGCGCAGCCGCCACACGACGCGTTCCGCCTGGCGGTACAGCCACGGATGGTCGCGGTGGCGATTCATCCAATCCAAGATGAATTCGATGAGCGTCATCACCCCATGCCGGTGTTCATAGTTGTCGCCGCCCCGGCCCGCCTCGGCGGAGCCCTTGCGATGGTGCGGGAGGTATTCCTTGTTGCCGTTGATGCCGATCAGGTTCTTCAGGCAGCAGGTGAGGCCCGCCTTCTTGTGCGTCTTGAGCTTCGGCGCGTTGACCACGAGGTCGGCCTCGAGGATGTCGCGCGCGATCAGGAACCGATGCTGGCCAGGCCGGTGGTGCCGCCACATCTTGCGCGGATCGTACACCGTCACGCGGAATTTCTTCCAATCCTTGGAAATGGCTTCCAGCAGGCTGTCCGCGCCCAGATCGACGAGCACGTAGTCCGACTCCGGACGCAATTCCTCCGCGACCTGCTTGAGCCCCGCCGCCTCCCGCATCACGGTCCGGCGGAAATCTTTCACGACCAGCGGCAGGCCGCGGCTGCGGAATTCGGCGACGACGGCGCGCAGGTCGCCGTGGTCCTGCATCCGCTCGAAGTCGCAGCCCTGCAGCGGCGCATCGCCCAGCACCACCTGCGCCGGTTTGGCCAGAAAGACGTATTCCAGGATGGCGCGGAGCACCGCCGGATGCGTGATCATGCAATCCATGCCGCCCGGGCCCCAGTTCTTGTGCATCACCCAGTTGGGCTTCACCACGATCTTGCCGCCGAGGCGCACGAGGTCGCCGAGCGGGTTCCACTGCGGCGCGCCGAAGTGCGCCGCATCCAGTCCCAGATCCCGCAGCGCGGCGCGGACCAAGGCGAACACCGGATTGGGCGCGGAGCCGACCAGCAGCGCGGGAAATTCCGGAAACGCCTCGTCCGGCGCATAGGGCGCGGCCGACGCCGGCGGATAGTGCGCGGGTCCCGGCATGCGCCACAACGCCCAAGCGGAAGATTGAACAATGCCGGTCATGGCTCTATCCCAAAGCGGCGAGCGCCGCCGCGTAGTCCGGCTCGTGCGTCAGCTCGGGCACGAGCTGGGCGTGCCGCACCACGTCGTGCTCGTCCAGCACGATCACCGCGCGGGCTTGCAGGCCCATCAGCGGGTGTTCCACGATCAGCGTGCCGTAGTCCATTCCAAATTCAGGCGCGCGGAAGGTGGAAAGAAACTTGCCTTTCGGCGCCGTCCGCGTCGCGCAAAAGCGCGCCTGCGCGAAGGGCAGGTCGGCCGAGATCGTCAGCACGACCACGTCGGCGCGCGCGGCGACTTCCTCGTTGAACTTCTTGGCGGAAAGCTGGCAGACGGGCGTGTCCAGCGAGGGCACGACGTTCAAGATCTTCTTCTTGCCGGAAAAATCGGCGAGGGTCCAATCCTTGAAATCCGCGTCGGCCAGGCAAAAGGCCGGCGCGACGCGACCGACGACCGGCAAGCGGTCGAACGTCCGGGCGGGTTGGCCGCGGATGGCGAAGGCCTGGGGTTCGAGCTCGCGCAGGGCGTCTTCCGGACTCCGGTTGGTTCTATTCATGTGAGCCAAGCATACTGCAACGCGGAAAGAATGAAAAGGGCGGCGGTCTCGACGCGGAACACGATGGGGCCGAAGGTGACCGGCTGCACGCCGGCAGCCCGCAGCGCGGCCGTTTCGCCGGCGCTGAAGTCGCCTTCGGGCCCGATGAACGCGACGACTTGCGGACAATTCTCCCGGCGCAGGCGCCCGAAATACTCCGGCAGCGGCACGGCGCCCTCCTGCAGGGCGCCGAAACAAGCCGCGCCTTCGCTGGCCTGCAGCGCCGCCAGCGCCGCGGACAGCTTCCGCACCGGCGCGATCCGGGGCAGCCACGGATTGCCGCTCTGCTTGCAGGCGGCCAAGGCGATGGCCTGCCAGCGGGCCGCTTTCTTTTCCGCCTCCTCGGGGCGGATGCGCACGACGGCCTGGTCGGTCTGCAACGGCCAGATTTCGTGCACGCCCAGCTCCGCCGCCTTCTGGATCAGCCAATCCATCTTCTGCTCGCGCACGAGCGCCTGCGCCAGGATCCGCCGCGGCGCGAACGGCGCGACGGTCGTCCGCGCCACGATGCGCAGCGCGACGCGCTTCTTGTGCGCGGCGACGATTTCGGCCTCCCCCGCGCGCCCCGCCCCGTCCAAGATGCCGATGCGGTCGCCGACCTGCGCGCGCAGCACGCCGACCGCGTGCTTCGCTTCGGCTTCGTCCAGTTCGGCCTCGTCGCGCGCCCACAGCGCCGGAGGCAGGAAGCAGCGGATCATCGGCGGTTCTCCTTTTCGCTCCAAAACAAAGGCACGTCCGCGGGACGCGGGCGTGCCTGGACCAACGAGCGTGCGCGCGTCCTAGAACAGGAACTTCGCGCCGAGGCGAGCGTAGCCGCCTTCGAAGGTCACGTCGCGCACGACGTGTCCCTCGTAGTCCGTATCTTCGTTCATCACGTCCATCTGGTAGCCAATGCTGCCCAGCAGGTAGAGGTTCTCGGCGACCATGTATTCGTACTCGATGCCGGCGTTCCACAGCACCGCGTTGCCGATGTCCACGTCCTGGCGTTCCTTGGCGTCGCTGCCGTCGTTGTAGAGATCGACGCTGGATTCGACGAACGCGTACTGCAGGCCGGTTTCGAGGATCAGGTTCCAGTTGTCCCAGTCGATCAGGTTGAAATAGAGCGCCAGGCCGACGGGCACGACGAAGGCGTCGCCGTCGTAGTCGGACAGGTACGGCACCTTGAAGGCTTCGGCTTCGTCGTCCACCTGCCATTGGGAAATGCCGAGGCTGAGGCCGACGCCCCAGGGGAAGCTGAACCATTCGCGGTAGGACACCAGCGCGCCGTAGCCGGTGCTGAACAGATCGCAATCGGCGGAGTCAGGAAAGAACATCTGGCCCGAAACCGTCAATTCGCCGGGATCTTCGCTGAACATGCCGCCGAACGCCGCACCGGCGCCCAACAGGGCCGCGCACGCAAACAAAACCGCCAATTTCTTCATTTTCTGTCTCTCCGTAGGGGGTTGGAAACGCGCAAAATCTACTCCATGCCGCACGGGTTTGTAAAGCGCCGGAATCGCGAATCGCGCCGGCGGCGCTCACGCGCCGGCCAAGGCCGCCACGACCAGTTCCACCAGGAATTTCTTCCAGCGCCGGAATCCGCCGACCGCGGCACTTTCGCGCCAGGCCGCCGCCGCCGCCAGCCGCAAGCTCGGAAACTGCGCCAGCGCGCGTTCGACGTCGGCGCCGTAGATGCTTTGTTCGCGGCGGCGAAACCGCCGCAACAGCGCCGCGCCCAGCGGGCGCACGATCCACATCCAGAGCGCCAGCCCGATGCCTGCGCGCGCGAACGCGCGCAGGCCGCGCCGCCCGCCGTCCTGGCCCGGATGGACCCAGACCAGCACCGCCAACAGGATCAACAGCACCAGGCCGGTTTTGAACGGCGTGCGCCGCCACCAGCGCTTGCGCGGCGCCGCCGGCAACGGCAACGGCGGCGCGTCGCCGAGCGGCGCCGGCGCCGGCCGGGGATTTTTCAAGGCCGCCGCGATTTCCCGCGGAATCGCCCCGGCCAGCCAGCCGGTGGCCAGCCCCGCCAGCGTGTAATAGCCTAGATACACGATCAGGAACCAGCCGGTCGGCGAGAGTTCGCCCGGGCCGCTGCCCATCTTTTCCAGGATCCAATGGCCGACGGCATCCACGGAATCCCACAGCGAGCGGCCGTAGAGCAGGCTCATCACCACCAGTTTCTGCACCGCGCCCTGCCACAACGCCAGCAGCCCCAGCAGCAAGGCGCCCAGGCGGATCGACGGCAACAGGCCGAACAGCAACGCCCCCGCCAGCCCCTGGAACGACACCGCCACGTAGGCCGGCAACGGCGTGTGCGGGCTGGCCGCCGCCTTGACCAGCAGCACGACCACGGTCGCCTTCAGGATCGCCCGCGCCCGGCGCTCCGCGAAGAATGCGATCAGGGCGATCAGCACCACGGCCGTCGAGCCGACCACGATGCCGGTGAACGGCACGCGCAGCGCGTGGATCAAGCCCCCCAGCCCCGCTTCGTTCAGCGCCCACAACGCCGTCAGGCGCTCCACGGCCCGCCGGCGATCCAGCCCGCCCAGATCCGCCGGCGTCATGGCGCCGTCTTTTCCCACGACAGCAGGGCCCAGACGAAGGGATGGCGATAGCGGCGCGCGCCGTCCGCGGCGCGGGGCAGCGCGCGGAAGAATTTCCGCAGGCGGCGCGTTTCTTCCGCGGAGAGCCGGCCGATGCGCCAGCGGATGGAAGCGACGAAGGCGGCGGCCGTGGCGTAGCCCCGGCCGCCGGCCGTGCGGCTGGAATCCACGCGCGCGCGGATGCCCATCTGGTGGAGCACGTTCACCGCGTAGACGTAGTCCGGACGCGGCACGATTTCGCGCTCCAGCAGCGCGGCCACGTCGTCGCCGAGGAAACTGCCGCCGGCGTGCAGCGTCGCGTAGCAGCGCCGCCGGGCCTTGCGGTTCAGCTTGGCCAAGGCGCCGCGCAGGTCGTCCACGCCCAGCGCGCGCGAACACACGACGACGTCCGCCATCGGCACGCCCGGCCAGGGATCGGTCCACGCGAGGCGGTGGACCACGACGTTGTCCACGCCCGCGCGTTTCCGATTGGCCTCGAGGATCCGCAGCATGCCCGGCGAGAAATCCAGCGCATCGACGCGGCGCAGGCGCCGCGCCAGCGGAATGGCCAGGTTCCCCGTCCCGCAGCCGACGTCCAGCGCCGTTTTCACGTCCGTGAAATCGATCCGCTCCAGGAAAGCCCGGCTGTAATCGTCGTCCGTCTCCGCCCGGCTCCGGCCCGCCGCGCGCCGGTCCCAATCCGCGCTCGTGCGTTCGCCGAACGACGACGCGCGCCGCTGCGCGCGGTAGAGCGCGTTGAAATCGATTTCCCGGATCAAATCCTTGCCCAACATGCTTCCGTTGTAGTCCATGCGCGGCCTGCGCCGCAAATCTAAACCCGGAAAAACCGAGCGATTTCCTCCGGCCAATCCGCGCGCCGCGCGGGGTCCAGCTCCAGCAGGACGTCGATGCGTTCGCGGCCGATCGCCGCCAGCCACCGTTCCAGCGCGCGCCGCTGGATCACCGCCAGCACCGGCGCCGGCCCGCGAAACAGCTGCGCGACCGCCGCCGGGAATTCCGGCGCGGCCCATTCGAGCGCCCCGAGTTCGTCGAGCACGACGGGACGCGCCGCGTCGGCGGTCGCCCAGCTGGCGACGGCGATTGCGGGAAATTCCGCCGCCAATTCATAGGGAATCTGCCCCAGCGCCGGCGCGGCGCGGCGGCGCGCCCGCGGGGGCTTTTGGGCGGACCAGGTGTCGCGCCCGCGG
>CAYTEK010000034.1:0-6254 GCA_964436715.1 uncultured Verrucomicrobiota bacterium | reverse complement strand
TAATTCCGGCCCCCATTTTAGCGGTTTTCGGCCCCGGGCGGGGGGGGGGGCGCGGGCGCGCCAGAGGATGTTTTTCGCCGGACCAGGTTTCGAGCCAGAGGACGTCCGCGCCGCGGTCGGCGCCGTTCCAATGCGTGGAAAAGCCCGCCGGCGCGGTCCAGCCCAGCCGTTCCAGCGCCGCGCGCACCGCGGTGCTCTTGCCGGAACCGATGGCGCCGGTGACGACGACCTTCATGGCGCGGCCGCGGCGGCCTTCTTCTGCTTCTTGGCGCGCAGGGCCTCGGCCACGAAGCCGAGTTCGGGGAAGCGGCAAACGCGCGCGAGGCCGAAATAGACGCCGGCGCCCAGCGCGATGGCCGTCGGCACGCCGACGATTTGCGCCGCCTTGTGCGGCAAGTAGACGTAGAGCCAGGTGGTGATTTCGCGTTCCGCGAACCACGCGACGGCCGCCATGGCCGCGGCGGCGGCGAGCGCGCGCCCCAGCCCCGCCAGAATGCCGCGCAGGCCGAACGGCCCCAGGCGGCGCCGCAGGAACCAAACCAGCATCAGGCCGTTGAAGCCTTCCGCGATCACGGTCGAAAACGCCAGGCCCGCGTGCTTCCAGTATTCGGTCAGGATCTGCGCGAACGTCACGTTCAGCGCGAAGTTCAGCGCGACGCCGCACAGGCCGATCTTGACCGGCGTGCGCGTGTCCTGCAGCGCGTAAAACGCGGGCACGAACACCTTGGCGAGGCAGAAGACCATCAGCCCCGGCGCATAGAACGACAAGGCGCGCGCGGTGAGCCACGTGCTTTGCGGCCCGAACGAGCCGTGTTCGAGCAGCATCTGCACGATCGGCGCGGCGAGCACGAACAGGCCCACGGCCGCGGGCGTCATCACGAACAGCAGCGTGCGCAGCCCGTGGTGGATGGCTTCGCGCATCTCGGCGTGCTTTTTCTGCGCGGCGAAATCCGACAGCACCGGCAGCAGCACGGTGCCCAGCGCCGTGGCCAGGATGCCCTGCGGCAGGTAGATCAGGCGTTCGGCGTAGAACAGCGCCGAGGGCGCCCACGCCCCCACCCACAGCGCGATCATGCTGTTGACCATCACGTTGACCTGGTTCACCGCCAGGCCGAGGGCCGACGGGCCCATCAGCAGGAACACCTGCTTCACGCGCGGATCGCGCCAATCCGCATCGACGCCGGGCCGCCAGCCCACGCGCAGCAGCGCCGGAACCTGGTAGGCCAGCTGCACGGCGCCCGCGGCGAACACGGTCCACGCCAGCGTCCGGATCTGGGCGGCCGCGCCGCCGCGGACGAGCGGCACGATGAACAAGACGGAGAGGATCCACGTGATGTTCAGCAGGGCCGGCGTGAACGCGGACACGGCGAACAGCCGGTAGGAATTGAGCACGGCCATCGCCAGCGCAGCCATGCAGATGAAGAAGACGTAGGGCAGCATGATCCGCGCCAGCGGCAGCACCGCGGCCGCCTTCTCGCCGAGCTCCGCCCCGCCCAGCGCGACGCTCATGCCCGCGATGCCCAGCGCGACGATGCCCAGCAGCACGACGCCCACCAGCGTGGCCACCCGGCGCGCCAGCCGCCAGGCCGCCGCTTCGCCTTCGTTGCGGCGCGAATCCATGAACACCGGCACGAAGGCCGACGACAGCGCGCCTTCGCCGAACAGCGCGCGGAACAGGTTCGGAATGCGGAACGCCACGACGAACGACGACATCGCCAGCGAGGTGCCGAAGACGCCGGCCGTCAGCACGTCGCGCACCATGCCCAGCACGCGGCTGAGCATCGTGAAGCCGCCGACGGCGAACGCGAACCGGATGACGTGGCGGTTTTCCATGCGTCTATTTCGCCCCGGCCTTTTCCGCCGCGGGACAGAGGTCCGCCAGCGGGCAGTGCGCGCAATCGGGCTTGCGCGCGAAGCAGCGCCGCCGGCCGTGCCACACCAGCGCGTGCGACCAGTTCGTCCACTCCCGTTCCGGCACGATCTCGCGGAGCGCGAATTCGATTTTCGTCGCGTCCGTTTCGTTCCGCACGAAGCCGAGGCGGTTCGCAAGCCGGATGAAATGCGTGTCCACGACGAGGCCGGGCTTGCCGAACACGGTGGCCACCAGCAGATTGGCGGTCTTGCGGCCGATGCCGGGCAGCGAAACCAGCACGTCGAAATCGTTCGGCAGCGCGCCGCCGAATTCGGCGTCCAGCCGCGCCATGAGCGCGCGGACGTTCTTGGCCTTGTTGCGGAAAAAGCCCGTCGAATGGAAGGCCTTTTCCAGGGTTTCCTGCGGCGCGGCGGCCCACTCCCGGGCCGTGCGGTATTTCCGGAAGAGCGCCGGCGTCGTCAGGTTCACCCGCTTGTCGGTGCACTGCGCCGAAAGGATCGTCGCCACGGCCAATTCCAGCGGCGTGGACCAGTCCAGCTCGCATTTCGCGGCCGGATATTCCTTTTTCAGGCGGCGCAGGAGGATCCGGGCGCGCGCGCGCTGCTGCTGGAGGGATTCCCGAGCCACGACGTCCCTATCGTTCCGCGGCGTCCTTCAGGAAGCGCAGCCGGCCGCTCAGGTAGGGGCCGGGAAACTGCTCCTCCAGCAGCGCGAGCTGATCGCCGGAATCGAACACGTTGACCAACGCCTCGTAGTCGGCGCGCGCGAAATTCAGCACGGCTTCCAGCTTCTTGGTGGCGCGATCCTGCACGACGAAGCACAGCTGCTCGTCGGTCGAATCCTGCGCGTCGAACAGCAGGTTTTTCTTTTCCGCCGACAGCTTCTCCGGATTCTGCTGGTACATCATGTATTTGACGTGCTCGACGAGGCGGGCGTCCAAGCCCTCCTCCAGCAGGAACACGCGCTCGACGAGTTCGCTCCATTCCACGACGAGATGGGTGTCGGGCGGCGGCACGTCCGGCGGCAGCAGCCGGTTCAGCTCGGCCGTCGCCGCGGCGAAGGCCTTTTCCGCGTCGGCCACGGTCCGGCCGCCCACCAAGGGATCGAAATGGATGAAGACGTCCTGTTCGCGGTCCTGGTAGATCAGCGATTTTTCGATGCGGAAGCTCTTGCGGCAGCCGGCGCATTCCACGCGGTTGAGGCGGCCGCCCAGCAGCGCTTCGCGCAGCTCCGGATCCGCGTCCACGACGACGGAATCCCACAGCTCCACCCGTTGTTCCTGGCCGCACAGGGGACAGGCGATTTCATGGATTCTTTTTTGGGACATGATTGGCGTTGGATCATGCCAACTCCGGCCCGGGAAGACAACCAGAACCCGCGCCGGGGCCGGGGCGCCGGCCGCGGCGGCCGCTCCAACAAGGGATTGCCTTTCCCCCCCCCTTGCGGTAAAACGGACAACCATGAATCAGGAATTCGCCGGCTACTCCATCACCCGCTCGATGACGGGCGGCGGAATGACGAAATTGTACGTGGCGATCGACGCCCAGCAGACGCGGTACGTGATCCGCGTGCTGGACGCCGTGTCGGCCCGCGACCGCCGGGCCCGCCACCGGTTCTTCCACGGCGGCGAAGTGCTGGCGCGCCTGCATGTCCCCACGCCCCCCCCCCCCCTCGTCCCCGTCGGCAACGCCGGCTACCAGGGCAAGACCCCCTACATGGTCCTCCAGTACGTCGAATCGCGCACCCTGCGCGACCTGATCCTCTACCGGGAACCGCTGCTGACCGGCAACGTCATGGTGTTCATCCGCCAGCTCGCGAACGTGATCCAATACATCCACGCGCGCGGGTTCCTGCATCTGGACATCAAGCCGGAAAACATCCTGATCCAGCCCGACGGCCGGCTGGTGCTGATCGATTTCGACCTGGCCCTGCCCCGCAAGCGCTTCTTCAAGAAGCTGGCGAACGTGTCGGGCACCACGGCCTACGTGCCGCCCGAAACCCTCCTGAACCGCACCGCCGACGACCGCGCGGACATCTACGCGTTCGGCATCTGCTGCTACGAAATGCTCACCTTCCACAAGCCCTACGAAGGCGAAAAGATCGAGCAGGTCCGCGCCGCGCAGATCGACCCCAAGACCCCGCCGACGCCCATCCGGCAATTCAACCCCAACGTGCCCGTCGCCTTGGCCAACCTCGTCATGAAATGCATCGCCAAGAACCCCGAGGACCGCTATCCCGACATGGTCCTCGTCCTGCGCGATCTCGACAAGCTGAGCTGAACCGCGGATTTTTCCCATGACGCCCAATGCCGGCCCCCCCGCCCACGAAAACAAGAACCCCGCGGAAAACCCCCCCCGGGGCGATGCCGGCCCCGCGATCGCGGCCCTGCTCGCCGCGATGCTCCTGCTGGTCGATTGGTTCCAGGGCCGCGGCACGGAACCCGCCGACCCCGTCGAGTTTCCGGAAGCGCCCATCCAGGCGGAAATCCCGCCGGTGCCGGTGCCCGATCTGCCGCCGCCCGTGCCCACGACGCCCGCGCCGGCGCCGGAACCGGTCGCGACGACTTCCGTGCCCGCCTCGGCCCCGGCGCCGGCCCCCGCCGCCGCGCCCGCGCCGGAAGCCGCACCGACGCCCGCCGCCGCCGGCGACGCCGCCGCGCAACTGGCCCAGGCGCGCGAACGCCTGGCCGCCGGCGACCACCCCGGCGCGCGCCAAGCCGCGCTCGACGCCTTGGCCGCCAAGCCCGGCGACGCCGAAATCGAAGGCTTCCTGAACGAGCTCGCCATGCCCCTGCTGGCGTCCCAGCGGCCCATGCCCGAAAAAGTCGAGCACGTCGTCCAGTCCGGCGACTATCTCGGCAAGCTCGCCGCCACCTACAACACGCCCGTCGCGCTGATCGCCAAGGCCAACAACATCCAAGGCGCCAACATCCGCGTCGGCGAGACGCTGCGCCTGCTCGACGGCAATGCGCACGTCTTCGCGCTGACCGTCAGCAAGAGCCGCAACGACCTGCTGGTGACCCTCGACGGCAAGTACTTCAAGCGCTACCGCGTCAGCACCGGCGAAAACTCCAAGACCCCCGTCGGCACCTTCAAGATCGTGGACAAGATCGCCCAGCCCGCGTGGCACAAGCCCGGCGGCAAGGCCATCCCCTACGGCGATCCCGAAAACCTGCTGGGCACCCACTGGCTCGCGCTCGACCTGCCCGGCTACGGCATCCACGGCACGTGGGAACCCGATTCCATCGGCAAGCAGACCAGCGCCGGCTGCGTCCGCCTGCTCAACAGCGACGTCGAAGAACTCTACACCATCCTGCCCAAGGGCACGGTGGTCGCCATCATCGAATAGAAGGTTCACCGTGGCCCCCTACACCCTCCCGTTCGAAAAACCCCTGCTCGACCTCGAAAACAAGATCGAGGAAATGCGCCAGTTCGCCCGCACCCAGGGCGTCGAGGCCCCGCAGGACGTCGCCCGCCTCGAGACCGAGCTGGCCGACACGCGCCGGCAGCTCTACGCCAACCTGACGCCGTGGCAGAAGGTCATGGTCGCCCGGCATCCCCGCCGCCCCTACACGCGGGACTACGTCGCGGCCTTCGTGAAGGATTTTTCCGAACTCCACGGCGATCGGCTGCTGTCGGACGACCAGTCCATCGTCGGCGGCCTCGGCTGGATCGGCGACCACCGGGTCATGGTCATCGGCACCCAGAAGGGCCGCGACACCAAGAGCAACCTGGCCTGCAACTTCGGCTGCCCCTTCCCCGAAGGCTATCGCAAGGCCCTGCGCCTCATGCGCCTCGCCGCCAAGTTCAACGTGCCCATCGTCACGTTCATCGACACGCCCGGCGCTTTTCCCGGCATCGAGGGCGAACAGCGCCACGTCGCCGAAGCCATCGCGGTCAATCTCCGCGAGATGTTCCGCTTCGCCGTGCCGATCGTCGCCGTCGTCATCGGCGAAGGCGGTTCCGGCGGCGCGCTGGGCATCGGCGTGGCCAACCGCATCCTCATCCTCGAACACTCCTACTATTCCGTCATTTCCCCCGCAGGCTGCGCGGCCATCCTCTGGAAAAACCGCTCCCACGCCGACGAAGCCGCCGCCGCCCTCAAGCTCACGGCGCCGGACCTCGTCGAGCGCGGCATCGCCGACGAAATCATCCCCGAGCCTCTCGGCGGCGCCCATGCCGATCCCGCGGGCGCGGCCGACCGCGTTCGCGACGCCCTCGTCCAGAACCTGGCCCAGCTCAAGAAAATGACCCCCAGGCAATTGCTGGATCAACGCTACGCCAAGTTCCGCGGCCTGGGCATCTACAAGGAAGGCGCCCTTCCGCCCTTGACACCGCCCCCGCTTCCGGAAGATAATGTATAGCGATTGACTATAGGGCCG
>CAYTEK010000033.1:0-22328 GCA_964436715.1 uncultured Verrucomicrobiota bacterium | reverse complement strand
GCTGGAACTCGGCGCGGACAAGTGCATTCCCTGCAAGCAAATGGCCCCCATTCTGGATGAGCTCAAAACGACCTATGCCGGCCAGCTCCAAGTCGATTTCATCGACGTCTGGAAAAATCCGGACGCAAGCGAACGATACGGCGTGCAGGTCATCCCGCTCCAGATCTTCTTCGACGCCGCGGGCAATGAACGGTTCCGCCACGAAGGTTTCTTTCCCAAGAACGACATCCTTGCCAAGTGGCAGGAACTGGGCGTGATGCTCCAACCGCAGTCGGCCCAATGATCCAAGCGTTGTTCACCGACCTGTCCCGCGCCATCGAAGGCGGACCCGCCGTCGCCCTGTCCGCCGCGGTCGTCTGGGGCATTCTGAGCATCGTGCTCAGCCCCTGCTATCTCGCCAGCATCCCGTTGATCGTCGGCTTCATCGACGAACAAGGATCCATCTCCACGAAGCGCGCTTTCCAGATTGCCCTGCTGTTCGCGTTGGGCATCCTGGTCACCATCGGGCTCATCGGCGCCGCCACCGCGATGGCCGGGCGGATGCTGGGCGACGTCGGCCGCTACGGCAACTATTTCGTTGCCGCGATCTTCTTTCTCGTCGGCTTGCACCTGCTGGGCGTGATTCCCCTGCCCTTCACCGGCCCCGGCCAAGTCAAGATGAGGCAGCGCGGGCGCCTCGCCGCCTTCATTCTCGGCCTGGTGTTCGGCGTGGCCCTTGGCCCCTGCACGTTCGCCTACATGGCGCCGATGCTGGCCGTGGCCTTCAAGCTCGCTGCCGCCCACATGGCCTACGGCATCCTGCTGCTGCTGGCCTACGGCGTCGGCCACTGCGCCGTCATCGTGTTTGCCGGAACCTTCACCGAAAGCGTCCAGCACTATCTGAACTGGAACGAAGCCTCCCGCGGCGCGCTGATCCTCAAAAAGGCCTGCGGCGTTCTCGTGATCTCCGGCGGTCTCTGGATGATCTACGTCGCGCCATGAAACCCCGCCCCAAACTCCGCGTCCTGTTCCTCTGCACCGGCAACTCCTGCCGCAGCCAGATGGCCGAGGGCTGGGCCCGCGCGCTGAAAGGCGATCAAATCGACGCCTTCTCCGCCGGCATCGAAACCCACGGACTCAACCCCCGCGCCGTGAAAGTCATGGCCGAGGCCGGCGTGGACATATCCGGCCAGCGCTCCAAGACCGTCGCCGATCTGTCGACGCAGGATTTCGATTTCGTCGTGACCGTCTGCGACCACGCCCACGAATCCTGCCCTCTCTTCCCCGGTAAAACCAAAGTGGTCCACGTCGGCTTCGACGACCCGCCGCGCCTGGCCAAAAACGCCAAGACCGAGGAAGAAGCCCTCAGCCACTACCGCCGCGTCCGCGACGAGATCAAAGCATTCGTGGAAACACTGCCGGGCGCTTTGACCGCCGAAAGGAACTGACCATGCCGTCCGCGAAGAAGAACCAGATCCGTCGGCATATCCGCGAGCGCTACGCCGGCATCGCGAAGTCCGGCGGCTCGTGCGGCTGCGCCAACGGCTGTTGCCAACCCGACGCCTTGCTCAATCCCGACGCCTCGGTCCAGATCGGCTATTCGCCGGAAGAACTTGCCGCCGTCCCGGAAGGAGCCAACCTGGGCCTGGGCTGCGGCAATCCGCAAGCCATCGCCGCGCTCCTGCCCGGCGAGACCGTGGTCGATCTCGGCTGCGGCGGCGGTTTCGACTGCTTCCTCGCCGCGCGCCGCGTCGGCAAGAAGGGCCGCGCCATCGGCGTGGACATGACGCCCGAGATGATCCACAAGGCGCGGGAAAACGCGGCCAAGGGCAAAATCAAGAACGTCGATTTCCGCCTCGGCGAGATCGAACACCTGCCCGTGGCGGACGGCATCGCCGACGTCATTCTCTCCAACTGCGTCATCAACCTCTCCCCCGACAAACCGCAGGTGTTCGCCGAAGCCGCGCGCGTGCTGAAAGTGGGCGGACGCCTGGCCATCTCCGATGTGGTCGCCATCGCTCCGATTCCCGCTGCGATTAAGCGGAAACTCCAAGCCCACAGCGGCTGCATCGCGGGCTCCGCGACCGTTTCCGCCACGAAGCGCATGTTGGCGAAAGCCGGCTTTTCCGACATCCGCATCCGCGTGAACGAACAGAGCAAATCCTTCATCAAAGTTTGGTTCCCCGGCAGCGGCGCGGAGAAGTTCGTCCGTTCCGCCACCATCGAGGCCATTCGGAGAGGATGAGGCCATGAACGCCGAAACCCGCAAACTGACGAATCCCTTCGAGCGTTATCTGACCGTCTGGGTCGCGCTGTGCATCGCCGGCGGCATCCTGCTGGGCAAGGCGGCGCCCAACCTGGCGAAGACCCTCGACGGCCTGGCCATCTCCGTGAACGGCGCGCCCGTGGTTTCCATCCCCATCGCGATCTGCCTGTTTTTCATGATGTACCCCATCATGGTGAAAATCGATTTCGCCTCCGTGATCCGGGCGGGAAAAAGCGGCAAGCCCGTCTGGCTGACGCTGTTCGTCAACTGGGCGATCAAGCCGTTCACGATGTATGCCATCGCGGCGTTCTTCCTCGGCTTCGCCTTCAAGGCGTTCATCGGCCCGGACGCCATGGATCTCGTCAAGATGCCTTTCGGCCTCGATCTGCCCGTCGGCGCGGAGCATGGCGCGGGCACCGTGATCCTGCACGAAGGCGTGAAGATGCTGCAGGTGCCGCTGTGGCGCAGCTACCTGGCCGGCTGCATCCTGCTGGGCATCGCGCCCTGCACGGCCATGGTGCTGGTCTGGGGCTACCTTGTCCGCGGCAACGACGGGCTCACGCTCGTCATGGTGGCCATCAATTCGCTGACGATGCTCCTGCTCTACGGCGTGCTCGGCGGCTTTCTGCTCGGCGTCGGTCGCCTGCCCGTCCCCTGGCAGGCGCTGTTGCTTTCCATCGCCATCTACGTCGCCCTGCCGCTCGTTGCCGGTTACTTTTCCCGCAAGTGGATCCTCGCGGCGAAGGGTGAAGCCTGGTTCAAGGATAAGTTCCTGCACGTCCTCACGCCGGTCACGATCCTCGCCTTGCTGACCACGCTCGTCTTGTTGTTCAGCTTCAAGGGCGAGGGCATCCGGGCCCATCCGCTGCCCATCCTGGGGAGCGCGAGTCCCGTGTGCCTCCCGACGCTGCTGCTCTTCGCGCTGGGTTATGCCGCCGCCCGCGCGCTGAAACTGCCCTATGCCGACGCCGCCCCGGCCGCCATGATCGGCGCCTCGAACCACTTCGAAGTCGCCATCGCCACCGCCACCATGCTCTTCGGCCTTTCCTCCGGCGCCGCGCTGGCCACCGTCGTCGGCGTCCTCATCGAAGTGCCCGTCATGCTTGGGCTCGTGAACATCTGCACTCGCACCCGGCGGTGGTTCCCCGCGCCGGAGACCCGACCGACGCTTGCGCGAGTCGAGGCCCCGCCCCGCCGGGCGTAAAGCGTTTCGGCGCCGGCGGTTCCGCGCGGCGTTTTTTTGCCGTCTCCGCTTCGGCGCAGTTGACAGGGGCGCCCGTTCTTTTGGATTATCTCCGTTTCACTTCAGGAGACAAACCCGATGAAGACGCGGACGACGTGGAGGATCTTGGGAATTTGGCTGCTGGCCGCGGGAACGACGTTTGCGCAGGATCCGCTCGCGATCCGCGGCTCCGACACGTTCGGCGAAGAACTGGGGCCGAAGTTGGTCGCCGCCTTCCAGGCGCAAGAGCCGGGCGTGGCCATCGAATTGGAAAGCCTGGGTTCGGTTTCGGGCATCGCCGCCCTCTTGGATGAAACCTGCGACGTCGCGGCGTCTTCCCGCCTGTTCACCGACGACGAACAGCGCCTGGCGCGCTCGCGCGGCATCGAACTCCATTCCACAATCGCGGGTTATTACGGCGTGGCCGTGGTCGTCAACGCGGCCAATCCGCTGAAAACCCTTTCCGACGGCGCCATCCGCGACGTCTTTGCGGGCAAGGCAACGAACTGGCAACAGGTCGGCGGACCGGACCAGCCCATCGCCGTGATGATTCGCGACGCTTCCGGCGGCACGCACCTGGGATTCCGGTCGCTGGCCATGAATCATCTGCCCTACGCCGCCGCCGCGCGGAGTTTCCCCAATTACGCGGCGCTGGCGGACGCCGTCGCCGCCGATCCCAACGCCATCGGCTACGTCGGCATGAATTTGATTTCCCGCGCCGGCCTGCATCCGGTGTCGATCAACGGCATTCCTCCCAGCGACGTCACCGTCCACGAAGGCGTCTATCCCTACGTGGAATCCATGCAGCTCTACACGCGGGCCAAATCCGCCCATCCGGCCGCCGCGCGCTTCGTCCAATTCGTCCGTTCCAAGGCCGGCCAGCAAATCGTGGCCGCGCTCGGTTTCGTGCCGGCCGATCTCGGTCCCATCGGCGGCGACAAGGTGTTCTTCCTGGTGTTCCAGATTCTCGGCGGCTTGGCGCTGTTCATCTTCGGCATGAACATCATGTCGGACGGCCTGCGCGAAGCCGCCGGCCAGAAGCTGCGCAGCGTGCTGTCGGTCATGACCACCCGCAAGCTGACGGGGCTGGGCCTGGGCGCCGTGATCGCGACGCTCGTCCACAGCAGCGCCACCACCGTCATGGTCGTCGGATTCATCAACGCGGGCCTGATGTCGCTGGCGCAAAGCATTCCGGTCATTCTCGGCGCCAACGTCGGCACCACCATTTCGATGCAGGCGATTTCCTTCAGCCTGGGCAAATACGCGCTCTTCGCCGTCACCCTCGGATTCATCACCAGCATGGTGGCCAAGAATCCGAAAGTCCGGAAAATCGGACTGTCCGTCATGGGCTTCGGCCTGCTGTTCCTCGGCATGAACCTGATGAGCGACGCCATCAAGCCCTACAAGGAACTGCTCAAGCCCGTCATGGCCTCGATCAGCGGCGAGACGACGCAAGGGCTGGTGCTCGGCATCCTGCTGGCCACGGCGCTGACGTCCATCATCCAAAGCAGCGGCGCCACCATCGGCATGGCCTTCGCCCTCGTGCAGGCCGGCGTGCTCACGAGCGTCGAGCAGACGATGCCGATCATCCTCGGCGCGCACGTCGGCACCTGCGCCACCGCGCTGCTCGGCAGCATCGGCACCAGCATGAACGCCAAGCGGTCGGCCTACGCCCACCTCCTGTTCAACGTCGGCAACGTCGTGCTGGCCGCGCTGCTCAAGGCTCCCCTGGTCGCGTTCCTCGTCTGGCTGTCGCCCGACAACGTGCTGCGGCAATCGGCCAACCTCCACACCACGGTCATGGTCGTCGCCGCGTTCCTGCTGCTGCCGTTCTCCGCGCCCTACGCCCGGCTGATCGCGAAGATCTTCCGCAGCCGCAAGCCCGAGCCCGAGCCCAGCCAGCTCGACGACAAGCTCCTCGAATATCCCGAACAGGCCATCTGCGCCAGCATCCGCGAACTCCAGCGCGTGTCCAAGATCTGCGCCAAGAGCCTGCGCCTCGCCGGCCAGACGATCCTGTTCGCGCACACCTCTCGGGACATCCAGGCGCTCAAGCTCAACGAACAGGTCGTCAACGACGTCAAGCTGGCCATGAAGGAATACCTCTCCAGCCTCACCCGTCGCTATCTTTCCAAGCGCCAAGCCATCCTCATCCAGCACGTCGATCGCTGCATGATCGACCTCGAGCGCATCGGCGACCACGTCGAAACCATCTGCGACCTGTCGCTGCGCCGCCAGAAAGTGCCCGAGGCCATCGTCGACAAGGAATCCTTCGACGCCCTCTTCCGCCTGTACGAAAACGCGCTGCACATCTTCCGGCTCGTGATCGATTCCCTCGACCCCGACCGCGAAAACGTGCAGGAGATCGCCCAGCAGATCCTGCAGGCGCGCGACGACTACATGCAGGCCAGCCTCAACACCCGCTCCGCCTTCACCGAAAAGGTCGCCCAGCGCGCCATCACCCCCATCGCCGGCATTTTCTTCAGCGAATACATTTCCGCCCTCGATCGCATCGTCAAGCACTCCAAGAGCATCGCCCTCGCCGAAAAGCAGCCGCAGTTCTGGATCAAGCGCACCAAGCTCGGCAAGCACGTGGACATGGCGCCGGAGCCCACCCTCCAGCAGCTGGTGGATCCCAAGGATTATCTCGCCCGCCTGCAGGCCGAAGACTATCTCTGAGGAAGCCGGACGCCTTCCCCCATGCGGTTAGGCGCCGCTTGATCCCCGGCGTCGGGGCGCCCGCCCAACGCGGCGGGAGCCGGTCACCGCCGAACCGACGTCAGCCCAGCAGCTTGCGACGCAGCGTTTCCGCCGCCAGCTGCGGATTGGCCTTGCCGCGCGAGAGCTTCATCACCTGCCCCACCAAGAACATCAACGCGGCTTCCTTGCCCCCGCGGAATTCCGCCGCGACCTTTTCGTTGGCGGTGATGGCCTGCTCCGCGAAACCGTCGATGGCCCCCGCGTCGCTGACCTGCGCCAAGCCCTTTTCCTTGACGATGGCCGCGGGCTCGCCGCCCCGCTCGAACAGGATCTGGAACACTTCCTTCGCCGCCGGCATGTTGATCGTCTGGGCGTCCACCAGCGCGATCAGCGCCGCCAGCGCTTCCGGCGCGATCTTCGCATCGGCGATGGTCTGGCCCTTTTCGCCCAGCGCCCGCAGCAGTTCGCCCATGACCCAGTTGGAAACGGCCTTGAAGTTCTTCGATCGTTTCGCCGCCGCTTCGAAGTATTCGGAAATGGCCTGGTCCGCCGTCAGCACGCCGGCGTCGTACTCCGGCAGCCCGTAATCCCGCACGAACCGCGCCCGCTTCGCCGCCGGCAGTTCGGGCAGCTCGGCGCGCCAGGCCGCGACCGTCGCCGCGTCCAGCACCACCGGCGGCAGGTCCGGCTCCGGAAAATACCGATAGTCGTGCGCGTATTCCTTCGACCGCATGGGCAGCGTGACGCCCGCCTCGTCGTCCCAGCGCCGCGTTTCCTGCACCAGCTTGCCGCCGGCGCGCAAGGTCGCCATCTGGCGCTCGAGTTCGTATTCCAGCGCGCGGTGGATGCCCTTGAACGTGTTCATGTTCTTGATTTCGCACTTCACGCCGAGCTGCTCCGCGCCGACCGGGCGCACCGACGAATTCACGTCGCAGCGCACGTGGCCCAGCTCCAGATTGCAGTCGCTGATGCCGGCATAGATCAGCATTTCCTTCAGGGCCGTCAGGAACGCGATGGCCTCGTCGGGACTGGACATGTCGGGTTCGGTCACCAGTTCCATCAGCGGCGTGCTGGCTCGGTTGTAGTCGATTTCCGAGGAATTCTCCAGGTGCGTGATCTTGGCGGCATCCTCTTCCTGGTGGATGTGGTTCACGCGGATGGTCTTCTTCTGTCCGCCGACCTCGATGTCCACGGCCCCGCCGATGCATAGCGGCGCGGCCTGCTGGGAAATCTGGAAGTTCTTGGGCATGTCCGGATAGAAGTAGTTCTTCCGGTCGAAGGTGCTGCGCAGGGAGATTTTCGACCCGATCATCAGGCCCACCTTGACGGTCTTGCGGATGGCCTCGCGGTTCATCGTCGGCAGGGCGCCCGGCAGCCCGAGGCACGTCGGGCAGACGGCCACGTTCGGTTCGCCTTCCTCGTGCGCCGGACAGGCGCAGAACATCTTCGTGCGCGTCTTCAGCTGCACGTGCACTTCCAGGCCGATGGAGGGAACGTAGTCGCTCATGGCCGGCCTCCTTGGGGATCCGCCGGGCGTCGGCGGTGCCATTCCGTCGCGTGCTGATAGGCCGCGCCGATCTTCAGGATCCGTTCTTCCGCGAACGCCGGGCCGACGACGTGCAGGCCCGCCGGCAAGCCCGCCGCGGTGAATCCGCACGGCACGCTCAGGCCGCAGATGCCCGCCAGGTTCACGTTCACCGTGAAGATGTCGCCGAGGTACATCTGCACCGGATCGGACGTCTTTTCGCCCACCCGGAACGCAGGCGTCGGCGTCACGGGGCCGAGGATCGCGTCGCACCGGGCGAACGCCCGCTCGAAATCGCCGCGGATCAGCGTGCGCACCTTCTGCGCGCGGAGGTAGTACGCGTCGTGGAATCCGCTGCTGAGCACGTAGGTGCCCAAGATCACGCGGCGTTTCACCTCGGCGCCGAAGCCGTTTGCCCGCGTTTGCTCGTACATGTCCAGCAGGTCGTCGGCGTCCGCGCGGAAGCCGTAGCGCACGCCGTCGTAGCGCGCCAGGTTGGCCGACGCCTCGGCCGGCGCCAACACGTAGTAGCACGCGATGCCGTACTTCGAATGCGGCAGTTCGACGTCCACGATTTCCGCCCCCAGCGCCCGGCACTGCTCGACGGCCGCGCGGGTCAGCTTCTCGATCTCCGGATCGAGGCCCGCGACGAAATACTCCTTCGGCAGGCCCAGTTTCAGGCCCTGCAAATCCCGGGCCGCGCGCACCTCCGGCAGGCCATCGCCCACCGGCCGCGCCGAGGTCGTCGAATCGTGCGGGTCCGCGCCCGCGATGACCTGGTAGACCGCCGCCGCATCTTCGACGCTGCGCGCGATCGGCCCCACTTGGTCCAGCGACGACGCGAACGCCGTGCAGCCGTAGCGCGACACCCGTCCGTAGGTCGGCTTGAAGCCCGTCACGCCGCAGAACGCCGCCGGCTGGCGAATGCTGCCGCCGGTGTCCGACGCCAGCGCCGCCGCCGCCAGCCGCGCGGCCACGGCCGCCGCCGAACCGCCGCTGGAACCGCCCGGCACCCGCGCGACGTCCCACGGATTCCGCGTCGGGCCGTAGGCGCTCGTCTCCGTGCTGCCGCCCATGGCGAACTCGTCGGTGTTCGTGCGCGCCACGAACGTGCAGCCCGCGGCGCGCAGCCGCGCGACCACCGTCGCGTCGTACGGCGCCACGTAGCCCTTCAGGATGTTCGAGCCCGCCGTGCAGGGTTGGCCCTTCACGTTCAGCAGGTCCTTGATCGCGATCGGCACGCCCAGCAGCGGCCGCGCATCGCCCCGGGCCCGCGCCGCATCCGCCGCGCGCGCCTCGGCCAGCGCCGCGTCCGGACGGTACCACGTCAGGGAGTTGAGCGCCGGTTCCAGCCGTTCCGCGCGGTCCAGCAACGCCGCGACCAGTTCCTCCGCGGAGACGCGTTTCTGCGCCAGCGCCGCCGCGGCCTCGAGAAATCCCAGTTCGCAAAGTTCCGCGCTCATTCGATCACCCTTGGCACCACGAATTGGTTGTGCCGCGCCAGCGGCGCGTTGTTCAGCGCCACGTCGCGCGCCAGCCCCGGCGCCGGCTCGTCCTCGCGCCACGCGTTTTCGGCTTCCGTCGCCACGTCCGTGGCCGCCACGCCATCCACGTCCAATTGCTTCAATTCGCCCACGAACGCCAGGATGTCGTCGAGCTGGCCCTGCAGCCGGGCCGCTTCCGCGTCCGACAGCGCCATCCGCGCCAAGCCCGCCACGTAGCGGACGTCCATCCGATCGGCGTTTTCCGAAAACTTCATTGCCATGGTTTGCGCACCTTCCGCCCCGGCCGCGGGGCATTCGACGGCTTTTCTTGTACCACGCCGCGCCGGCGCCGCGCAATCCCGGCGGCGGAACCGGGGCGCCGGGAAACGAAAACGGCCGCCGGAGGGAATCCGGCGGCCGGAGCGCGGTCGGGCGCCGCTAGCGAACGGCTACTGCCCCATCCAGCGGCTGGGCAAGGTGTAGAAGTTGCTGGGGTGATAGGTCCACGTCCAGGTGTTGTTCGTGCCGCCGTTGCGCGAAACGATCACGATCATGTCGTTGGGCTTGAAGTAGTCCGACGGCACCGGCTGATCGTTCTGGAAGAACAGCCACTGGCTGGAATCGTTGCAGTAGATCGTGCTGCCGCTGCGCACGTCCTTGGTCGCCGTGTCGAGGATGTAGATCTCGTCGCCGCGGCCCTTGGCGCCCTTCGTGAAGTTGGTGGGCAGGCCCAACTGCGCCGGTCCCACCGAAACCGGCAGGTTGAGCGCCATCACGTTGTAGACCTCGATCGACGGATTGGGCGGCCGGTCGTAGTGGCCGCACGCGATCGTGTGGCTGAATCCGTTGGTCGGCACCTTCAGGATGGGATGCCACACCATGGCCGGAATGTTGGAGCCCGGCTGCGCGTAATCCTGCGCGTAGGTCGTGGCGTAGCCGCGCGCCTCCAGATTCGTCGGCAGCGTGATCGAGAATCCATGGCTGAAGAATCCTTCGGTCTGGAAATTCGTCGTCACCGGCGAACCCACGCCCGACTTGTACCAGTTGGCGTCGGTGCCGAAGAAGTAGACTTCCGATACCGGCGCGTTGGTGCCGGCCAAGTAGAATTCGACCTTCGTCGCGCCGGCGGCGGCGCTGGCGCCCGCGGGCCAGATGTTCGTGTCGGTGCCGAACACGCCGGCGAAGGTGTTGGTGTAGGGTTCGCCGTGCAGCCCCACGTGGTTGCGGCCTTCGGAGACGACCACGTTGTGGAGGGCGTAGACCTCCTCGCTCGCCAGCGGGCGCTGCGGCAGGCCGCTGACGACGTTGGTCCGGCGCCAGCGATCCTTGTACGACGCGCGATAGAAACGCACGGTTCCGCGGCTGAAGTTCAGGGAATTGGTTTCCACGAACCAGTTGGTCCGCACCGTGCCGGCCTTCTGCCAGACCCAATTGGACGATTCCTGGAACGAGGCGGCGTCCTTGTAGATCAGGTCGTAGTCCTTGGTCACCTGCGTATAGCCGCCGCCGGCGTTGGTCGCCCCGGCCGCGATCCAGGAGAGCGTCGCGGCCTTTTGGCCCGGCGCGGTCCACGGCTGGAAGACGTTCGTGCCGCCTTCGCTCGGGAACGACGGCGCGTTCGCGAAGGCGCGCAGCGTGCCTTGCGTCACCGCGAACTTGATGGTGTTGTTCGTCGCCCAGCTGTCGGGATTCGCCAGGCCTTCGTTGCCGGCCTTGTCCAGGCCGACCACGACGATGGCGTAATCCTGGTCGTAGTCGAGGTCGTACAGGCGAATCTGGCTCTGGGTCAGGTTGGTCAGCGCGAGGTAGTTCGTGCCGGCGCCGGAGGGGTCGGCGATGGCGTTGGTGGCCGACACCGACAGCCAATTGGTGTAGGTGCCCGTCTCGATGAAGTTCGTGTAGATGTAGGCGTTGCCGTTGCCGGGGCCGGGATCGCCCGACGGCACGTCGTTCGGATCGAAGGTGCCGTAGTAGATCTTGTAGCTCCGCCACGGCGAAAGCGCGTCGGTGCCGCTGTAGCCCGCCGGGTAATTCGGATCGTCCAGATCGTCGGGGCCCACGCCGGCGGCGTTCCACTGGACGTCGAACTGGGTGGTGGGATCGCCCACGTCGTCGGTCGAGGCGGCGATGTCCGGCACTTCGGTCGGCCGCGTGACGTCGTAGGCCGTGCCGAACGCCGGGACGTAGGCGTCTGCCGGCGCGCTGCTGGCCTTCCGGTCGCCGGCGCGGTTGTTGTCGCGATCCACCGCGAAGAGATAGTTGGTGGTCAGGCCCTGCTCCGTCGCCGTGAAGACGGCGTTGACCTCGTTCACCGGCACGCCGGCGTTCAGCAATTCGATCTGGATGCGGATATCGTCCCAGTACGTGCCGGCGCCGGAGGTCAACGTGACGCGGACGCGGTCCACCGTGGACAACAGGGAATTGGAACTCGCGGCGGCGCCCGTCCACTGCCCCGCCGTGCCGGCGATGCCCACGTTGAAGGTGGAGACGACGGCGTCGTTGGTGTCCAGGCCATCGACCGTCAGGTTGACGGTGCCCGCGCCCATGTACTGCGCGCCGAGCACGGCGACGCGCGGGACGTAGCCGTTGGTGTTGAACAGCTGGACCGTCTGGATGGCCGTGGAACCCAGCATCTTCACCGAGTGCGTGCCCTCGTAGGCCTGCTCGGTCGAGATTTCGGCGCCGGACAGCGTCCAGTTGGTCGCGCCGCTTTCGAAGCCGTAGTTGGCCAAGGCGCCTTCGGCGGGCACCGCCAGCGGCACGCCCGCGTCCGGACCGACGTCGGCCTTGTCCGTGGCCGTGCGGTATTCGCCGATGCCCGTCGCAGCCAGATCGTCCGCGGCCGGAGCGCCATCGACGGAGTTCGAGAAGCTGACCCGGAAGGTCGGCTGGTTCGTCCACGGCGCGGTGTCGCGGGTCCAGCTCGCCGCCGCTTGGCCGTTCACCTTCACGTTGGTGGGCGCGACCGGCGCCACGGTGTCGTTGTCGCGCACCAGCAAGGTGCCGACCGGAACAGTCCGGGACTTCTGGTCGCCGGCCCGGTTGTCGTCGGCGTCGTAGAGGCTCACGCTCATCGCGTGGTTCGACGCCGCCTCTCCCGCCGCCAACCACGAGGCCAAATCCGCATAGGAGAACGACGTGAAGGTCCAGACGCTGGTCGGGAATTGCGCGGCGATCCTGGTCAGCGCCAGCGAGGAGCTCAGATCGCTCCGGTAGTTCGTCGCGTTGTTCGCCTGGACGGCGCCGACGGTCAGCGCCGTGTTGGTCACCGTGTGGGCCGTGCCGTTGGTGGACGCTTCCGTCAAGGCGGTGCCGCGCCGCACGCCCTTGATGGTGCGGCCGGAGCCGCCGCCGCCGGTGTCGAAGAGCGGCAGCACCACGCTCAGCGGCGCGGCGGCGGAAACCTGGGCGAGTTGGCTGTCGTAGACCCGGTTCGTGAGGTTCGCCAGCACGGTGCTCTCGCCGGTGTCGCTCGGCAGGCCGCTCACGTACAGGTTGCTGTGCGCGGCATCGCCGGGCAGGCCCAGATACACCTTCGGCACGGTCCAGGTCGCGCGGGACGAGCTGTAGTTGCTTTGGACGCTCGCCGCGCCCACGTCGTTGTCGATGAACGTCAGGTAGCCCACGCGGGCGTTGGTCAGTTCGAGGTTGTCGTTGTTGTTGCCGCCCGCGTCCTGCCGGTCGTCGTCCTTGTCCCAGACCGAAGCGACGACGAATTCGTTGGTGACGCTTTCGTACGAATTGAACAGCGTGGCCGCCTGCGAGGATTCGAGGCGCCATTCCATCGCCGCTTCGGGCAGGTTGGTGGTGTTGACGTCGTCCGTGTGCACGGCCGTCAGCCAGCCGTTCGTCGACATGACGCCGGCCGTGGCGTTCGAGAACGACAGCGTCGGCTCCGTCCAGCCGCTGTAGTCGTAGAGGTTCACCTTCACGGCGATGGAGGTGGCGGACGCCGCCTGCAGCTGTTCGTCGTTGATGCGGTATTCACGGTTGTTCCCGCTCGAAACGGCCTTGGTGAGGGCGCCGTCCACGTAGACGCCCAGCGGGCCGCCGTAGAGGTAGCCGCGCGCCGGCCGGCTGGAATCGTTGTCGTACACCACGTTCGTCGTCACGTTGGTCACGGTGCGCCAGTCGCCGTCGCGATCCACGTCGCCGTCGGTCACCGTGAAGCGCGCGTAGTAGGTCAGCGAGGCGCCGCCGGAACCGAGCGCGATCTGCTTCTTGTCCGCCGCCGCGGGCGCGGCGCCCGACAGGTTCAGGGTCGCGTTCGTGGCGCTGGACCAGCCGTTGGTGACGAAGGCGTTGGTCACCGGGCAGACGCTCTGGGAAACGTTCCAGAAGTCCACGCGCGGCGCCCGGCCGGTCGTCGCGCCGATCGTGCCGTCGATGCCGCTGTAGACGTCGGACGCCTGCAGGCCGAACTGCGCCGTGCCCTTGGCCAGATCGTGGTCCGTGATCTGGGTGCCGCCCGCCGGTCCCAAAACGTAGCCCGACGCGATCACGTTGTCCACCGACCACGTCGCGGTGCCGGTGCCCGTCAAATGGTTCGTGTCGGTCACGTAGGCCTTCATCCGGAACGTCACCGTGCCCGTGGTGGCCGAAGGCATCGCCAGCGCCGCCGAATACGAGTTCCAGTTGGTGCCGACCGGATTTTCGGCATCGGAAAGATCGATGACGTTCGACGCCCACAGCGTCTCGGAGCCGCCCGGCAGGGTGCCCCAGATCTCGATGACGTCCGGTCCGTTCAGGCTGCTGACCTTGCTGTCGAAGCCGAGGCTGCTGGCCTTGAAGGTCTTGGTCGTCGAGACCGGCGCAAGGGTGAAGATCCAGGACCGGGAGGCGCCGGTGGCGAACCCGGCGCTGACGGTGATCACGTCCGTGCCGCTGATCGCCCCCGTGTCGTTCGTGAAGTTCCCCGACGTCATGTCGGCGGGCACGATGGCGTAGGCCGCCGTCAAGCGTTCGCTGCCCGTGCCGGTGAACAGCCACTCCACCAGGTTGGTCAGCGCATATTCGCGGGCCAGGCCGGTGCCCGTCACGGTCAGGCTTTCGGCCGCCACGACCGGATTGGTGGCGTCGTCGTCGATCAGGCGGACGCGGCCGAAGTTCACGCGCGCGTTCGCCTGGTCGCCGTTGCGGTCGTTGTCCACGTCGTAGAGATCCAGCTGGATCAGGTTGGTCACGCCGATGTCGCCGGACAGGCTGTCCGGTCCCCAGAGCGCCGTCACGTCCTGGGTGGCGATGCTCGCCCAGCGCCAGGTCACCATCGTGTCGGCGTTGCGGGTGTCGGTCGTGACGCTGCGGGTGGCGTCGTAATTGGCCCAGTTCGTCTGCCAATAGGCCGCCACGAACGAGCTGTTGGTCAGCGTGCGCCCGCTCTCCGTGAAGTTCGAGGCCGTGCCGAACGCGACGCCTTGGTAGTAGGAATCGTAGGCGTTGAAGGTGAAGGAAAGCGGCTGGCCGATGAGGGCGCCGTCGGTGATCTGGTAGAGCGTGTCCTGGCCTTCGCCGCCCGCGTAATCCAGCCGGCCGGTCGCGTTGGACACGACCAGGGACGCGTTGGTGCCGCTGTTCTGCCAAGCCAAGTTCGTGCTGGCTTCCGGCGGGATGATGTCGTCGTCCACCACGTGGATCTCGATCAGCAGGTTCGTCGTGACGTTGCGCGCCGTGTTCGGACCATCTTCGCACCAGCCGCTGAAATACTTGCCGCCGGAGGTGTTCGTGAAGCTCAGCCACGATCCGTAGGTCCACCAGCTGCCGCCGTCGGAATACGCGTCTTCGGCGCTGACCGTCAGGTAGTAATCGACGTGCGGGTCGTAGTTGGTCATGGAAAACGCCGCCAGCACGTAATTGGTCATGTCGGCGTCGCTGTTGCCCGTCGCCTGGGTATTGGTGGCGTAGAACGGCACGTCGATGCCCCACTCCCGGCTGAAGACGCCGTTGGTGTATTCCACGATGTCCCAGTTGGGCGACACGCGGCCGTCGGTGCTCACGATGTTGAAGGCGAAGCCGCCGGCGCCGGCGGGCGGGCTGTCCGTGCTGCGCATCTTGTTGGTGGCGTAGACGCCGGTGGCGTCGGTCCAGCGGAGCACGAAGCCGAACACGTTGTTCGTGTCGCGCAGTTCGCTGTCCAGCACGCTCTGGATGGGTCCATACTGGGAAATCTGCGCGTCGTAGTCGCCGGCCAGATAGCCCGCCACGTTCGTGCCGATGTAGAGCAACGTCGGTTGCGGCCCTTCCGTGTCCAGCTTGCCCACCACGCGGAACCAGCGCGTCGTCGCGGCGGACAGTTCGCCCGCCGTGTCGCGCGCGCGCACGCGCCACCAATACTGCGTGGCCGACGTCGTGAACGCGTAGTTCGTGGTCGTCGCGTAGAGGTTCACCCGGAGATCCACCGGGCCGTTTTCCGAACCCGTCGCGCCGTTGAACTGCTCGTTCGTGCTGATTTCCAGCAGGTAGCCCGTGATCTGGCCGTCGGCATCCGTGGAAGCCTGCCAGATCAGGTTCGGGCTGGCCGTCACGGCCGCCGTGTTCGTCGGCGTCACCAGCACCGGTGCCGACGGCTTGGCGTTGTCGGTCAGGCCGCTCGCGCCGAACTGCACGTCCAGCCAGAAATCGACGTCCGCGTCGCTGAGGTCCTCGAGCCAGGCCGACAGATTGGCCGCATTGTCGGGGGTGCCCCACGGCGGAATCGAAAGCGCATCGAGCGCATCGGCCGTGTTGTCGGCCAGATGCGTGGTGCCGTCGCTGTCGTTGTTCCAGGCGCCCGTGTTCAGGTACGAGGCCACGGTGAAGCGCGCGGTCTTCGCGCCCGCCAGATTCAGGTCGGCGCGGGCGACCTTGAATTCGATGGCGTCGTTGGCCGCGCTGATGGCCACGTTCGTGTTGCCGCCCGTCGCCGGGGCATACCAATAGGTGCCGCCCTGCACGTACATCTCGATCCGCGGCCCGCTGGCGGCGGACACGTAGTGGACGTTCATTTGATATTCGGGATAATGCGCCGCGCCGCCTTGCGCATAGCCGTCGCCGATGAAGGCCCCCGAATCGTCGCCCAGCCAGTTCATCGCGGTGCTGGCGGAATTCGTTCGGGTGTCCACGCCGATGGCCACGAACGGCTTCGTTTCGTCCGTGACGTTGGTCATCTTGACCAGGAAATACACCCACGTGTCGTCCGCGAACACGCGGAACTCCTGGACGTCGCCGTTGGGATGGTCGGCGTTTTCCGGACGCATTTCGCCGCGCTTGTCCGTCCAGATGAATTCCTGCAGGGAACTGGCGGAATTGTCGAGCACCGGCGAAGGCGAACCCACCCAATCCGTCGGGTTGCCGTCGATCGCGATGTTCTGTCCGCCGGCGGCGGTCGAAGCGCTGGCGGCATCGTACGAAACGGAATAGTACGTCCAGTTTTCGGCGTAGAACCGATAATAATAGGTCGTGCTGGGCGCCAGACCCGCGTCGTCGAAGCTGGTGCCCGCGCCGCGGTACACCACCGTGCCGCTGCCCAGGGAATCGCCCGCGTTGTAGGTCGTGCCGTTGACCGGCGTCGTCCAGCCGGAATCGGCCGTCTGGCGCACCACGAGGGTGTCCTTGGCCACGCCGGAAACGCCGCGAGTCCAGGCCAGGTTGATCTGGCTGTTGGTGTTCACCCCGTCCCGGGTCGCCGTGGCTCCGGAAGGCGCCACCAGATTGCTGACGGAAAGCGGCTGGTTGTTCGTGTAGATCGTCCCGCAGGCGCTGCCGGCCGCCGCGAACCGGCTCGTGACGACGCCCGCCGTCGTCATCTGCACCTGATTCGTCCAATAGCTGTTGTTGTTGGCGTTCTGCCACCAGGTCATGGAATAGGACGAGGCAAAGGCGCCGTCTTTCGCCCAGTCGAATTCGATGGCGGCGCTCTGCCCCAAGCCGACCGGGAAGGACTGGAACTGGAAGTTTTCGGTGTCGCCCAGATAGCTGCCCGCGGACGCCGTCCACTCGGCGGAATTCAGCGTGTTGCTGCCGGCCCACGTCGGGCAGGTCACCGCGATCAGGTGCGACCAGTCGGTGCCATAGCGGATTTCGTCGAAATACACCTTGCCGGGCCAGCCCGCGCCGCCGCTGGCGCCCGCGTTCAGCTGGATGCGCGCGATCGCGTCGATGCCGGCCATCGTCTGGCTCACGTCCCAGCTCGAGGGCTCCGTCTCGGGGAAAGCGTAGCCGTCCAGGATCCGGTAGGCCTTCGCCTGGAACACGTCGGTGTCGAAGTCGTACTTGCCGCAGACGAGATAGACGTTGCCCGTGTTGCCCGCGCCGTCGACCGTCGAATACTGCCCCAAATCGTAGGCGGAGAAATAGGTGGTCGAACCATCGCCGATGCCCAGCGTGCTCCAGTTGGCGCCGGCGCCCTTGCCGAGGAACGCCTTCTCGGTGCCGCTGGCGTTGAGCAGGCTCAGGCCGGCCCATTTGTTCGCTCCCCGGTACTGGTAGGACATCAGGAACGCGACGTAGAACTTGCCCGTCGTGATGGAACTCGCCAGCGACCGTTGCGCCTTGGCCACGCCGCCGTCGCTCGTGATGCTGCAATAGGCCAGGTTGCCCGCCATGGCGGGATAGTTGGACATGTTGAGGAGCTTCGGCACGTCGTCCACCACCGCGGTGGCATAGTTCGTGGAAACCGTCCACGTGCCGCTGTCCACCGTCCAGTAGTTGGCGCCGAAGCCCTGGCCGCCGATCTGGCTCGAACCCAGCGTCGCGCCGTTGGTGTAGCTGAACGGGTTCACCTTTTCGTTGGCGCCGTAGGCCGCATTGGTGACGGCTGCCACCACGCCCGTCGAATAGTAGTTGGCGGAATTGACCGAATAGAACTTGTAGAAATTCGTCGTGCCGGGCGAAACCACGTGTTCCAGCGCCGTTGCGGATCCCTTGTAGATCACCGTGCCGCCGTTGACCGTGTTGCCCGCACTGTAGCCGGTGCCGTCGGTCGGATCCACGGTGATGGCGCTGGTCTTGTGCACGATCATCACGTCGTTGCCGGCGCCGTTCTTCGTCCACGCCAGCCGCGCCATTTCGCACCCGTCCGCCGTCGCCGCCTGGTTCGTCGGCCACTCCGGCTTCGAGGGCGCCACCTGGACGATGCCCGCCCAGTTCGTCGCAATGCGCACTTCGTCGAAATAGGTGTTGCCCGGCGTGCCGTAGCCCGACCCCGCACCGGCCGCCAACCGAATGGTGTCGATCCAGCCGACCGTGGCGCTGGCGATCGTGTTCGTCAAATCCCATGCCGCCGGCTCGTCCACGGGCACCGCCTGCGAACCGATCTTGTAGGCCTTGACGTAGGCTTTTTCCGCCGACCAATCGTAGTAGCCCGCGACGACGTAGTCGTTCCCGCCGCCGGCGGTCAGGCCATACGAGGAGGTGGTGTTGGTGCCGATGCCCAATCTCTGGTCCGCGCCGTAGACTTCGCCGAAAAAGACCTTTTCGGACGTGTTGCTGTAGAAGAACGACAATCCTGCGTATTTGTTGTCGCCGTTCCAGGTGTAGTTCATGACGTAGCCGAAATAGATCCGGCCGCTGGTGTAGGTTTGCCCCAAGGGCCGGAAAACCGCCGCGCTCGAATCGCTGGGCGGATAGGTCCAGATCTTGTTGCCCGAGGTGGCCGGATAATTGGTCTGGGTGGAAAAACTGCCGTCCGAATTGGTGTACAACGTCGTGTCGCCGTACCACGGCCCGCCCCAGCCCGTTTCGCCGTTCAGCCCCGTCAGCGCCGTGCTGTTCGTGTAGGAGAAGGTTTCCGCGATTTCGCCGGAGGCGAACGAAGTCGCCGCCTCGGAATCCGTCAGCCCGGCGGAATAGTAGTTTCCGCTGTAGGAATAGAAGGCGTAGTGGTGGGTGGAACCCGACGCCACCACGTGCTCGAGCGCGGCGCCGGAGCCCTTGTAGATCACCGTGCCGCCGCCGCAGGCGCTGCCCACGCTGTAGGCGGAACCCTGCGTCGGCGCCGTCGAGGCGCTGCCGGTCTTGTGCACGATCATCACGTCGTAGGACGCGTTCTTCGTCCACGCCAGGTTCATCAGCGTCTTGCCGTCTGCGGTCGCCGTCGCCGCCGAGGGATCCGGCAGAACCGTCACGCTGCCCGTCGCCGGCGAACTGGTCTTGTAGTTCAGGAACGATCCGGCGCCGTTGTAGGGATAGAGCGCGCAATGGTAGGTCGTGCCGGCGCTCAGCCCCGTCACCGTCACGAGGCCCGTGCTGCCGGCCGCCGCGTAGACCACGTAGTTGCCCGTGCCGATCTGGTCGCCGCTCCCGAAGGCCGCGTCCGCGTCGTATCCGTTCCAGTCGCTCGGATTCGCATCCACCGCCGAACCGGACTTCACCAGGATGATCGTGCCGTCGGCGCCGGAGCCCGTCCAGGCGATCGTGGCGCTCGACCCGCTCGCCGGCGCGAAGGAAGACAGCGTCAGGCTCGACGCCGGTTCCGATTCGCCGGTCGTCGCGCTGGCGTTGCCCGGCGTGCCGGCGGCATAGTAGTTGTAGGTCGCGTGGGACGCGGTCCCGTCGTAGGCGTAGGGATAGATCCGGTAATAATAGAGGGTGTTGGCCGAAAGCGAACTGTCGGTCGCGGAACCGGCGCCGGCCGTCGTGCCGACGTACGCCACCGTGCCGCCGCCGAGCGCGTTGCCGACCGAATACGCCGTGCCGTCCGCCGGCGCCGTCCAACCGGAATCCGCGGTCTGCCGCACGATCACGAACCCGCTCTCGCCGGTCGCATCGCCCCAGTCCAGGTCGATTTCCGCGTCCGACGTCGCCGTGGCGGCGAGCGTGCCGTGCGCCGTCGGTTCGGTCGAAAGCGCGTAGCGGTTGCTCGGATTGCCGGTCGCGGCGGACACGTTGTAGTTCAGCGTCGCGTTCGTGCCTTGGTATTCGAAGATGCGGATGTGGTAGTCGTTCGCCGCCGTCAGGCCCGACAGGGTGAACGGACTCGCCCCGCGATGCACCAGGAAGTTGCCGCCGCCCAGGTCCGTCGCCGAACCGACGTCGTTGTTTTCGCCGCTGTAGGCCGTGCCGTCCGTCGGCGTCCAATCCACCGCGCCGCCGGCCTTGGCCACCACCAGGCGGCTCAAGCCGTTGCCCGCCGTGTACGACACCGCATAGCTCGTGGTCGCCAAGGATCCGAACGCGATGCCGCTCGCCTGGGTCGTGGGTTCCGTCATCAGCGTGGAGCCGGTGGCGGACGTCGGCGTGCTCCGATAGTTTTCCGACCCGCCGCCGCCGTTGAACGACGAGGCCTCGACGGTGTAGGCGGTGCCGGGACCCAAGTTGGTGACCGTCACGCTGCTGCCCGTGCCGTTGTAGACCACGTAGCTGCTCGACCCCAGGTTCGATCCGCTGCCGAAGATCGGATCGGCCGTGTAGCTGTTCAGATCGCTGGGATCCGCGGGATTGCCGCCGGCGCGGATCACGATCAGCGTGTTCGTGCCCGTCGTGCCCTTGGTCCAAGAGACCGTGAAGCCGTTGGTGCCGATGGCCGAGAGGGTCAAATCCGTGGGGTTGGATCCCGGCGTGCCCGCCATCGTCGTCGAACTGGCGGGATTGCCCGCGGCCGAGTTGGTGTTGTAGTTCGCGGTGACGCCGCTGCCGTTGAATTCGAACACGCGGAAGTGGTAGACCACGTCGCGCGACAGGCCGCTCAGCGTCGCCAGCGGGCCGCTGCCGGCATGCACCACGTAGTTGCCGGTGCCGATCTGCGTGCCGGAGCCGAACGTCGCGCTGTTCGTGTAGCCCATGCCGTCCGTCGGGAAGGCGTCCACCGCGCCGGCGGCTTTCGCCAACACCAGGCGGCTGGCGCCGTTGCCGTCCGTCCAGTTGATGCCCGTCAGCGTCGTCTCGTTGGTGCCAGTAACGTAGACGCTCGACGCCTGCGTCGCCGGTTCCGCCGACACGGTGTAGCGGCTCGCCACCGGTTCGTCGCTCGTCCGGTAGTTCGGCGTCGTGGCGCCGTTGAATTCGTAGACGGCGAAATAATATTCGGTGCCCGCGGACAACGCCGTCACCGTCACGTTGGTGGCGGTGCCCTTGTAGACGACGAAGCTGCCGGCCGCCGTCGGATCGCCGGAACCGAACGCCGCGTCGGCCGCGTACGTCGTGCTGTCGGCCGGATCGGTCGGCGCGCCGCCCTGCTTGGCCACCACCAGCACGTAGTCGCCGTTGCCGCGCGTCCAACTCACCGTGTACGAGGTGTCCGCCAAATCGCCGAACGCGATGGCCGCGGCCGCCGTGGTCGGCTCGCTCAACGTCTTCATGCCGGAATCGGACGAGCTGAAATCGCTCAGGCTGGCGCTGGTGCTGTTGGTCGCCCGCACCCAGTAGTAGTAGGTCGTGCCCGCATCGCCCGTCGTGTCGTCGTAGGTGGCGACGTCGGCGCCCACGCTGCCGATGCAGGAGGCCGACCCCGAAACGTCCGCCGTGTAGCGCCAGATGCCATAGCCCGTCTCGCCGGCGTTGCTGTCCGTCCAGGTGACCGTCGTCCGGTCCGACTGGTTTTCCGTCGCCGCCACGCCGGCCGGCGCGGCGAGCTTGCGGTAGCCGGAATTCGCCGTGCTCAGGTCGCTGGTGCTGCTGCTGGTGCTGTTGGACGCCACCACCCAGTAGTAATACAACTGTCCCGCCGTCGGCACGTCCGCGAAACCGCTGCTCTGGGGGCCCAGCGCCGTCGCGCCGGCCGGATTCGAATCCGTGTCGCGCCACACGTGGTACGTGCTCGCGCCCGTCGCCGCGTCCCACGTCACCGTCACGTTCGCCGTCGAGCTGCCGTCCGTCGCCGCGACGCTGGCCGGCGCCGTCAAGCGCTTGTAGCCCGCATCCGACGAGCTGGCCGAGCTCGATCCCGACGCGTTCGTCGCCGTCACCCAGTAGTAGTAGAGCTGCCCGGCCGTGGCCGCGGCGTCGTTGTAGGCGACCACGCCGGCGGCGTTCGTGTAGATGGCCGTGGAACTGGCGAACGTGTTGACGGTGTTGCGCCAGATCACGTAGCCCGTCTCGCCCGAGACGTCGTTCCAGCTCAGCGCCACCTGCGCCGTGCTCGTGCCGTCCGAAGCGGACAGCCCGGTCGGCGCCGCCGGCGCCGCCGGCGGGGGGGGGGCGCCGCGCGTGGTGCCGCGGGGCGCCACGGCCACGGTCCCG
>CAYTEK010000032.1:0-22970 GCA_964436715.1 uncultured Verrucomicrobiota bacterium | reverse complement strand
CCCCATCAGGCATTGAAGTACCGAACCCCCGAAGAAATCCACCGGCGCGCCGCTTTGCAACGGGGCAAAATGATTGAAGGAGGGGGAATGAGGTTGAATTCGGTTGAATCTACCTTGAAATGCAGGGGTTATGACGATAGCGGAGGCCGATGGCGGCAGTGAAAGTGAAAAGGGTCTGATCGGATCCTAGAAAAGGGTCAGAAATTTTGGATGATCAGCTCGGATCTGGAGGGGGAACGGCTCAAAGCGGAACGGCCGACCGTGTACTTCAGGGTCACGGTTGAGATTCGAAAGGGTTTGAAAATCGAGCGCGCCTCTTTGCAGTCCCCAAGCGACAAAATGAAGCGACCCTTTATGCCGGCGAGCAGATCGGCCAGGGCCTGGTAGCGGTCGAATCGGACCGCGTAGTCGGACTCTCCTCCTAAGTACGGAGGGTCGATGAAGAAAAGGGTGTGCGGCCGGTCGTAGATGCGGATGCACTCCAATGCGTCGAGGCATTCAATGACGACCTTCTCCAGGCGCCAGTGAACAGAGAGCAGCGTTTCTTCGAGCGCGCTCAAATTCAGCCGCGGGGATCCGGAGGTGACGGTTCCATAAACCCGCGACCTTGTCTTCCCTCCAAAGCACAGGCGCTGGATGTAGAAGTAGCGGGCCGCCCGCTGAATGTCGGTAAGGGTCTCCGGACGCTTCTGGTTTTCCAATTCGAACACCTTGCGCGAGACGACGGCCCACTTGAAAAAGTCGATGAAGGCCGGGAGGTGGTTTTGAATGACGCGCCAGAACGTGACCAATTCTGCGTCGGCGTCGTTGATCACTTCCAGGCCGGAAGGGTCTTTCTGGAAAAACACCCACGCGGCGCCGCAAAAGGGCTCACAGTAGCATTCGTGATCCTTCGGGATCCTGGAGATGATGGTCTTGGCCAGGCGGCTTTTGCCGCCCAGGTATGCGATGGGGCTGTTCATTACGTCTCCTCGTGATACCATGCCTCGGGTTCCTAGCCAGCCTGGCGGGGCCGTCCTTGGCACGGATGATCGGGATTCGAAGTCCCGGTTGATCGAGGGGGTGAACTCCCCTGGGTTGGTTCTCCGGGCCTTTCCGCACCCGCGGGAGGCCGAAATCAGGCGAGCGCATTGAGCGCGTTCGCGATAAGGGTCTGTTCGATGGCATCGACCGGCCGGCTGCCTAGCAGCGCGGACTCGATTTCGGACAGAGCGCCGGCTGGGGATGCGCTTTCGCGGATGATTCGCGGGATGTCGGCATAGCGCTTGCCAAAGCTCCGCGAGACCTCCGCCGCAGCAGCATCGGCGATGGAATCCGTCGCCTCATCTATCTCATCCGCGGTAGAACTCGCGTCGAAAAAAGGGACGGCCGCCGCCTCCAGGAGCGGCGGCGGAGTGGGCGGTGATTTCGGCATCGATCGGAATGGGACGGGCCTTGCGCTGGATCGGATACCCCACGCGCTCGCTGATCGTTGGAATTGCGTCGTCGGTAGGCTCCATTCCAGCGTCGGAAAGGGTTTTGAGGCCTTCGATCGTCCGCTTGATTTCCTCGGTCGTGTCGCCGGCGAATGAAATGTTCGGCGGGCGCCCGGAATAGCCGTTGAGCAGAAGCCACGGAGCAACGATCTGGGTGCGGATCGTTTCGCCGAGGATGCGGCCGTCGAACTTGCGGATGTCCTGGCGGACTTCGTCCTGGAGGTTGGCCGTTCCATCGCCCATGCCGGTATGGGTCGAGATCGACGAAAGGGTCTGTCCGAGGATTATGCGCGAAATCTCGGCGCGGCAATGGGCCTTGAATCTTTCGAAGCCATCGCCGGCGTTTCCGGCCGCCTCCTTCAACTCGACGTTCGAGACGTTCGAGACGACCATGCCGCCGATCTGGTTGGCGTAGGAGATGGCGGCTTCCAGAATTCGGCGGTCGCCGTCGTCTTCGCTGTCCACGCGGCCGACGATGAACGGAGATCCGTAGCGCTCGAGGTAGCGCGCCCACCAGGTGGTCGCCGCACCGGAAAGAAGACCAAGCCAGAAAATAGCCCGCATCGGGCCACCGTAACGGTCTGGCGCGGTGAGCATGTGGCCGCGGTGGCACACGTAGCGCGCCGGATCGAGCGGCGGAACGTCGATGAAGCCGGAGACGTTTTCGCGGTCGGAAACGACCGGCTGGCCGTTGGCGTCCCAGGTGATCAGACGGTACGGAACGGGCACCAGCTCGACGAGGGCCGTGCGGCGCCCGAGTTCCGGACGCGCGGGATCCGCAGGTCCAAACACCTTTTCCACCAAGGTGACCGGGTACACAACGCCATCCATCAAGTGCATCATGGACGGGAGAAGCGACGGCAGATTGGAGAGCATGGCCTCGGCCGCCGTGGCCGCATCGACGTCCGGCTTCGCGTTGCTCCACGGGGTGACGATCAGTTCGTCACCGAGCACGGCGTTCTTCCGCTTGAACAGCTCCGATTGGATGTGGGCATCCTGGAGGATGAACGTCCGGCACAGGCGCCAGAGCGGAGCGGAATTCCCCTGCTCGGACTGACGCACGGCCGAGGCAACGGAATCGACCGTGAGTCCGGCGAAATTCACCGGGATTTCGTTGCGATCGGAAATCGGGGTGACGCGAGCCGATTTCTTGCCGGAATCAGTTTTGTTGAACGGACACATGTTCATGCTCCAATCAGGGTTCTTGCGCCCATGCCGGCGGCGCCGCCGACGGGAACGGCTTTTGCATACACCGGGCCGGATCCGCCGCGGGACAGCGCTTCGCGGGCGAGCTTGCCGCCGTCGAAGGTGTCGCCGTGGTTGCCGGCCGAATCGAGTTCGTTGTCAAACCCGCCCTTGACCTTCTTCGCTAGGCGGCGGTCCTCCTTGATCCAGCGGTCGGGCGGAATGGCGATGGCGGAGTCTTCGTAGAGTTCGACGTAGCGCTGGCCGAGGTAGGTTTTCACCTTCATCTTCTCGCCCTTGTAGTCGATCGATTCGGAAGAATCGCACAACAAGACGCGGCAATATTTGGAAAACTCCTTGCGGACCTGGACGGCGTAGTAGCGCTCGTTGGAGGCATCGACCGCGATCCCCGAGCAGCGTTTCCCTGTGGCGGTTTGGCAGGCCTCGATGATTTCGCGCAGAATGGCCTTGGCTTCGTCCGGGCTCGACTCCTTGAACCGGAACACCAAGCGCTCGACGAACAGGCGCGGCTCGACCTCCTGCGTGACGACAATGCCGGACGGATTGGACTTCTTGTTGGTCGTGGTGGCGACGTCGTAGCCGATGCCGTAGCGGGCGTCGGTCATGGAGGCGGCCCAGCCGACCGGAAGGTCGCGCTCGGCCGCGATGCAGCCGAAACGATGTCCCAGTTCCTGCGCCGCCGAAAGCGCGGAGAGCGGGATGGCGGCGGTGCCGCCTACGATGAACCGAAGGCCGTAGGACCGGTCCCAGGCATCGCGGTCGAAATACTGCTTGCGGTGATCTTCCGGCGAAATCTGCGCCCCGCTGGCCATGTCGTAGAGGTGGACGCCGGCGGCCTCGGCGTCCCAGGCGTCCACGCGGTGGACGGGAACGTTGAGCTGCGACATGTAGGTGTGGCCGCACGGATCCGGCTCGAACTCCATTCCGGGCGGCGGCGCCGCCAGGTCGTAGGAGAAGTGGGCATCGTCCATTGGAGGCGTCGTCGCCATGATGAGGTGGAAGGTCGGATCCCTGGAAATGATCGGCTCCATTTCGCCGAACAGCGCCCGGAAGTCCTTTATGAACCCGATTTCGTCGATGAAGACCCAGCCGGAATACCCGCGGGCGGTTGCGACGTTCGGGGCGATGACCCTCATGCGCGAGACGACGTGCTCCGAATGGCGGAAGGTGACTTCGAGACGACCCTGGTGGAATAGATCCATGAGGTCGCTGTCGGCAAGCCCTTCCCCGTTCGATTTGACCTCGATGCCCTGGCCGGACGACACCTCGCGCAGCGCATTCAGCAGTTCGCCGAAGATCTGGGTGGCCTTGTAGGGCAGTTCGGAACCAACTGACAGCGAGGCCGACACGAACGTGCAGAGGATGCCGGGGTGTTCGAGCAGCACTTGCAGGATCTTGAAGGCGAAAAGGGTTGATTTCCCGCCCTGGCGGCGCCACAGCAGCAGGCAGACGCGCAGGTCTTTCATCCAGCGCGAGGCGAACTTCTGGTAGCGCGTGAGCTTCATCAGCCTTCGTCCTTCTCCATCTGGGCCATGAGGTCGATGAGCTGCTGGACCTTGACGGATTTCTCGGCGCCCGAGAGCGCGATTTCGCGGGCCCGCTTGTCGTCAAACCAGGACAGAAACTGGTTGGCCACCTGGAATCGGAATTTGTCCTGATCCAGGGCGACGGAACGCTCGGCGAGGCGGAGCCTCTGCTTGTCCAGGTCAAGGCCCTGGGCGCGGACGACGGCCTGCTTCAGGGTGGCCAGGACGGATGCGGCCTTGAGCGGATCCAGCTCCGGGTCCGAGAGCTTGTCCACGAGGTCGAGCATGGTGCGGTCCACCATGTCGAAGCCTTCGGCGGCGATTTCGCGGCGGATGGTTTCGGCGCGGGAACGCCGCTCATCCAGTTTGCGCTGCTGCTCGAGCCAGGCCGGATAATGGAGCTTCGATTTCTTGAAGGCGGAGAAATTCTGCGGCTTGTAAGGTCCGAGGTTACGAGTTCCAAGCCAGTCGTTGAGCTGCTTCCAGGAATGGCGGTCGCGGATCCGCGCGCACAGTTCCTCGCGGATGTCGAACGGCAGGCGCGTCAGTGGAGTTTTAGGGGTAGTTTCGCTCACGGAACACGACTCCTTCCGCGGTGATCTGGTAGTCGTCCAGCCCGGCCAGCTTGCGAGGCACTTTCTGCACGAGACCGAAGCCGATCACGACGGCCAGGGCATCTTGGACGTGCGATTCGTCGAACTCGGCATCGACGGCCTGCCGAACGGTGCGGGCGGCGGAAATTTCGGAAACGGAATAGGCCCGCTTGGGGCGATCGGCCAAGAACACAACGATCGCCTGGCGGAGTTGTTCGCGATGTTCAATGTTCATGGTGCTCCTTGATGTGCTGATCGAGGGCGCCCTGCAAGCCCTCGATTTTTCCTTCGATCCTCCCCAAAGAACGGTCGGTATCGCGCGCGGTCTGGCCGGTGGTGGCGATCAAGGCGTCGAGCTTCTTCGACTGCTCGATGTTGGCGGCCAGGATGAGCCGGATTTCGCGGTCGATGCGGTTGTTGAGTTCCTTGACCTCGTCGTCGAGATCCGTCCGCAAGGCGTAATTCTTGGCCAGGTATTCGGCCAGCGGAGGCTGCCTCCGGTTGAGCTTCATAACGGCAACGATCGCGACGATGATGGCCGTCACGGTTCCGACGAGAGAACCGACGACGGAAATCAGCGGCCAGGCAATTTGGGCTTCACTCATAGACGCTTTCCAGATGTTCGACATTGGCGCCGGCGGTGGCCTCCCGCGGGCATGGTGCGGGAGGGTCGCCGGCAAAATTCTTGTTCACTTCAACTTCACGCTTCCGCTCGGGCTGGCGATGGTGTTTCCGCTGCCAACGTCGCCCTTGATCCCCGTGATGCCCGTCACGTCCAGGTTGTCGGCCACGCGCGGTTCGATTGGAATCTGCTGTTCGATGGGCATGTAGTCGGCCTGCTGGTCGTGCATTTGACCTGCGACGCGCTCGGCCGCCGGCGCATAGACAATGACGCAGCCGACGAGCAACGACAGCAGCAGCGCACCACCAACGTGGATGGCCGCCGCTTTCACTGGAAAACCACTTTCACGGGCGCGCTGCGCTCGGACACGTTGCGCGGATCCGCGCGGATGCCTTCGGCGCGCGTGCCGGACCGAGCCAGGCCGGAAACCAGCATGTAGACCGTCTCGCCCGACTTCGGTTCCCATTTGGACAGAGGAGCGACCTTGATGTGGTCTCCCCAGCTTTTTCCGCCCATGTCCTTCGATGTCTGACCTTGGCGCAGCCATTCCCAGGTGGCGGCGTACCACTTCCCGTCGGTCCATTTCGCGATCACCCACGGATTGGCGTTCACGCCGTCCACGGCTTGCCACGACTTGGCCTTGTCGTATTGGAGGGTGACGACGCCGGACTTGCTCACCGAGGCATCCAGCGCGGTCGTGACGGGCCAGCCGGACACGTCGTGGTGCAGCCATTTGACTTGCGAGAGATCGAAGGACGTCGAGTCGCCGGCGGCCGGAGGCGAAGCATCGGCCGGCATCGCCAGCGCATCGATGGCTGGCTTGTCGAATGTCTGGACCTGGAAGCCATAGATGGCGAAAACGACCTGGCCGCGGGCGACGGCCTCGGCTTTCTTCGCCGCGATCTTCGCCGGATCCCCGAGTCCGTTCAGGTCGCCATTGAGGTTCAGCGCCCGGACGCTTTCGCGGATGCTGGTTCCGCAGTCGTTGAGCCAGATCATGTTTTTCGCCGGCCACTTGCTCACGTCGCAGACATGGTAGCTGACGAGACCGGAATATCCGGACGGCTTCGACGAAGGGTGCCCGCTGCCGTTGTAGTCGATTCGGAATCCAGCCAGCTTCGAGAGGCCATAGGCTTCGAGTTGCTTCCCGGCCGAAGTCTGCATCTCCGAAATGATGGTGATGGACAGCACGCTTTTGTCGCCGTTCGCCGCCACCCAGTCGATCAGCGCCTTGGCCTGCGCCATGCGCTTCTCCAACTTCACGCCGCCGTTCTGATAGGCCCCGTCGCCGGCATTGTCGTTGAACAGGATCGGCGCGAACCAGATTCCGCGCTCCCGGCATTCCGCCTGGGTGAGCAGCCACCGGCTTTTCATCCGGTCGAGCTTCTCGTCGTTCCCCAGGACATCCTCGCCGGCATTGCCGACGGCCTCTGGACAGAACCAGCGCACGTTGCGCGACTGCATGTAGGCGAGCCCGTCGCGGATGACCGCGTCGTCCATGTTCCACCAGAAATTGACCGGCGCCCAGCCGGTGACCGTCTGGCCCCCACCGATTTTCGGCAACACGGTCGAAACGTCGCCGGAGGCTGGCGCGGCCGGCTCGTCGTTGATTTCATCCGGCGTCGTATAGTCGGCTTCGACGTCCTCCCAGGCATTCGTGAGCGTGGCGACCAGGTTGCTGTCGGCCATGATGGCGTTGGCGAGATCCTGCACGGCAGGCAGCGTCAGCAGATTTGTCGCCAGGGACACGGCCTGCCCGGCGTCCAAGACGGAAACGAAATCGCCGATCTGGTCGTTGCCGACGCTCGCCACGTCGTCCGAATCGCATCCAACGAGCGCCAACCCCAGGAGGGCGGCCGGAATCATCAACAGGAACTTCTTCATGGTCATTTTCCTTTCGGGAACACGGGGGCGTTGCGGATGGCATCGGTGACGTGGCCGGATTCGACCCAGACAGGGGCTTGATTTGCAGGCATCTTGGCCTTGGTGGCGTCGAACCAGGATTTCCAGAAACCGGTCGTATTGGCCAGCCGCGTCATGGTGAACGTGCCGCCATCATCGGCGCCATAGGAATAGGTGAGCTTCTTGCACCCGGCCATTTGGGTGATGGCGAACGGCAAGTCTGCGCGCGAGTGGAGTTCGAAACGCGGGATATTCCCCCACAGGCCAAAAGAGACCGATTGCTGGAAGCTGCGCACAAATCCTCGGAAGTTACCCTCGCTGTGGCAGCAGTCGGACCCGATCCGGACGATGACGCCAGGCGCCACGACGGATTTAAGGAACAACAGGAAATCGTCGTCCACCCAGATCCCGTCGTACATGCAGATGGCCGAATCCTGTCCGGTTCCATCCGCCTCGTCGCCGTCCACGTCTGGAACCAGCGTCCCGTGGGAGCTGTAGTCGATGATGAGGCAATCGTTGCTGCCAAGTCCGGACGCGGCCTCGGCGATGGCCGCCTGCGCCGCGGCCTTGGTGGCGCCGGCATTGAGCAGCAGCGCCGTCGGAATTCCGCCAGACACATAGTAGGAATAGTTGCCCTTGGCATCCACGTCACATCCTGGACAGGCTCCGGACCATCCAGAATAGGAAGTAGAATCGACATTTGTGAGCCCCCAGACCACGGCGTGGACAACGAAGCCTGTGGCGGAGGTGAAGGAGTTGGAGAACTCGGGCGGAGGTTCGTCCGCCTGCACCGGATTCGCGGCGGTCGCCGGTGATGTGCAGGCGCAGCCGAAGACGCCGATGAGGAAGGCGACGAGAATTGCGAGGATGAACAGCCAGTTGAACTGGCGGACGGTCAATTTCATGGTTCGACTCCTTTTTGTTTCAACATTTTTCCGATGGCTTCGGCCACGAGCGCCCAACCGGCTCGCGTCGGATGGATGTCGCGCTGATGGCGCTGCAAGAAGTGCTCGGGCCGCAGCAACTTGTTGGAATGGAAAAAGAGGACTTTCATGCCCCGGCAGGCATAGTGGATGGCGTCGTTGAGCATGCCGACGGCGATTTCCGCGTCAGGGTTGCCGGGAAAAGGGTTGGCGTAGAGCATGACGACGACCAACCGTTCGGCGAACGAGCCGACGACCTTCCGTATATTAAAGATCGCGCGCGAGGCATCGGCGAACCCGCGAAGCTCGCCGACGTCGTTTCCGCCGACCGAAATGAAAACGGCGTCGCATTCCGTCGCCATGGCCCGAACCAGGCGTCCGTCGAAGTCGGCCGCCCACTGGGCGGCGGTCGATCCGGCGACGGCCTGGCGCCGGTATGGATCGACGCCGAGGATCAACGGCCAGCCGGCGTATTGGTTGTCGGTGTCCGCCTCGTTGGCGCTGGCCCAGGAATCGCCGATGACAAGCAGGCTCACGTCCGATCTCCTTCCGGAGCCAACCCGGCGACGGAGCGCAGGCTGGCTTCGAAGTTGGGCGCCGCGAACCAGGTGCAGTGGCCGAAATTGCGGCTCGCCACGCTCGTGTGGTGTTCGTCGGCGAATTGGAAACGGACGCCTTCCGGCGAAACGCCGCCGAGGAAATGCTTGGTCAAAACGGCGTCGCGGTCGGAAAGGTAGATCTTCAAAAAGCCGATCTTCCCGGAAACGACCATCGATTTCAGGCGGTGCCGGCGCGGCTCGGACGGCACGGCCGGGGCGAACAGGTGGACGAAATTGGCCGAACGCTTCGACTGCTGCAAGGCCAGGCGGATCAACTCGCAGCCGAAGCTGTGGCCGACCAGGACCAAGGAAAACTGGTCGATGGAGTAGTTGTCGATCAGGGCGGCGAGTTCGGCGGCGCGCCGGGCGGCGAGCAGCTTACGGGTGGCCGGAAGAGCCATGTATTCGAACTTTTCGGCCACTTCGCAGGTCGCGCGCTTGTGGATCCAGGTGACCGCCCGGTCGGTCCAATTGCGCGCGGATCCGGGATAGTTGAGCACGCCGGGGACGAAAATGTAGGCGTTGCGGGTCACGCGCCCTTCTCCGGGAAGAAAAAGCCGCCGGGCGAGGCTAAGAAGGAAAGTCCGCCCGGCGGCAGGTGCATCGTGGGTATGTGGAAACGGAAGCGGCTAGCGCATCGCATGCCTCCTTGCTGATTTTCGATGTGATTGCTCACCATCATCAGGCGCTGAACCTAGCACCGGATGGGAAGAGCCCCCCACGAACAGAGTGACGGATGAGAACTTAGGGCGCGATCAATACTCCGCCGTGAAGACCCGCCGGCATTTCGGGCAGGTGTTTGCGCCGGGCGCGATCATGCATAATAGGATCCGTCCGCCACATATCGGACAGTCGATGGTTTGATCATTGGCCGAAGGAGGCGGGATCGGCAAAAGGCCCTCGGGATCGCTTGTGCTGGAAATTCCAAGCGCCTCATCCAGCTTGTCCGCGAAGATCGTGCGCTCGACGGATCCGGCCGGAGGTCCGACGACGCCGGACTCTTCCAGAATATCGATGATGCGGGCGGATTCGGTATAGCTGATCCGCAGGCGCCGCTGCACGGTCGCCACGCTCGCCCGCCCCGTGGCCTGGATGACTGCGCACGCGGCCAGCACTTGATCGCGGTCTACAGTAGTCAGATCCTCGAACATGGCGCTAATTCCTAGTGTACTTGATTGCCGTACCGGTTCCAACGAGCATTATCATGCCATTCGCCTGGCCAAGGCTTTCAAAATCCATAGAGAACCCGACAACGGCCTCTGCGCCGATTTTCAATGACTTCTCCTTCAGATCCTGAATGACCAAATCCCGCGCTTCTGCGAGGGCCTTTTCCATTGTCCCTGATCGACCGCCAAAGGCGTCTTTCAGGTTTGCCAATATGTCTCTGAAAAAATTGACGCCCAGAACGACCTGAGCTGAAACGATGCCGAGATAGGAATCAATTTTGCATCCATCGAGAGTGCCGGTCGTCGTGATGACGAACTTCACTAATTGCTCGCCTTTGGGCGTGGATGGAAACCGATTGCTGCATTTGGGGCACAGGACAATGTCGGTCAACGTTTTAATGGACAACCGGGCATTACAATGGGGGCATTCGACGGTTGACATTGGATCACTTCCCCTGTTTTGCCAGCTTCTCCAGCCGGTCCAGGCGGCGGAGGATTTCGTCCAGCTTTTTCGATAGATCGAGATGGTCCGGTATGGTGTCCGCCGGGGCATCGCGGACGGTCGGCGGTCCGCGCGCCGCAGCCGGCGGCTCTTTCGGCAGGATTCCCGCCTCGCGCTCGGCAGACTCAATGCGCCGGATGGTTTTGACGCTTGGATTTCTTTTCCCGCTCTTAATCATCGAAAACATTGGCGGGGAAATTTCAAGGTAATCCAAGACCTCGGACACCGTCATCCGCTTGGCCTTTTGAATAGCCCCTACCCTGTCTGAAAAAAAGTTCACAAAATGTTCACTATTCCGGTTGACATGTAAATGGAATGTGAATACCTTGTGAATCAACATAACGGGTAGATATGCGCAACACCAGCAAAAATCCGAAGAAATTCCGCCACCAGGGCATCACGGTTGCGGCGGAAGATCTTGGGGTTTCGGTGATGCACCTCTGGTACGTGCTGCGCGGGATCCGCCGCAGCCGCCGGATCGAAGAGAGCGAATTTTTCCGGCGAACGATGGCGGCCCGCCGGCAATTCGAAAAGCAGCAGAAAGGGCACGAAAATGAGTAGGACCTATAAGATCACGGGATTCAACTGGCTGGAGCGGACGCAGCTCAAGCCGCATCCGGAAGCTCAGCTTCCCATGGGCGACGACGACCAGGCCGCGCTGGCGCAGAGCATCGAAGAGGGCGGGCTGATCCAGCCGCTGCTGGTCCTGGACAAGCCGGACAAGACGGACGGCCTGTTCGAGGTGGTGGACGGCTGCAACCGCCTGGAGAAGTCCACGGAAGACAAGCTGCCTTGCGTCCTGATCCAGTGCGACAACGTCCGCGAGGTGGCCTTGACCTGCCTCGGGACCGGCCGCAAGCGCAGCACCGGCCAGCGAATCATGGCCTACCTGGAAATGCACCGCCGCGAAGTCGTCAAAGCGGCCGAACTTGGGGCGTCGGCGAAGGGCGGAAACTCGTCTGGTGTGTCACGTGACACACCAAAATTATCAGGGGTTTTTGCGAATTTCACCTCGGAAGCCATCGCCGCAACCCTTTCGGTTTCCCACAAAGACGTCCTCCTGGCGATCGACCTATTGATGTGCCTGGAGAAGAAGTGCACGGCGCCGCAGCGGGTGGGCAGCCTGGTGACGCCGGCGCGCGAACTGGACCTGAAGGACAAGGCGGACAAGGCGTACTACGAGAGCCTGAAAATTGTTCATGGGCATGTGATGGATGGCGGGACTCCGATCCGGCGGTGGAAATCGGCCCGAGCTGGGCAAGACTCGCAGAGCGAAAGGCGCACGCCCATCGACTATGCGGACCTGTTCCGGGAGGGCCTGCACCACCTGCGGACGGCCTCGAAATACTGGGGAGACATCACGACGGATGAGCGAAAATCCATTCTGGAGCTTGCACACCAGGTTGCCGAGATCCTTCCCGCCGACGTCAAGCGGGTGATGTGATGCCGAAACGGATGGAAGCGCCGGTCCAATCAGGACGGATCGTCGTCGAGATCGATGATCTTGATGTCGTCGCCAAGGGCGGCGCGCACGATCTTGTCGAAACGGATCCATTCATGGGTTTCGATGATGCGGTCCCTGGCGCGATCAAGCTTTTTGATCCACCGGTCGTACTCGGCCTTGAATTCACTTCCGGCCGGATTCATGGCGGTTTTCATGTAGGCGGTCGTTTTGGCTCCATCGTAGCGTCGGACGAACCGGTAGCGATGGTAGTCGGTCGGTCCAGCCTCGGCCAGTTCGACGTGGAACAGGAAGAAGAAGAAGGCCAAGCCGCTGGCCCCGATGTTTTCGCAGTACGGGGATGCGGTCATGCGGCCTTCCGGGACGATTTTACCGGCGATGCTTCCGACGTCCACTTCTTCGCGTCCAAAGGCGATGGCTGCCTGGATGGCGAGATAGACCTCTTCGACGTCCCGGCGCCGGAATTTCTTGGCCAGCTTGTGGAAGATGGCGTGCTCGGGGATCCACTCGTCGCGGATATCGATCGTTTTTCCCATGGGGTGCCCTTTCGATTTTTGAGAACCAACAACCAACGAGGAGCATGGGCATGATAAAGGCACTTGTCGAGATCCGATTCAAGCACGACCGGCCGGAGCCGATCGTGGTGGACAGGACACAAAAAGTTATGTCGTTCGGTCCGGGTCTGATGGTCGTGAACAATCTGCGCGGGGATTCCCGCGGGCTCGGCAGAGGGCGCCGGCTTGTGCGCCTGTCGGACATCTCATCCATTCGCCGCGTTTCCTGCGTTGCATAGTTCATGGCCCACTCCAAACAGACCCGCGTGGAATCTTGCCGGCAGGCGACGGAACTGCTGGCGACTGGCTTGCCGATGAAGAAGGCGGCGGTGCGGGTCGGCATTCCACAGGGGACGCTGGAGCGGTGGCTGCGGGCGTGGAAATCGGGCGGGGCGGCGGCGATGGAGTCGGACGATTCGGGCGGGGGCCGGCCGGGGGGGGCCGAATGCCTGGATCCGTAGAGCATCGATTTCATCCGGCGGAAGGCGGCGATGTGCGGCAGCATGGCGCTGACCTACCAGTTCTTCGTCGACGATCCGGCCTGCCCGCAAGCGCTGCGCGACTATCTGGCGCCGAAATTGACCAGCGGAAAGCCGCTTTCCCTTCCGCTCTCCCTGCGCCGCGCGGCGCAGGTGACGCCGGAGCTGGAAGCCATGCGCCTGGGGCCGACGGCGTTCGGGCACGTGGGGTTCAAGAGCCGCCACAACGATCTGGTGATCGATCCGCTGACGGGCCAAGAGCGGAAGCTGCTGGCCGGGGACATCTATCTCTCGGACGACATGTCCACGAATCACCCATTCTGGTTCAACCTGCCGGACGGCGAGCGCGAGACGCGCGCGCACCGCGGGGATCGCCTTGCCGAAAAGTTCGGCGTGGCTGTCGGCCGCCAGGGTCTTTACACGAACGACGCCCGCGGGAAATGGCTGGGTGCCGAGCTGATCGGCCGCCCGACGGATGCCTATACCTCCGCGGACGTGCTGCGGCACTTCCGCCGGATCCTCACGGAATGGGGCATGCCCCGCATCGGCTGGATCCTGGAGAAGGGCGTTTGGATGGCGCGGGCCGTCGATGGCGGCATGACGGTCGTGATCGACGACCAGGCCCGCCAGGCGACGGTGGCCGGGCTGTCGAGCCTGGGGTTCGCCGTGAACCACGTCCACACGTCCGAGGGGAAGGCGCTGATCGAAGGCGCCTTCTCCCACCTGCAGTCCGTGCTGGATCTGCTGGAGATCCCTACGGTGGGCCGCCATCGCGGCGAGATGGAGCGCGTGGAGAAGGTCATGCGGCGCGTCCAGAGCGGCGTGATCCATCCGGCGGACGCGGGGATCCCCTACATCGGCGACCACGTCGAAAACATTTCCAAGGGCATGGTCTTCTGCAACGGGAAAAACAAGTTTGGACGGATCCAGAACGGCGTGCCGGACGAAGTCTGGGCGCACGACGTCGTGGCGCATCCGCTGCGCGAACTGTCCACCGAACACATGGGAGTTTTCATGCCCGTCAAATTCCAGACGATGATCCGACAAGGCTGCGTGGACAAGACGCTCGACGGCATGCTCTACCGGTTTTCCTCTCCGGATTTCGCCCGCCTCGGCGCCGGCTACCGCCTGGCCGTCGCGTTCGATCCGGGCGAGCCGCAGGCCGGCGCGGAGATCTACAACCTGGAGACCGGCAGCCGGAACGTAGATGGCCACAAGCCGAACGCCTGGATTTGCCACGCCGCGCACGAGGCGGAGCTGCCGCTGTTCGGCTACAGCGCCGAAGTCAAGGCCAGCGGCGAGCGCCGCAAGGCGCATCGCCGGGCCTTCGAGGCGGCCTACGCGGGCACGGGCCTGTTCGGCAAGAAGGCCGGCCGCGCCATCGAGCGCCGCGAGGCCGACGGGCGCCTGCTGCGCGCCGAAGTCAATCTTGGGGATGCCGGCGGAACGGACCCGAACGGTCGGAGTCGTGCCCTTCCCGCCGGGAATGAAGCCGGCATCCCCGCCACCGCTTTCCGCCGGAAGCAACTGACCGAATCGGATATCGATTCCGCCGCGGCCGAGGCCGCGGCGCTGGAAGAACGCCTCCGGGCGCGAGGAATGCTTTTGCCGCAATGACGCGGCAGGAAAACACGAAGGGCATGGGCATGAAACAAGAGAACGAAGCCGGCGGAGCGCCGGAAAAGGAACTGGTCGAACTGGCAAAGAGCATTCGGACCTGGCAGGAATCCAAAGGCCGCGATTTCACCACCGCGAAGATGCTGCGCCGGTTCCCGACTCTCGGGAGCGACCGGACCTACGGCCGGCTGGTGGCCGGCGACGTCACGGATCTGGACGTCGAGAAGCAGCTCGTCAACTACCGCAGCGCCTGGGCGCTGATCGAAGCGATCGGCGACGACGCCAGCACGAGCGAGGATTTTTACGACGACCTGTCCCCGGTGGTGCAGTTGCGCCGGGCGATGATGGAGGCGTTCACGGAGACGGGCAACGCGCGCTTCATCCTGGTCCAGGGCGACACGGGCAGCGGCAAGACCAGCGCGGCCCGCAGCCTGATCCAGCGCTACGGCTCGCGGCTGCTGTTCGCCGAGCTTTCGCCGTACGTCGGCGATAGCCCCTACAACTTCCTGGTGCTGGTGCTGGCCGCGCTCGGGATCCGGACGCCGCCCAGCGACGCCATGGGGTGCTACGCCAAGGTCGTCCACGAGCTGAACACGACCCGGCGCTGCCTGATCGTGGACGAGCTTCACCACGCCGGCCCGAAGATCCTCAACAGCATCAAGACGCTGATCAACCAGACGCCCGGCGAGTTCGTCGGCCTGACGATGCCGACGTTGTGGAACCGGCTGGAGAAGGCCGCCTACGACGAATGCCGGCAACTGACCGGCAACCGCCTGGCCGAACGAATCCAGCTCGACCAGATCAACCGCGCCGACATGACCAAGTTCGTGACCCGCCGCCTGCCGGGGTTGAACGGCGCGACCGCCCAGGCCATCGCCCTGCTCGAGCAGAGCGCCCGCGGCCGCGGCAACCTGGCCTTCGTGCGCGACGTCTGCCGGAGGGCAAACGAGCAGTACGACGGGCAGAAAATCACCATCGAGGACTTCGCCGGCGTCGTCGCCGCGGAGCAGAAGAGCCGCTAGGAGAACCAATGAGCCAGAGCAAGAAAGTCTACATCGACCCGGACGGGAACACCGTTCCGGCCAAGCACGTGAGCGCCTACGACCGGAAGCGCGACGCGATCGCGAACCGCATCTTCAATCTGTGGGGCGCCGAGGAACAGCGGTTGACGTCCCTCAAGGCCGCGACCAACCGTCTGCTCGACGAACTGCGGGCGGCGGCGGCCAAGGAAGCCGGCGTGAAGCTGGGCGGAGCCAAGGGCTACCTCCAGTTCCGGAGCTTCGATGGGCGGATTATCATCCGCTTCGAGAACCGCTCCAAGACGGAATTCGACGAGCGAATCAGCCTCGTCCAGCAGCTCATCCGGGAAGCGATCGACGAGCTGGCGGCGGACGCCGGCCGCGGCGCCAAGGTCCAGGAGCTGCGCAAGGTGGCGGACGCCGCCTTTAAGCCGCGCGGCAAGGACGGCCGCCTGGATCGGCAGCGCGTCCGCGATATCGCGACCGTGCAAGTGGATCACCCCAAGTGGCGGAAGGCCGCGGAGCTGATCCGCGAGTGCGACAAGGTCGTCGGCCACCAGGAATACGTCCGCGTGGCGAAACGCCTGGCGCCGGAAGCGGAACCGATTCCGATCATTCTGGACATCGCGAAGGTCTGAAAAAGGAGACGGGCATGGAAACGACGATGACGACGATGGAAACGAAACCGGCCCCCAAGGCCAAGCGCATGCCCAGAACGCGCGAGGAATTCCGCCTGGCGGCGCTTTGGCTGGCGCGGCAGGCGGCCAACGCCGGAAACGCCTTGTCGGCCTTGCTGGCCGGCCCGGCAGAGGACGACGCCGAAAACGGGATCTGCATCGGCTATCGGGACGGTCGGGATCGGTAGCATGGACGCCCGCCAACAAGCTGCGATCAACGGCGCCGCCGCCGCCCCGCTCTCCCGCGAACAGAAGCGGAAGATCTGCATGTTGGCGGAGCGGGCCTGGATCGCGCAGGGCCAGCCCCTGTGGGAGCCGTCGCAGGATCCGGAGATCCGGCTGGCCCGGACTTCCGCCTTCGAGCTGTGGCGCCACCTGGAGCAGGAGCGCCTGCTGGGCCGCAAGCACCTGACGGCCTGCGGCCAGGGCGACTACGAGCTGCTCGTGGCCCACTTCGCCCGGTTGGCCGGCGACGGCCGCGAGGCCGCCGCCGCCGAGGCGCGGATCCCCGGCGACGACGTACGCCGCGCCATGGCCGTCCTGCGCGCCGAGCTGGTCCACGCCCGCACCCAGATCGCCGATCCCCGGCGCTACGTCGAGACCATCGCCCGGTCGAAGTACAAGGTCGGCCTCGACGACCTGACATCCAAGCAGCTTTGGACCGTCGTGTTCGACCTGCGCCGGGCGGTCTGGGCCCGCAAGAAGAAATCCGCCGCCAACCAAACTCTTTTCTAGCCAATGAACGCCGTTTTCAAATTTGCCGCCAGGATCGATTTTAAGGGGGGCTTCTCAGGACGCGTCCGCTCGGGCGCGGTTTTTCCGGTCGCCAATTCGCGGGCCTTCGCGGGCCGGGACGGGGCAGTATTGGGCTCGACGTCCAAAATCGGAAAAATCGGCGAGGGTCGAAAATGAGCCGGCGCGTCTACAAGGCCGTTGTTTTCGTCGAAATTGCCGACGAAAAGGGGAACGTGAGCTTGCGGCGGGTCACCACGTCGCAATGGGTCACCGTCCCGCAGATCGCAGCCAGCGTCGGGGTGGCCCCTCAAACCATGTACCGCATGATCGTGGATGAGCGGGTCATGGACCATTATCGCGTCGGCAGCCAGATCCGGGTGCGCGCCGAAGATTTCGCCGCCTGGCTGGAAAAATGCCGCGAATCCGAATACGAAAGGCCGGGTGCGAAATGACACCCGCGCGCGTGATGGCGATTCCGACGTCGGCCGAGGTGGAAACCTACGCCGTCTCGATCGGATTCAAGATCGATGGCGGGTACTTTGTTGATTATTGGGAGCAGCGCGGCTGGTTCGTGAAGCCGGGCATCCCCATGCGGTCTTGGCAGGCCACGGTTCGGAACTGGCAGCGGATGGAAAATGCCAAGGCCGGCGGGTCCATGGCTCCGTCCCAGCACAAATGCGAAGCGGACGCTCGCCGCGAAGAGGCCGCCAGCCGCCGGATGCAAGTAGTCGCCGAAGCGGCCAGCCGGATCCGCGCGATGATGTCGTGGCTGAAGAGCGGCGATCCGTGTCCGTGGTCGAAGGATCCGCAGGCCGAAATCGACGACGAGGTCGCCAAGATCCGCGACCACTACGGCGAGCGCGGCGTTTCCGATTTGCGCGAAAAGGTGAAGGAACTCGGGAGGAAAACGCCATGAGCGACCAACTGGATTTGTTCGATCCTCGCAACAAAGATCGCGCCGATGCCGACGCCGTCGTGCTGGCGCGTTGGCTCTATATTCAACCGGCGTGGCGCACGCGCAAGGAGATTGGCGAGGCGCTCGACTGGCCGGACTGGCGTATCCGCCATGCGGCCGAAGCAGCAGAAGGCGACGTCGTGTTCGGCCAACGCGGCATGCGGCACGTGCGGAACGCCACGCCGGAAGAAGTCGCCGCCTGCATCGCCACGCTGAAAAGCCAGGTCGAAGCCCAGCAGCGCCGGATCATCGCGACAGAAAAAAAATTCCACTCCTACGGCGCCGGAAAGGCCATTGCATGAGCTTCGCATTCGTTCAACGGGCGAAATTCCACCGGACCTTGTGGGGTCGGGCGAAACTGGCGATCTGGGATTTCTGGACCGCGTGGATGGACTTCTTTGAAATCGATGCCGGCGACCTGCCGAAGAGCTGGAGAAAGGGAACATGAAAACGATCACCGACAAGCAGCGCCTGGATTTTCTCCAGGGGTTGAAAAGGCGGCAGACGAAGATGTCGACGTTCAACGGACTCGTGATGGACGTCCGATTGGATTCCTTTCTTCGAATCCACGGCGGCGGAAACGCATTCGTTTCCCTTGCGGATCATCACGGCCGAGCCGACGACGGACACCTGCGCGGCGCGAAGACGGTTCGCGCGGCCATTGACAAGGCGATCATGCACCATTCGCAGCGGAAGGTTGCGCCGTGAAGATCTACGTTGTCGTCGATTCGGCTTCCTGGTGCTGGGCCACCACCGCGCGCGAGGTGGCGAAGCGTCTGCCGCAGCACGAGTTCTTTTTCACGTCGAAGCCGCGCGCGGCCGAAGCGGCGGCGTTCGACTTGATTTGGATTCGCGGCTATCCCTATTTGTTCCGGCAGGCCGCCGCCGCCGGAGTCCCGGTCGTTTGGACCTTCTGCACGGGCGGCTCCCGCGCGCAGGACATGATCGACCGCTGCCGGCCGTACTTCGGCCTGGGGACGGTCGTCTGCCAGAACAACTCGACCCGCGAGCGGCTGGGCGACGCCGGGGCCGGGAACGTCGTCGTGATTCCCAACGGAGTGGACGCCGAGCGGTTCCGTCCTGCGGAACGCAAGCCGGATTCGTTCGTCGTCGGCATGGCCGCAAACGTCAACGGCGAGCGCTGGAGCAACAAGGGCGCCGCCGCCGTGGTCGAAGCCTGCCGGTCCAAAGGCATTTCGCTGCGCATGGCGACGAAGCCGCGGCCGGGGAAGCCGTCCATGGCGCCGGAATTCGACGTCGGAAACGTCGCGCACGAGGACATGCCCGAATTCCTGCGTGGCCTGTCTGTGTTCGCGCAGCCGTCCAGCGCCGAGGGTTGCTCGAATTCCATCATGGAAGCGATGGCCTGCGGCTTGCCGTGCATCATCTGCCGCGAAAGCGGGTATCACGGCTTTATCTGCCACGACGGCGCGGCCGAGTTCATGGGCGAAGTGATGTTCGTTCAGCACAATGACCACGCGGACATTCAACGGGCGATGGACTGGTTGATGCAATATCCCGAGCAAGCTGCGCGCATCGGCCGGAATGCCAGGGATTTCGCCGAAAGCCATTCCTGGGACCAGATCGCGAAGATTTACGGCGAGGTGTTCGTTGGCGCCGCGAAGCGCGCGACGGCTTTCCATTTGGTCACCGTGGCGACGCGCGGCTACGAAGACGCTCTGCGCCGCCTGCTGCCGACCTGGGTGGCGAACTCCGGGGCCGAATCGATCACGGTCTATGCGGAGGAAATCTTCGATGGAATCCCGGAGAGCGTTCGCGTCGTATCCGGAATCGAAAAGGCCAATACCTGGGTGCGTGGATGCATGCTCAAGGCTACCGCGCTTTGCGCAGACGTCGAGAAGCGGAAGGACGGCGACCGCATCGTGTTCGTCGATTGCGACTGCGCGATCCTGGGCGACCTGCGTCCGCTGGCCGTCGGCCCCGAGGATCTGACGCTGACGCGGTTCGCCGTGGATCCGGCTCGCTATCCCCGCAGCGCCGGAACCTGCAGCAGCGGCGTCTTGGGGATCCGGGTCAATCGGCGCACGCGCGATTTCGTGTGCCTGTGGGATGCCGTCCAAGCCTGCTACGCGGCCTATAACCACGGGACGAAGCCCGGCAAGGTGGCGTGCGACCAGTACGCGCTGACGGATCTGGCCCGCGGCAGGGCCTGCGGCATCACCGTCCGCGGCATGGACGAGCGCATTTGGAACAGCAATCCCGAGACGGCAGACGAAGCCTGGCTGGAGGACATCCGCACCCACAAGCCGGCCGTGCTGCACTTCAAGGGAGCGCGATGGAAAGACGAAGGCCTGGTGTGCCGGGCGATCGAGGCGGCGCGCCGCGACGTTGCTCAACTGACCGTTGACCTTGGATGCGCTTCGCCGAATCAGATCAGCATTGTCGATGCGGCAAGGGGGACTGCCGAATTCCAGGACTTCCCGCAAGCACCCGGAGGCCAACAATGAAAATCGGTGTTTTGTTCAAGCCCGGCAGTTTCTGGATCGGCGCGCATTGGTCCGCGCGCAACCGACGCCTGTGCGTCAACCTGGTCCCGTGCCTCACGATCTGGATCGCCATGAGGGGCGGGACGCCGCCGGAGGATTCCCGTCCGGCCTACGGGTCCCAGCTATTGGCCGATTGCGCCTATGCCCGGCAAGTCTGCGCGATCCTGGAGAAGGCTGGACGCGACGGCTGCCTGGATGAAGACGTGATTTTTCTCGCCAGCGTGTGGCGTGCCCAGGCCGATCTGGATTCCGAGCGGAACCCCACGCGTGAGCCTCGGGCGGCAGAGTAGCCATGTACGACAGCACTATCCATGTACAAAAAGACGGGCGGCTTGTTGCCGCCCGTAGGCTCGACGCGTTTGTTGTGCGTCCTATTTTTTCTTCCGCTTTCGCCCCTTCGGCCATCCGCCCTTCTTCGCGTTGGCGCGAGCGGCGGCGGTCTTGGCTTCGGACTTGGCGAGGCCGCCGAGTCGGCCTAACTGTTGCGCGGCGAGGTTCATTCTTCCTCGATGAAATAGTAGCGGATGTCATCGTCGTGAAATCCGCCGTTTTTGACTGCAAGTTCAACAAATTCAGCAACCTCAGCCTCCGGCATTTCGATTTCGGAAGCGTGGATTTCGGCCATGTTTTTAATTTCTGCGTCGGCCTGGGCTTTGGTGAGGTTGCAATTCAATTGAACGCGATATCCGCTCAGTTGGCCGCCGGTGTTTTTTCTGATGATGCTGTATGTTTTCATTTTTCTTATTCCTTCCGGCCCGGTATGGGCCTTGTTTTATTTTCTACGGACACAATACCGAACCGCTTGGCTATTGTCAACTGGAAAAACGCGAAAAAAGTACGATTTTTTAACTGGTGCAACCGCAGGCTTTTACGCGGTGCGGCAGCACCTACGCACAATGGGCCGTGTTGACCGACACCCCGCATGAGGAGGATGAAAAAATGACGAAGGCATTTTTTAATACGACGAAGCAGGGGCGAACACCGGCGCGCGTAGCGCGGGGTGTTCGGTCCAACCGGGTTGTTCGGCTGAGCGGTAGCGAATCCGGACAACCGGTTGGACTAGATGCCAACACGGCCCATTCGGCTTCGCTATCGGTGGCGTGGTGCGAATTGCACCACAAGCATTGCTGGAAGTGTCACCCGGAATGGGACATTTGCAGGGCAAAAAAGTCAGCCGCCGAAGCGAAGCCGAACCCGACGCATCAGGCTGGAGGCACCTTGTGACTCCTAGCCTGGATGCGTTTGTTGGACTCTCTGGAGTCGGCGCAACTTGTACTTGCGCGGCTTGTCCCAATACGGGCTCTTGCACGACGGACACCAGCGCGGCACCGCTGGCGACCGTGGCCACCAGCGATGCCCGCAACGGTTGCAGGTGCGCCACATGGCTATCCAAGACGCGCGATAAGCGCGTCAATCGTGGAGTCGTCGATGTCATTGCGGTCGCACTGCACAAGATCGATCACGATGCGGTCGAGGCGGTCATCCCAGTCGATCATGTCCCAAGCGCCGTTTTCGCCGGCCGCATCCTCATCCTCTTGCGTCGTCATGTAGTAAGCGGTCACTGGCACGCCGTCGATGGTTGCGCTCTCTTCCCATTCGGTCAGGTCGCTCTGGTGGTCGGGGAGCAATCGGCTTGTCGGCTCTGCGCCTGTAGGATTGATCAGGTCGGTGGTTGTCGCCTTGGTCAGGGTCAGGTCGGTGTCGCTGTATGTTTTCATTTGGTTTTTCCTTTTTATTTATCAGATCGAGTTCATTTTGTCCCAAGTCAACTCAGGCTTCGCGGCGGCTTTGGCCGCTTCGATTTCCGCTTTGATTTCGGGGTGGGCGCGGTCGAAATCTTCCAGCGCCTTTTCGATTTTTTGGTTGTAGTGCCAGGCTTTAGATCCCGGAAATGCGCCGTAGGTGTAACCGTACATGGCGTCCGCAAGCTCTTTCCGCTGGGCTTTGAGTTCTTCGTTCATTTATCGTCCTCTCTTTATCCTGCACGCAATATATTACTATGGTCATATATTGTCAACCGCCAAAACCATTATTTTTTGCGATATTTGCAAGCGTTGAATCACAAGGCACTTACGGAGGCGGAAAAATGCGTCGCATAGCGAGATTTGATAAGTCCAATGGGCCGTCTTGACCGGCACCCGAGCGGAGGATTCAGAATGGAAAACGAGTTTAGGAAATACTGGAAGAGATGCCAATACTACGGGCTAATCCCTATGACATTTACAGAGTGGAAAGCCGTTTTTCATTCTGAATCTGAGCATCGGGCGGACGCCCCGAAGGGGTGTCCGGTCCAAGCCGGTTGTTCCCGTGGAGCGGAGCGGAACGGGGCAACCGGCGCAGGACTGAAGGGCAAGACGGCCCATTCCCGTTCCGCGCAGCGGAACGGGAATGGGGCGCTTCACCGGCAGCCCGAGGGGGGGATTTGAAATGCGATGCTGGAACCAGGAGTGC
>CAYTEK010000031.1:0-23153 GCA_964436715.1 uncultured Verrucomicrobiota bacterium | reverse complement strand
CGGCGGCACCGTCGTCAGCATGGTCCAGAACAGCGCCACCCTCGGCGCCAGCTGGAGCTTCTAGCCCGGCGCTCGTGGCTGTCGCCAGCGGGCCCCACGGCCTTGCGCCGTGGGGGAGCCAACTTCGCCTCCCACGCCGCAAGGTCGCGGGGGGCGCAATCCGCTCGATCCTTGCCGGTCATGTCGAGCGCAGTCGAGACTTCTCGGCCCCGTCCCCTCGGCCCGCCTGCGGGACATCGCTCGAGATCCCTCGACAAGCTCGGGATGACAGCCGCCCGCCCCCGACCGCCCTCTCCCATGCGGTTAGGCGCGGCTTGTGTCCGGCGATTCGAATTGCCGGAGACCGTCCATCCAAGTAAGATTTGCCGCAAAGAAAGCCGCCGCCACGCGCGCAGTGGAAACAGCACGACCGAATCCATGACCCCGCCCCAAGGAGTTCCCACATGAAGCGATTCTGGACATGGGCCCTATGCTTGGCCTGCTTATGCGGCTTCGCCGCGTTCGCGCAGGCCGACGATCCCGGCTATTTCCTGTCGTGGCAGCAGAAAACGCAGCTGATGGGCCTCGGGCGCATTCAAGATGCGTCGGGCACGTGGTACGACGTGTGGATCTGTCCCGGCTACGCTCCGCCCGGACGCTACGCCAAGGACCACTTCTTCGAAGCCGGCCGCGATTTCCGCGAATATTTCGAGGCGAACAAGTACCACATGCTCAAGGAAGGCAGTTCCACCTGCTTCGATTGGGCTTTGAAGGAATGCGGGCTGGGCTTCACCGTCAAAGGCATCCCGCGCGCCTGGAGCCGGCACTTCTCGGTCGCGCATGAACGCACGCAACGGCGGGTGTTCGGCTGGTGGCTGGCCTATCCGTGGGCGTTCATGGAAGCCAGCGTCGAAACCGCCTTCCGCGGCGCGCTGGGCGCGGCCGGCACCGCCGGCGGCATCGGCAGCGGCCTCGCCGTTGTGCCGGCCTGGCACGCGCTCGATTCCGCCGTCGTCGGCACCTGGAACCTCGGCGTGAACACCCTCGCCCTGCCCGCCGCCGGCATCGCGTGGAACACCGTCGTCGCCCCGCCCCTCGCCCTCGTCGGCCAAAAACCCGCTGAATCCCGCGTGGACGGCTTCTGGGTCACCGTCGTGGAATCCGGCCGGACGCCGGGCGACCGCCCGCCCACCGCGGCGGAGCTGGATCTGCTCGCCCAATGGGGCGCGCTGCTGCTGCGCGAAACCCAACCGTTCGCGCAAGAACGCCAGGAAATCGACCGCCAAGAAAAAGAGCGGCAGGAGGAATATTACCGCGCCATGGAAGCCGCGCGGGCAGAAGCGCAAAAGCGCCGCGAACGGCTGTACGAGCAGGAAAGCGAAAAGATCCGCAAAGTCGCCGCCACCAACGAATGCGCCCGCACCATCGCGCAGAAGCATCCCGATCTGCGGTACGATGGACGCTGGCACCAGGAGTTGGTCCAGCGCCTCCGCCGGCAAGGCCTGTCGAACGAAGAAGTCGAACAGGCGCTCGATATCCTCCGCACCCACGAAGATTCCGCCACGCCCGCCGCCGTCCCCATCCGCCCCAAGACCGACCCCGTCCGCCGCGGCGCCGAAGTCCTCGGCGAATCCGCCGATGACGTGATCGACGAGACGTTCCAATAAGCCACACTCGTGGCCACCAAAGTCGTTTCAAAAGAATATGTATTTTTTGTCGCTCCGAACGGATATCGGAACATTCGATTGACCCAATATTGATTCTCCTGTGCCCGGAAGCACACTCTGGATCATATTGTGCGAAACGGGGCATTTCATGTAACCAGTTGCGGATATGAATGATGTGTCAGGATATTTCAGAATAGGGCCGGTTTCATTGGGGATTGTGAAATTGGGTGCATCCTATTGGAGTCCAATGGGATTAGAGATTTTGGATGTGCAGGAATGGGGGTCAGCAGAATTGGAATTGTGATTCCAGATTGGTGGGAGGTGGTGGCGAACTCACACCAGAAATGGCCAAAAAATGGGGGAACAGCACCCTACCCAATGGAGGGGAGGCGAATGATAGAGCCTTTCAGAAGGATCGCCAGAGTGGTCATAAAGTGGCCTATGGTTACGCGTGAGTATGCTCTTGCTTCCCTTATGCCGTTCTATACCATTAATTCAGTGCGTCACGTATAATTTGGAGGATATGGAATGAATAAGCACTCTTGCTCTACGATTGGAAGATTGACTCTTTCCTTCCTCCTATTAGGGTGCACTTCTTTTATATTGAGTGGGTGTGTTTCACCTCAACAATATAGCTATAGCTATCAAGTAAAAAATATTACTCCAAAATTCAGCATTACTGACTCAAGACCTGATGTTGAAAAACATTCGAAGCTTTTATCTTATAATGCATTAAATAAGTTATATGGTATTTATCGAATTGGCGACCCAGAGTTGACTCCCGATAGAATGCTCTATCTAACTGAGAAGCTATCCGAGCAATGCGGCGATGAGTGAGAGGGGAAAAGGGTAGAGGTTAAACAATTCGAGGTTTTAAATAATCAGAAAACATACCTTCAAGGTATGGCCATGGCTATGCAAGGCGCGCCTGGATTTGGAGGGAAAGTCTGGGTAGAAGTTCACCTTAAAATAAATGTCGAATCAAATAGCTACTCTTCAGAATCACTCGAATATTACGATATTTATAGTGTAAAACAACCTGCTAGATTCCCCCTTGGCCCAGTGGTCCAACTTGCAATAGATAGTGCGGCCTCAAACATAGTTGAACAAATTAAGGGTATACAGCAGCTGCCCGCCGAGCAGTCATCTAATAATATAGATAATGCCTCAACTGGCCCCCGCTCTCCCCAGACACCTCTGCCCACAAATGTAATAGTTCCTAAGAAAACAGAACGGGTGACAAAGGAAAAAGAGAAAGCATCAGTCCACCCAGCGTTAAATACACATGACACCCAACCATCCTCTGAAGTCGAGGATTCACGTACGATAAATAAACTACGATCACTTAAACAACTGAAGGACGAAGGCATCCTTACAGAAGATGAATTCGAACAACGGCGGAAAGCTCTTGTCGATACACTCTAAAATCTGAAAGACCGGAAATAAATAGAATGAATAAACTGGCGTGGCACAGGGAGGTATGATGATCGGGCCGAGTGTCAAGCACACCCATAGAGCATATGTCTCACCTGATCAACCCCATCCCACAATTCGTCTCTACAACCTCGATATGGGGTCAGTTTCATAAAATGATTTTTCGGCAGTGCAGTCCGGCATTTTGATTAGGAAACGAGCCGCAACGGGCGCGGAATGGTCAAAACCGCGATTTTTCGTCTTCCCACACCCACCCAACCCGAATACGGCCGTTTTCGGGCCGTTTTGAGCGTTTATGGGGACATTTCCGCTATTTTTCGGAATTTTTCGCCATCCGGCGCAATAAGATGCGAATTTTTTGCCGTTTTGCGGCGATTGCGGGCTTATTCGCCGCATAATATGCGGAGATTAGCTTGACGCGGAGTTTTTCGCGGCATAGGGTGTGAATCAGCCTTATGGACCCGATGTACATCCATCAACGGCCGGATTGGCCGGAATTCCGCTGGGATGGCGCCGCGCTGGCCCAACCGCTGGCCGAAATCCGCTGCGCCCAAGGCCGGCTTCTCGGGCGCATGGAATCGCCTTTGTTCCCGCTTCCGCGTCTCGAGGCCAACCTGGAAGTCCTGACCGTCGAAATCGTGAAGTCCAGCGCCATCGAAGGCGAAAAACTGGATGCCGACCAAGTCCGCTCCTCCCTCGCCCGCCGCCTGGGAATTGAGGCCGGCGGAACCGCGCCGGTTACCCGCAGCGTGGAAGGCGTCGTCGAAATGGCGTTGGACGCCGTGCGGAATTTCACCGCTCCGCTGACGCCCGGGCGTCTGTTCGGCTGGCATGCCGCCCTGTTTCCCTCCGGCCGGTCCGGCCTGCGCGCCATTGCGGCCGGCGCCTGGCGCACGGGGTCCATGCAGGTCGTGTCCGGTCCGGCGGGCAGCGAAACCGTCCATTTCGAAGCGCCGAAAGCCGCGCGCGTGCCGGAAGAAATGGAGAAATTCCTGGCCTGGTTCAATGCCCCGCCCCGCGAGGATCCCGTGATCCGCGCGGCGCTGGCCCATTTCTGGTTCGTCACGATCCATCCGTTCGAAGACGGCAACGGGCGCATCGCCCGGGCGATCGCGGACATGGCGCTGGCCCGGGCCGACGGCCATTCCGAACGGTTCTACAGCATGTCCGCCCAGATCGAGGCGGAGCGCGGCGACTATTATGCCGCGCTGGAAGCCGGCCAAAAGGGCGACTTGGACGTCACGCCTTGGTTGGCCTGGTTCCTCGGCTGCCTGGGCCGTTCCCTGGTCCGGGCGGAAACCATCTTGGCGGGAGTCCTGCGCAAGGCCCGGGCATGGCAGCAAATCGGCGCCGCGCCTCTCAACGAGCGCCAGCGCCATCTCGTCAATCGCCTGCTGGACGGCCGCGCAGACCACCTGACCACTTCCCAAGCCGGCCAGTGGACGAATTGCTCCGCCGACACGGCGCTGCGCGACATCGCCAAGCTCGTCGAGCTCGGCATCCTGGCGCGCAACGAGTCCGGCGGACGCAGCACCAGCTATCGCCTCGCTGCCGAAAACACCCCGCCCATCTCGCCGCCATGAACGCCGAACAAGTCAAAGCCATCCTCAAGGACACCTTCAACGCGGTCGCCGACGCGTACGACCATCCCGGCCTGCGCTTTTTCCCGGCGAGCGCGCGGCATCTCGCCGATCTCCTGGACCTGCGCGGCGACGAGCAGGTGCTCGACGTGGCGACCGGCACGGGCCACGTCGCGCTGGAGCTGGCCGCGCGCCTGCCGCGCGGACGCGCGACGGGCGTGGATTTCTCGGCGGGCATGCTGGCGCAGGCGCGCCGCAAGGCCGCCGCGTGCGGCGTCGCCAACGTGGAATTCCTCGAAATGGACATGCAGGATCTGCGGTTCGAAGACGGCCGGTTCGACGCCGCCGTCTGCGCGTTCGGCATCTTCTTCGTCGAGGACATGGAGGGCGTCCTCGCCCGCATCGCCGCGAAGGTCCGGCCGGGCGGCCGCGTGGCCATCTGCAATTTCCAGAAAGACTACTTCTTTCCCCTGCGCCAGCTGCTGATGAACCGCTTGGCGGCCCACGGCGTTCAGCTGCCGCCGCAGACCTGGGAGCGCATCGCTTCGGAAGACGGCTGCCGCGCCTTGTTCGCAACCGCCGGCCTGCGCGACGTCCGCACCGAGGCCCGGAACATGGGCTATTTCCTGGCCGATGAAAACGAGTGGTGGAACGTCGTCTGGAACGCCGGCTTCCGGCGCATGCTCAGCCAACTGCCGGCCGCCGACCTGCCGCGCTTCCGCGCGGACCACCTGCGGGAAGTCGCCGCGCTGAAAACGCCGGACGGCCTCCGGTTGGACGTCGGCGTGCGGTTCACGGTCGGCGCGGTTTGAGCCGCGCCGAACCGCATGGGAAATCGCCGGCCGGCGTCACGGCGCGGGCACGTCCACTTCCAGGCGGTAGAACCGGCCCGTCGGATTGGGCAGCACGTCGATGAACTGGTTCGTCTGGCCGGTGCCCTCGATCGGGTCGGTCAGCGGCGTGGCCAGCCGCCAGCTGGACTGCGTGGGGTGCATCGAATCCGAGTACCACACGAAGTAGTTGCGGTTGGAACGCGACTCGAAGTCCAGCACCACGTTGGTGCCGAGATCCGCCACCGATTGCAATTCGAGGAATTCGTCGCCGCCTTCCGGATTCGTGTCGGCGAAGTATTCCTGCAGGTTGCTGTAGCCGTCCCCGTCGTCGTCCGCGCCGGCGACCAGGCTGCCGACCGGCAGGCCCCACTTCTGCTCCCACAGGTCCGGAATGCCGTCGTCGTTGCTGTCGTCGTCGGCCACGGCGTAGACCTGCCGCTGCGCCAGCAGCGTGGGATAGGCGTCCCGCGCGAAGCCGATTTCCAGCACGTGCACGAAGCCCGGATCGCCGTTGTGGAGGTTCGGCAGGGTCAGGCTGATCGCGTGTTCGTTGGTGGTCGCGTTGCGCGCGACGACGAACGCGGCGTTCGTCAGCGCGACGCCGTCGATCTCGACGACGAAGCACTGGGCCAGCTGGGCGTCGTCCAGTCCGGCGGCGAGGCTTTGGCTGAAATAGGCCACCAAGTTGCTGCCCGCGCCCACCGTCAGGCCGTCGGCGGCGGGTTCGTGGATGAACAGGCGCAGGCCGCTGCCGCCGGTGTCCACGGTCCGCATCAGGGTCGTGAAATGCCCGGCGGCGTCCGCCAGCGCGAAGTTGGTGGACGATGAAAGTTCGCGCAGCTGGACCTTGAGCGTGGCGGTGCCGGCGGTCGGCACGAGCACGTAGTCGAATTCCCACTGTTCTTCCAGGTCGCCGCCGGGCATGGGCGCGGGCACCAGGCCCTTGCGCGCCTTGACCCAGGCGTTGTTGCCGTTGGCCGCACCGGTCAGGGCGTCGTCGTTGCCCGGATCCGCGTCTTCGATCTTGTACCAGGCTTCTTCCACGGTCATGTCCGAGCGGACCTTGACGCCGTAGGTGGAGTTGGTGATCGTCAGGCCGTTCGTGGGCGGATATTGCACGTAGCCCGTGGGCCGCAGGACGTCGTAGTAGAACGTCTGGGTGCGTTCGCGATAGATCGGGGTGTCGCCGGCGGCGCGGCCCAGGAGCGCCTTCGTGCGCAGGACGTGGAAGCCTTCCTTCAGGCCGGCGGCCATCCGGCCCCAGTCGTTGTGGGGATAATGCGGAATCGTGCCGGCGTTGAAATTGGTGACCTCGAACAGGGTTTCCATGCGGCGTTTCACCGCGAGGTTGTCGTCGCTCCACGGGAAGACGCTGGCGGCATCGCGCTTGGCGGCGCCGAGCTTGTAGCGCAGCACGGTGCCGGCGGGCAGCGCCGGCAACGCGGCGGTCCACCACTGCGACGTGCTCGTGCCGTCCACCCCCCCGTTGGTGGCGAAGGCCAGGGCGGCCACGCGCGTGGCGCCCAGGCCGCGGCCGGCGCTGCCTTCGGGATAATCCACGCCGTTGGTCGTGTAGTACAGCCACGCCGCTTCCGCCGCCGGCGCGTAGCCGATCTTCGCCCAGATCTCGATCGGCTGGTCCGCGGCGACCACGGGCGGCGGATTGAACTGCAGGTTCGTGGATACCTGGTTGTTCTGCGCGGGGTCGTGGTAATGCCAGGCGACCGTCCGCGCATCGTCGAAGAGGTTGGGCCCCCCGCCGGCGTTGACCACGAACCCCGTGGCGCCGATGGTGCAGACGTAGGTTTCAGCGCCGGGCGAGCCGACGGTATTGCGCGCCGTGTCGGCCGCGGCGAACTTTTCCGCCACGCGCCGGACGTATTTCATCTGTTCGTAGCCGAGGAACTTGTCCTTGGCGCCGGCGGGCGGGTTGTCGCGGTCGCCCGGCGACTGGGTCACGATGTCCATCTGCGAATTCAAATCGATGCCGCCGTCGAGCTTCATGAGAACGTTTTCGGCCGAACCGTCCGCGCGCGCGACGAACGCCAGGTTGTTGGAACTCGTGACGCGCGGCAGGGCGATGGCGTAGCTGTAGTCGGTGTTGTCCGCATCGCTCAAGCCATGCGGGTTGAAGGCGGCATCGCCGTTGCGGCCGTCCTTGCGCGAAACCGCCACCGTGCCGGCCTTCGTTCCGTCTTCGTAGATCTCGATGGGCTGGACCTCCTGGGTCAAACCCTCGCCCCAGGCCAGCGGCATTTCCGGATTGCGCCAGGAAAACGCGTAGAATTTGCCGGGCGCGACGTAGATCGGCGTGTCGTCCATGTTGCGCAGCTTGCCGCCGCTGACCTTCACCTCGAAGGCCCCGTCGTGGTACGAGTAGTTGAACAGACGCGCGCCGTCGGGAAAGACCGCATCCACGTCCTTCGACGGCCAGTACGAGAGATAGTTCTTGGCCATCATGAAGAGCAGCGTCACGCCGTGGTCGTTGAGCCCGCCGCCGGTGGCTTCGGGATCGTAGCGCACCCAGGAGGTGAAGTCCCCGGAGTTCCAGCGGCTGCTCTGGTAGCCCCAGGCGAAGTGGCGGTTGACGTCGAGCAGGCTCGGCAGATAGGCCTGCCCCCACTGCCCCAGGAACGGGACTTCCGCCGGTTTCGGGAACCAGTCCGGCGAGCCGCTCTGGTTGTAGCCGTCGGTGTAGACGATCGGCAGGCCTTCGCGTTCGAGCAGGACGGCATGCGCCTGCTCGCGGTCGCCGCCCCAGAGGTAGTTGTTGTCGTGGCTCATGACGTAGTGCATGGACTGGCCGGGACCGATCACGGCGTAGGAGGGATCGTCCATGCCGCCGAGGTTGCCGCCGACGTTGCCTTTCACCGCGTTGAGGAAGTCGTCGTTGGCGATCCGCATGCCCGCATCGACGTAGTACATCTTCCACGGCGGATCGCCGAGGTGTTCGCCGTAGAGCAGCGCGTCGTCGCGCGGCTGGAGGTTGTCGAACACGGTGTCGCGGTGGTTGCCCCAGTCGCTGAAACCGCGCGAAATGTTGAACTGCTCCTGCACCTGCCCGCCGTAGCCCCAGTTGGAGCCGTCCTTCGGGCTGTCCATCTTGCCGAAGAAGTACGCCGGCACGTGCTTCACGGCATCCAGCCGGAAGCCGTCGGCGCTGGCCTTGTCCGTGAACCAGCGGATGGCGCGGAACAGCAGGCCGTTGACGTCCTCCGCGACGGGATTGCCCATGTCGTACTTGCCGTTGCCGCAGCCCCAGGCCGCGGTGCGGTGGTCCGCCCGGGAGGGATCGATGCCGGTATCGGTGAACGGCTCGCTCGCCTCGCCCGCATCGTGCTGGCCGTTGGCGTTCGCGTCGGTCCAGTCGAAGCGGCCGTTCGAGTTCGCATCCTCGAACGGTTCCTTGTTCGCGAACGTGAAGACGACGGAGGTCGTGCCGCCATTGACCACCTCGATGGGCAAGTCGGTGTCGAGGTAGTATTCCGGATGGCCGGCGTGGCGGATCCCGGACCATTTCGCGTAATGATCGCCCTCGCTGTATCCGAAGCTGGTGTTGTAGTCGCTCTCCTGCGCGATGTCCTGGCCGAACGGATTGCGGTTCAGCACCTGCCACTCGTCGGACCAGTTCGGCCAGCCGTAGTTTTCGTAGGTGGTTTCCGACGTGCGCTTGAGGTGAAAATCCTCCGGCACGAATCCGTTGGCCTGCAGCGTGCCCGGCGCGCCGGACGACATCGGGCCGCCGTTGTGCGCCATGACGTTGTCGAAATAGACGCGCAAGCCGAACCGGTGCGCCGTTTCGACGAGGTGGAGCAGTTCGGTTTCCGTCCCGTACTTGGTGGCGACGGAGCCGTTCTGGTCCTTGGTGCCCAGGTCGAAGCGGTCGTAGCAATCGAAGCCCACGGACAGTCCGCCGCCGGCCTTGAACGGCGGCGGCAGCCACAGCGCCGTGTAGCCCGCTTCGGCCAGTTCGGGAATCCGGCGGGTCAATTCCGGCCAGCCCGTGTTGAAGTACTGGAGGATCACTTCGCCGGCCGAAACCGGGCGCGCCGCCAGAATCGACAACCCGACTACGCCCGCCCGCCACCACCGGAAGATGCCGCTCATGTTGCGCCCTTCGTTCGTCGTGCCATTCTGTTTTTGCGCGCCGCCGGCCGGGGCCGGTTTACCGATGCGCCTTGAACCGGAAGAACAAGCGATTGGTTTGCGCGAAGTTGGTTTGGCTCCACGCATTCGTCACCGGCGTCGGCGGCCGATTCGTCAGCCAGTCGCGCCAGCCCGACTCCGACTCCAGGTTGCTGGAACACTGCACGATCTGAACGGCGTTGCTGCCCCCCTGCCAGACCAATTGCAGCACGTTGCCGGTCATCGAAACCCGGTCGAAGCGCAGCACGGATCCGGGATTCCCCGGGTGGGTGTCGGCCTGGTATTCCTGCAGATTGTTCCGGCCGTCGAAATCCCCGTCGCCCCCCGCATCGTCGAGATGCGGATTCAGGCCGTGCGCCGTTTCCCAATCGTCCGGCATGCCGTCGCCGTCGCTGTCCGCCGCCGCCGCCGACACCACGAGGACGGTGTCGCTGATCCATTCCCCCTGGTCGCCGGGCACGACCTGCAGATCGGCCAAATGGAAATATTGTCCTTCGGCCTGATTCCCGGCGTCCATGCAGCCGAACGAAACCCGCTTCAGGGAAGAGTTGCCGGAATCGTAGAACACGACGTTCGTGGCGATGAAAGCGCCGGAACTGCGCGAGGTGATGGTCAGCCAGGCGTTGGAAGCGGACAGCAAATCGAACTGGTAGTCCAATCCCGCGGTCGAGGCCGGCAGCGGCAGCGTGTTGTAGTTGGCGGCCATGATGCTGACCATGTTGGACATGTAGGGCGAGCAGGACAGCGACGCCAGCCAGTTGCCGTTCTCCGAGAACAGGTCGATGAACTGGTAGAGCCCGGTGCCATGCGCCAGGTCGAGCTTGAAGCGGACCGAATCGCCGGCCACGAGGGCCTGGCCGAACAAGCGATCGGCGGAGTAGTACTGCCACAGGGCGGGATTGTCGAGCTGCCAGGCCTTGGGACCCAGCACGCTCGCGTCGGCAACGGACAAGTTCGCGACGCTGGCATACGACTGCGTCCAGGCCGTGAAGCCCATGCCGCCGTTGTCGCCCAGCTGCCAGCCGTCCGCATACGCCGCATTGGTCGGGCTGTCGAAGGCCGGCGCGCCGTACACGCGCGTGCCGATGGTGATGGCGTTGGTGCCGGGCTGCAGGACGATGCCCGCGACCTCCCAGGCGGAAGTCGCCGACAACGCGCCATGCTGGCCGGTCAGCGCGTTGGTCCAAACCAAGTCGCTGACTTGGCCGTTTTGCACGACGCCTTGCAAAACGAGGGAAGAAGCGGCGCCGGCGTCGTGCCATTCGCAGATGGGATTGGTGATCGCCACCGAATCTGCCGGCGCGCAGTTCTGGAAGTAGGCGTACCAGTATTCCGTTTTGCGCAGATAATCCGCCGTGCCCTGGTTGTCGTGGAAATACAGGTAGATCCACTGGGTCCCGGGCGGCGTGAAGTATTGGGCCTGCCAGACCCCGTTGCTGATTTCCGCCATCGGCAGGGCCTCCGCCACCGTCTCGTAGGTGCGGGCATCCACGATGTGCACGAAGACGTTCGTCGCGTTTTCCAGCGGGCATTCGGGCAACTGCTCGTAGGTGAGGGTCAGCGGCACGCAGCCGACGGGGTTTTCCGGCGCGAGCGTCACGATGCCGTCCTGCGGCGAACAATACACGGAGTAGTTCCAGTCCTTCGTGTAGTTGTTGTCCCACGTCAGGCTGTTCGTCGGGCCCATGTTGAAGACGAAATTGATCCAGTCGCAGCCGCGCGGCGGCTGGTAGACCACCGTCCACACGCCGGACGTGTCCGGCGCCATCGGCAGCGTCGCCACGCCCTGCCAGCTGTCGCAGCCGATGAACAGGTTGACGTTGGTGGCGCCGACCAGCGGCCCCGTGGCGGGATCGTAGTGGAACGTGATCGGATCGCAGCCGTAGGGCTGGGCCGGATCGAGCCAGACGTTGCCCGTGTTGGTGTGGCAATCCTGGACGTTCACGTTCCAGTTGTTGTTGTAATGCGTGTCCCATCCGCCCTGCCCGTCGTTGAAGCACACGTTCAGGCTGTAGGCGGGATCGCGCAGGCTGTAGGTGCCGGACCAGACGCCGTTGCCGAGCGCGGTCAGGCGGACGTCGGGATCGACGATCAATTCCCAGTTGTTCTGGCCGACGTGGGCGAAGACCTGCGTGGCCGTCGCCAGCGGGCCGTCCGCCGCCTGATAGGTGAAGGTGACCTCGGAACAGCCGGTCGGCTGCGCCGGCGCGAAGTCCATGGTGGAGTGGCAGCCCACGGCCACGTACCAGTCCTTGGCGAAGTTGTTGTCCCACGTGGCGCCGCCGCCGTCGGTGAAGGCGTAGTTCAGGCCGCGGGTGCCACCCGGGAAGTCGGAATAGGAGCACAGCCACACGTTGGTGTCGTAGGGCGCGCGCGTCATGTTGGTGTAGAACGCGTTTTGCCAGCCGTCGTGGCCGATGAGCATGCGCACCTGCACCGCCCCGGCCAAGGGGCCGCCGGCCGGATCGTAGGAGAACGAAACCGGCTGGTCGCAGCCGTTGTTCGCGGGGCTGGCCGAGGCCGTGCCGCTCGTGGCCGGCGGCGTCTTGGAGAAGATCAGCGCCGAATAGCGGCCCATGTCGACGTTGGCGGCCGGCGGCGAACCGGCGGCCACGAGGGACGCGGACCCGACGTCGTTGAAATCGCCGTAATAATTCGTCTGGTCGCTGTTGAAATGCGCGTACCAGGTCCCCGCGGACGGAAATTCGATGCTGTAGTTGTGGTTGGTCCAGGCCGCGATGCCGAAATTGGCCACCACCACCACGTCGTCGCCGCCCGCGTCCCAGCGCTTGTAGGCGATGACCTTGTTGTTGTCGTCGACGTGGTAGACGTCGCAATTCGACCCCTTGAGCCCCTGCGTGCCGCCCTTCAGGTTGCGCCGGGCGTGGACCAGCGCCTTGTAGGCGGCGATATGCCCGCGGTGGTATTCGCTCGTCGTCGCGTCCCAGCGGTAGCCGGTGTGGTCGGAGAACGACCAGTATTCCATCATTTCTTCGCCCTGGAAGATCATCGGGATGCCGGGCGCCGTCATGTAGACCGCGGCCGCCAGCAGCGACCGCTTGCGCGCCCAGTAGCTCGCGGGATCGTTGGAATCGATCAGCTTGGGCAGGCGCGTGTTGCCGTTCAGGTCGCCGGCGGTGTCGTGCGACTCCACGTAGACGACGCGGCCGACCCCGGCGCCGCTCTCGATCAGGCCCGCCAGCGCGTTCATGTCGCGGTTGGCGTCGCTCGGTTCCGCCACCAGCGCGCGCAGGTCCTCCATGAAATCCATGTCCCAGCGGCTGTCGAAGCCCCAGGTCGCGTCGCCGTTCTCCTGGATCGACACCACGTTCGAATAGTTGTTGTGGATGCGCGCGTTGCAGGCCTGCATCAGGCTGACGCCGTCGGCGTTGCCCGCCGTGCCGCTGCCGGTGTCGTAATAGCCGATGTGGAACGGCGAATCCGTGCGGAAGCCGTCCACGCGGTACTCGTCGAGCCAGGCCGCGTAGTTGTCCTCGATGTAATCGCGGACTTCCGTCGTGCCGTAGTTCGGCCGGGTGGCGCCCCAGTCCGTGCAGCACAACCCCGCGGTGTTGTAGTGGTAGATGCCGCCGTACTCCGCGACCGGCGCGTAGCCGTCGAACTGCCAGGTCGCCAGATCGCTGGGTCCCCAATGGTTGTGGACCACGTCGAGAATGACCGCCAGCTTGCGGGTATGGCAGGCGTCGACGAATTCCTGCAGTTTCCGCGAACCGCCGTAGGCGCTTTCGACGGCGTAGGGATCCGACGGATTGTAGCCCCAGCTGTTGTCGCCGGGAAATTCCATGATCGGCATCAGTTCGATCGCGTTGACGCCGAGTTCCTGGAGATGGTCGAGCTTGGCGAGCGCCGTCTCGAACGTGCCCTGCGGCCACTGGCTCCATTGCGGGTTGAACGTGCGGACGTGCATCGCGTAGATGACTTCGTCCTTGCGCTCCGGTCGCGCGAACGAATCCACGTCCCAGTCGTAGGCGTCCGGATCGAACACGATGCTGTTGCCGGCGGAATTCACCACGCTCAGGCCGCGCGGATCGCGGCGCCAGAGATTGCTGTTGATCACGTATTTGTATTCGGCGCCCGCCGCGGCGTTCGTGCAATCCGCCGACCAGCAGCCGTTCCCTTCGCTCGCCAGCGGGTTGGCCGCCATGTCCCAGCCGTTGAAGTTGCCGGCGACGGAGACGTTGGTCGCATGCGGCGCCCACACCCGGAACGTCACGCCCCGGACGGCGCCCGCCGCGTAGGGAATCGCGCCCATTCCGGAACGGCTGGATTGCGCCGCCGCGGGCTGGGCCAGCAGGCCCGACAGGACGAACGACGCGACGCAAGCGGACAAACGAAAATTCATGGGGCGCTCCTGGTGAATGGATCCGGGTGGATCGAGTGGTCGTTGCAAACATCTCGAACGAATCGAATCGTCCCCCGCCCTCCGGAAGCGCGAAGCGTTTTTCTGGAGCGTTCTACCTTTTGCTCCAGATCCACGCTGCTTGCTGGTTTCATGAATCGCCCCGGCGCCGATTACCTGAACGTGTCCCAACCCGTCGGCGCCGGCAACTGCCGGCGCGTCATTCGGATGCGTTGAGACGTTCGCGGTTTCATTTGACGACGATGAATGTGACATGAAATCAATTTTTTGTCAGTGACATAAATCACTGCCCTGCATTTTTGCCCGAGCCGCGCCTTGGCGCAGCGGGGGCCGCGGTGCGGCTTGGACCCGAATTCGGCGCACGCCGAATCGCTTCCTTCTGGTCCAGATTTCGGGGTGCCCCCCAAAAAACGGCGCTGCACATGCCTCCCGACGAACCGTCCCGGTCCGGATGCGCTGTTTTGACGTTTTTGGACATGTGGTGGACAAAGGTGAATTCCAAGGTTGTCTGGCGCCCATGCAAACTGGCGAAAAGGTGGCATTTTTTGCCGTTTCGAGCTGCGGATTAACAATTGCATCTATTTGTCATTTAACATGATGCAGACAATGTGTTGACTCCGCAGATGGTCGGAGTAGCGTTTCCCCTCATGCAATCCAATTTCCGTGTCTTGGACGGAAAAAGGAGGGGAACATGAAAGAAAAATGGCAAGGGTTCTGCCGTTTCGTGGACAACCTGCACCCGGTGCGCTTGGTGGCGTTGGGTTACTTGGCCTATATTTTGGCCGGCTGGGTGCTGCTGGCCCTGCCGATCAGCTTCGGCGACCGCCCTGTCTCCTCGCTGGACGCCTTGTTCACTTCCGCCTCGGCCCTTTCCACCACCGGCTTGACGGCCGTCAGCACCAGCCAGGGGTTCAGCCTGTTCGGCCAACTGGTCATCTTGGTCCTGATCCAGATCGGCGGCATCGGCTACATGACGTTCGGCTCGTTCGTGGTCTTATCGCGCCGGGGGCAACTCTCGGAGCGTCGCGAGCAGATCGGCAAGGTGGTTTTCAGCATGCCGGAGGAATTCCGCATCGCCAAATTCATCCGCAGCGTGATCCTGTTCACGGTTTTGGTGGAAACCGCCGGCGGGGCGGCGCTCTTCGTCGCCTTTCGCGGAGCGGGGCTTGACCATCCGCTCTGGTCGGCGATCTTCCACAGCATCTCCGCGTTCTGCACCGCCGGCTTCGGGTTGTACGACACCAGTTTCGAGACGCTGCGCGGCGACGTGGCCATCAATGCCATCCTCGGCATCCTCAGCTATCTCGGCGCCATCGGGTTCATCGTTTTCGTGGACGCCTGGCGGCGGCTGGTCGGCAAAACGGACCGCATCACCCTCACCAGCCGCATCATCCTGGTGACGACGGCCTGGGTGAGCCTGGCCGGCATCGTGCTGTTCTACGTCGCCGAGCCGACCATCCAGGCCCTGCCGCCCTACGAGCGCCTGACCGCTTCCGCCTTCCAGGTCATGGCGGCCATCACCACGGTGGGCTTCAATTCCATCCCCATCGGCCAGCTTTCGCAGGCGTCGCTGTTCCTGCTGATCATGCTGATGGTGGTGGGCGCGTCGCCTTCGGGCACCGGCGGCGGCCTGAAGACCACGACGTTTTCCGCGCTGTTCGGCGTGATTCGCAGCGCGCTGCTGGGCCGCGACAAGGTGACCTTCTGGCGGAAGGAAATTCCCGAAGACCGCATCCGGCTCGCGATCGCCAGCCTGGGCTTCTACGTCGGCGCGCTGATCGCGGGCAGCTACCTGCTGGCGCTGTCGGAATCGCAGCCGTTCGAAGGCTTGTTGTTCGAAGCCGCCTCGGCGCTGGGCACGGTCGGACTCAGCACGGGCATCACCGCGCAATTGACCCCCATCGGCAAGCTGATCCTGGTGCTGCTGATGTTCATCGGCCGCGTCGGACCGCTGACCTTCGGCGTGGCGCTCTTCCTGCCCTCGGGCCCGCGCCGCCGCGGCAAGGAAGACCTGGCCATCTGAGCGCCGGCCCCGGCCGAGCCCGCCCGCAACTCAGCGCGACGCGAAGACCGCGACGGCGCCGGGCTCGAGCGCGAGCGCCAGTTGGCCGCGTTCGTCCGGCTGCGCGGCCCGGGCTTCCAGCACGTTCTGCCACGCGTCCGCGTCCGGCAGCGGCACCGTCACCGGGCGCTTGCGCCGGCCGAAGTTGGCGGCGACCACGATGGCATCCCGCCCTGCGCCGCGCGCATAGACGGCCACGTCGTCGGGCAGGCCTTCCGTCTGCATCCGCACGACGTCCGAACGGAAGGCCGGATGTGCGGCGCGCAGCGCCGCCAGCGCACGCGCGGCGGCCTGCAGGTTGCGGGCGCGCGCGCCGAACCAGCCCTGCGTCCGCTTCCAGTTCAGCGGATTGGGCCCGACGATCTTCGGCGTGTCTTCGCCGAATTCCTGTCCCGCGTAGACCATCGCCGGTCCCGGCGCGGTCAGCGTCAGCGCCAAGGCCAGCAAGGCGCGGCGGAACGACTCGGCTTCCGAAAAGCCCTTCTGGCGCAGGCTGCGCAGCACGCGTTCTTCGTCGTGGCTTTCGACGTAGGCGATGCGCTGGGCGGCGTTGGTGAAGCCCGCCAGGGTCGGATCGAGCAGGCGCGCCAGTTCGGCGCGGTCGAGTCGGGCATCCTCGCCGAAGCCGCGCACGCCCCAGCGGAACGCGTCGCCCCAGGTGCTGTCCATTTCCGTGCGGTTGATCAGCTCCGGATCGGACGGTATGTGCTCGGCGATCATCCAGGCGCCGGGGTCCGCCTGCCGGCCGGCCCACGCCAGCCAGCCCGCGCCCCAGTCGTTGTAGCCCGCCCACTCGACGAAGCGCGTGGCGTCGAAGCGAATGCCGTCGAGGCGATATTCGCGCAGCCAGCAGCCGATGGCGTCGGCCGCCTGGCGCTTGAACGCGCGCGAACGCTGGTCGAGATCGGGAAAGCCCCAGTTTTCGCCGCGGAACTCGCGGAAATAGGGACTGGCGTCGTAGTCGGCGCCATAGAGCTGGTGGAGCGCGGAGTTGCGGTCCATGTGGTTGAAGACCGCATCCATGATCACCGCCAACCCCCGCTGGTGCGCCGCGTCGATCAGGCGCTTCAGGTCGTCCGGCGTGCCGTAGGCGGATTCCGGCGCGCAGTGGAAGGCGGGATTGTAGCCCCAGCTCCGGTCGGTCGTGAATTCCATCCACGGCAGCGGCTCGATGGCGTTGAAGCCCATGTCGCGGACGTAATCCAGCCGGGCGATCGCGCCGGTGAAACCGCCGCCGGGCGCGAAGTCTTCGAGATAGAGCTCATAGATCAGCAGCCGGCCGGGATCCGGGCGGACGAAGTTCGGGACGGCCCAGGCGTACGGCGCCTTGCCCACCTCCAGCACGGCGCGGGCATGGAACGGCTCGTGCCCCTCGCGCCCGGCGGGATCCTTCCATTCGACGTCGCGCGCGCAGGGATCGACGAGCAGTTGCCGGCCTTCGATGCAATACTGGTAGCGGTGCGTGCCGTTCGAAACCGGCCGCGTCAGCCACCAGGTGCCGTCCGGCGACTCGTTCATCATGTCGGCGTATCGGTCCCAGCCGTTGAAATCCCCGACCAGCGAGACGAACCGCTTGCCCGGCGCATGCAAGGCGAAGGTCGCCGTGCCGTCGCCGTTCGCCGTCGCGCCCCACGCCGCGTCCAGCGGCAGGTTGTCCACGCGGTGCGGCGGCATTTTCCAGAAGAAGATTTCCTGCATGCCCACTTGGCCGGCGCGTTCCGCGCGCGCCGTCAGCTGGTGCCGGCCGTATTTCAATTGGCGGAACGGAATCTTCAGCTCGAACGGCGTTTCGGCCACCGCCGCGAGCGAACGGCCGTCCAGCCACAGCTCCGCGCGGTCGGCGCGCTCGGCCTCGAACTGCACGAGCGGATTGTCCACGATCACGTCCTGGTCCTGCGGCGACAGGATGCGCACCTCCGGCGCCTCCGCGCCGGTTTCCAGCGAAACCTCGACGTTGTAGTTGCGGCCGGCGTCGGTGTCCCACTCGTCGCCCCAGTGCGCCGCCATGTGCAGGGTGCGCACCACCTGCTCCGCGCGGTTGAACGGACCGAGCACGACGGACGACACGCCGTTGGAATCCGGCTTGCCCAGCGGCGAGTCCACGGCCAGTCCGTCCGGCGTCGCGAACGTGCCCTTCGGCCAGTACAAGTTCGTCGGCGGCTGCCACAGTTGGTTTTCGGCGTTCACGCCCCAGCGCAGCAGCCCGCCCGGCGCGCTGCGCCGGACGCGAACCACGATGCGGTCGTTGATCGTCGGCGCTTCGGGCGCGGTTTCGATGCGTCCGAACGAAACGGGCAGGTTGTAGTTCTTCTCGTCCTTGTTCGACCAAGTGTCGTCCTGCCAATGGATCGCGAAATTGAGCGCGCGCACCATCTGGTTGGTGTGGTTGAACGGCCCGAGCCGGACGCGCAGCACGCCGTTGGAGTCGGGGCCCTCCATGGCGGTGCGCGTGGCGATGCCTTCCATGGCCGAACCGGGCGGGCGATACTCGGGAATGGCCTGTTCCCATTCCAGGCCGACCGCATTGACGCCCCAGTGCAGCGTCGCGCCTTGGGCGGCGCCCCGAATCTCGATCAGAATGGCTTGATCTTGCGACGGATGAAGGGGGCTGCACTGGATGTCGAACGCGTGGCCGGCCGTTGCCCACCACCCCACGGCCCACCAAAACCCCGCCTGGATAAAACGCTTCACCGACGGGCACGCTACCGAATACCTCCAAGCTCATCCAAGTCCAAAATGCCGAAAACGAACAGGTTCCGCTTGGGCGCGCGGAAGCAACCGCCATGGCCGCAAGGCGCAGCGATAAAACGCTTCCTTTTCGGATGCGTTTTCCGTTTGCGATTTCCGCGCGGCTGAAGCACCCTATTTTTTGCCTTCACGGGCTATTAACGAAAGGAAACGAGATGAAGAAACTTGGTCTGTTTGCGTTGGTGGCGATCGGTCTTGCGCTGGTGGCGTGCGCCCAGGCTCCTTGCGGCACGGTGGCTCCGGCAGCGGCGCCTGCTCCGGCCGCGGAAGCGGTGGCGGCCCCGGCGGTCGAAGCCGTGGCGGCTCCGGTGGAAGCAGCGGTCGAAGCCGCGGCTCCGGCGGTGGAAACGGCGGTGGAAACGGCGGTCGAAGCCGTGGCGGCTCCGGTCGAAGCGGCGGCTCCGGCGGTCGAAGCGGCCGTTGAAGCCGTGGCGGCTCCGGTCGAAGCGGCGGTGGAAGCCCCGGTCGAGGCGGCTCCGGTGGCCCCCGAAGCGACGGAAGCGACGGAATAACGTCTTTCCCATCCAACGCGGCGCCTGCGGGCGCCGCTTCCCGACCGGCGGCTGCGGCCGCCGGTTTTTTTGCGCCGGGCGCAAGCGGCGCCCAACCGCAGCGGAAGCGCGGGTCGGAGGCGGCGGGGCCTAGCGGGCGAGGCTGATCCAGACGACGCGGAAGCCTTCGAGGATCTGGCGGGCTTCCTCGAGGTAGAGCCGCGCGACCTCGCGGTTGTTCACCACGACCAGCAGGTCGTGCGAAAGCGTGGAGGTGTTGTACCAGTTGAAGGAACCGTCGAGGACGATCTGTTCGTCGACGACGCACTGCTTGGAATGCACGGGCGAATACGGCACGGCGCGGTCGTGGACGCCGTAGACGAGCGCGATGGCGATGCCCGCCTCCTGCAGCCGCCGCACGGCCGGCAGCAGCGGCCGCTGCAGTTCCTCGTGCATGCTGCGCTCCTTGACCGGATCGCGTTCCCACGCGAGATGGCCGTTGAGGATCGCGCGCACGTAGACGCCGCGGTTCTTCGCCGCGATCAGCGCGTCGATGACGCTGTCGCCGTGCTCGCCGCGCAGTTCGTTGATGAGGAACAGGCACAGGTGGATCGAATGGCGCGCGCGGTTGATCTCGGCCAGGATGGCCTGGTGCGGGCGGTAGTAGCCGCCGTTAAGCATGGCGGTGCGGCCGAAGGTGTAGAGCAGGTTGAAATGCGCCATGGGGTCGATGCCGTAGCGCTGGATCACCCCGCCCCGGCACGCCTGGAATATATTGTCCAGCAGCCGGCACACGCCGTACGACTTGAACGTCATGCCCGATTCCCAGTTGCTGCCCCAGCGGTCGAAGGTGATGTTGAAGGAACCGACGATGGCGTCTTCGTCGCCGAAGATCACGAACTTGTTGTGCATGTCGGTGGCGACTTCGGCCAAGGGGTCGCGCGTGGTGCAGATCTCGCCGAGCAGTTCGATGCCCGACCGCTTCAGGTCGAGATAGTTGGAACTGTTGGTCAGCGTCATCTTGCGCCAGTCCACGACGACCTGCACCGGCACGCCGCAGCGGTGGGCGTGGATCAGGTGCCGGATGAAATCGCCGTCGTCCACGCAGTCCACGCAGACCTTGATGCCGCACGGCCGCCCGGGCTGGGCGTGGCGCCGCCAGATCATCGTGTCGATCATGTCGTGGAGGTAGCGCTTGGGATGGTACGGATGCCAGGCCTGGCCCTTGGTGAACTTGGGCGTGAGGCCCAACGCCTCGGGATGGTGGTTCATCCAATCGACGTCGCGCTGGAGCGCGCCGGCGTCCACCTCGTGGGTGCGGTACGGGTTCGGCGTGGCCCACTGCTCGCTCACGTGCCGCCGCACTTCGCCTTCGTTGCGGAATTCGGGCCCGTCCATGAAGATGTATTCCAGCCGCGACGGAATGGACCGGCCGTGGAGGTGCAGGACGTAGGAAAACTTCACGCAGGTGACGCGGCCCTGGTGCAGGGATTGCGGATGGATGAAGACGTCGCGCGTCTCGCGCCAGTGCCGGTTCCACTCGCCCCCGCACGGATCCGTGTGCGCGAGGTACTGCTCGAACGTGCCGTCTTCGTGGAAGACCTTGAAGACGACCTTCACGTTCATCTCCGCGCCCCAGTCCACGCGGAAGCGCAGGCGGGCCCAGCGCAGGTAGAACAGCTCCTTGAATTCGTTCCGGCGCGGATAGAGCGGGCCCAGGCAGGCTTCGGTCGGCGCGGCGTATTGTTCGGCGAATTCCATGCGGAAATCCTCACCTCAGCTCGAATTCCACTTCGTAGCCCGTATGGTCGGACACGCGGCCGTAGCGGGCGGGCGTGAACAGCTCCTCGGCCGCGATCGCGCGCAGCCGGTCGTCGCGCCGGAGCCACAGGTAGTCGATGCGGCCGTCGCGCGCCAGCAGCGCCGCCGCGTCGCCCGTCCGCTCGCGGAAAATCTTCTGGAACGCGGGCGGCGCGGCGATCTTGAGATACTGGTCCTCGAACTCGCCCGTGTCCACGATCGCCCGGTACGCCTCGCTGCCGGCCGGCACGTTGAAATCGCCGCACACGAGGGTGGCGGTCGTTTCGGGCGTCTGCTTGTCGTCCGCCCACTTCTGCAGGCGCTCGAACTGCGGGTAGAACCCGCCGCTCGGCCAGCTCAGGTGCGCGCTGAAGACGTTCACCAGCCCGAAGTAGGGCGCCTGCACCTGCGCCATGACGATCTTGCGCGAATGGATGTCGTAGGGATCCTGGTTGTCCGAGACGTAGCCCGAATCGGTGAAAACGAACGGATGCCGGCTCAGGATCGCCACGCCTTCGCGGAAGCGCTCGAATCCCAGGTGCGACCAGTCCACGTGCAGGTGGTACGGCGCCGGCAGCTGCTCGTTGATCAGGCGGGCGGCGTTGGAGGCCCAATCGCCCGCGCCGTCGTTCCAATGCTCGCCCACTTCCTGGAAGCAAACGAGATCGATGCCCCGCTCGCGGATCGCGCGGGCGATCGTCGCGAATTTCTCGAGCTGGTTTTCCTCCTGGTAGGTGTGGAGGTTGAGCGTCAGGACTTTGAGCGTGCCGCGCTGCGCGCGGTGGTTGAGGCCGCCGCGGTTGTCCCAGACCGCGCCCGCTTTCGTCCGGCATTCGACGGCGAATTCGACGCGATAGGCCTGGCGCAGCGGCAGGCGCGCGGCCCACACGCCCCAACCGTAGCGGTTGGGATTGCGCGCGTTGCTGCCGATGCGCCGGTCCCAGTGGTTGCGCCGGAAATAGGCGGGGGTCGCATGCTGCGTCGCCCAGCCGTCGTCCGTCCAGTGGACGATCACGGCCTCGGGCGCGAGCGCCTGCCGCACCGCCACTTCCACCGGCAGCGACACCAGCCCGTCCGGCAGGCGCGCCGCAACGCCGAGCGCCAGCACGTCCGCCGGCTCGAACACGATCGCGCCCGAATCCGCGTCGGCTTGGTAGTTCTGGCCTCCCCGGCTGTCCCACTGCTTCTGCCCGTCGTGTTCGAGGCACGCCGCGAACTGGATGTTGCCCGGAATGGCGGAATCCCGCGTCAGGGGCACGGCCAGGTCGGCCCCCCAGAGCTCGTCGCCGTCCGGCAGCGCGGCGCGGAATTCGGCGGGCGTTTCGGTCCAGACGCCGTCCTCGCCGCACCAATGGAACGCGACGCGCTTGCCGAAGCCCACGTTGCGCACGCGCGCGGCGAACGAGAGTTCCTGGAACGTCCCGTGCATCGTGCGCGACACCACGTTCTTCGCGTAGCTCATCTGGATCGCCGAGGTCGCCATGTGAACCCCCACCATAGCCGAAACGCTCCACCAACGCGAAATCTTTTTCCCGCCCGCCCGGAATCCGCTATAGTTCGGCACACTCAAGGAGAATCGCATGGACCGTTCGCTCTTGTTCCGGCTCGGCTTCCCCGGCCTGCTCCTCGCCCTCGCCTCCGGCTGCGCCACCACCGACTTCGTCACCGGCCAGCAAACCCAGAACATCTATTCCCTCCAGGAAGACGTCCAGCTCGGCCAGGATTTCTACAAGGAAACCGTCGCGGAACTGAAGAAGGAAAATTCGCCCATCGACCAGGATCCCGTCCGGGTCGCGCTCGTGAAGGAAGTCACGGCCCACATCGCCGCCGTGGCCAACATCACCAATCTGCCCTACGAAGTCACCTACGTCGGCGATCCCGAAATCGTCAACGCCTACGCCTTTCCCGGCGGCCACGTCATGGTCTTCGAGGGCCTCTGGGACGAAAAGGAAGGCCTCGTCCAAACCGTGGACGAACTCGCCGCCGTCATCGGCCACGAAATCGCCCACGTGAACTGCCGGCACTCCACCGA
>CAYTEK010000030.1:10828-23359 GCA_964436715.1 uncultured Verrucomicrobiota bacterium | reverse complement strand
GCGGCGCCCGCGCCCCGCGCGAGCTCCACGTGCGAACCCAGCGGCCCGAGCGAAATCGACAGGCTGCCCGTCGCCGGCAGGTTCAGCGTCTCGTCGCGCTTGCCCCAGTACTTCGCCAGCGCGATGTTCGCCGGCGCATAGACCCGCGCCGTGCCGTTCGCCTGGAATCCGCGGCCCGCCAAGATCCGCTGGACGACTTGCCGCGGCGCGTTCACGGCCGCTCCTCCACCTTCGCCCCGAGCGGATCGACCTGCACCGCCACCGCCGGCACGCCCCATTCGCGCCGCATCGCCTTGCCCAATCCCACCACGCAATCGCCCAGCCCCGAGCCCGAAATCTTGCTGCCGTGGATCTGCGGATCCGCGCGCAGCGCGAACGTCAGCTCCGCCAGCTTGGCGTTGTTCACGCCCAGCGCGTCCATCAAGCCCTGGTTCACGTTCATCAATTCGCCCAGCGCCGGCCAATCGCCCTTCGCCGCGGCCTCGAACGCGCGCTGGACCACGGCGCCGATCAGCGCGTCCAGCTGGGCGAACGTCTCGGGCTGCCGCTGGCGCTTTTCCTCGACGATGGCGATGACTTCCGGCGTCGGCAGCTTGCTGCCCGAATACAGCACGGTCAGCGGCGGCGCGGCCGGCAGCTTCACCGCTTCCTGCGGATCGGCGTAAAACCGCAGACAACCGCCGTAGGCGCTCGCCGCCACGTCCGCGCCGGATCCCACCCCGCCCTGCACCTTGCGGATGATCTTCGTTCCGGTTTCCAGCAGCGCGCCAGGCTCCAGCGGCCGACCTTGCGCTCCCGCCAGCGCCGCCAGCGTCGCCACCGTCACCGCCGCGCTCGTGCCCAGGCCCATCTGGTGCGACATCTCGGACTTGATGTCCAGTTCGAACCCCTGCTTCAAATCGGCGCGACACGCGCGAATCGCCCCCAGCACGAACCGAAAGCCGTCGCTCGGCGCCAGCTCGTCCAGGGTGGTCTCGTGCTCGCCCAGCGCCGAGTGCAGCGCGATGGTGGAGTCCGCGCGCGGCGTCAGCTTGATCTTCATCCGCTTGTTGATCGCGCACACGATGGCCGGCTGCCCGCGCAGCACGGCGTGTTCGCCCATGAGCATGAGGCTGCCCGGCGCGGAAGCATTGACGGCGCGCAACGTCATCGGAAAATCGAAATCACACCACCCGCACGCCCAGCGGATCGGGCCGCACGGTCAGCAGTTCGTAGCCGTACTTCGCGCACAGCTCGGCCGGCGCTTCCTTCGCCGCCACCAGCACCATGCCGCCGGCGTCTCCCGCCACGGCGCCCGCCCCGCAAATCTTCGCCGCCGCGCCGGCCGCTTCCACCTCGGCCACGAATTCCGCGACGCGCCCCGGCACCACGCCGATTTCGCCCAGCAGCCGGTGGTTGTCGCGCAGCGTCCGCTGGAATGCCTTCAGGTCGTCGCGCTCCAGCGCCTTCTGCATGTGGTTCGCGACGCCTTCGAATTGTTCCCAGAGCGGACTCGCCGCGCCGACGCGCTGGGCCACCGCGGACACCGCTTCGCCCGTCGTGCTCGCCGGCGTGCCCGTGTTCACGATGTACAGCGGCACCCGCGGCAACGGCAGCTCCTGCGCCTCGCCGTTCTGGAACCGCACGCAGCCGCCGTGCAGGGACACGTACGTGTCCAGCCCGCTGGCCTTGCCGTGCTGCATGTTTTCCACTTCCAGGCTGTAGCGGTCGTACCACTCCGGCCGGAAATCCACGCGGTAGTAGTGCCCCAGGCCCCGCAGCACGCTCAAAATCGTCGCCGCCGAACTGCCCATCCCGCTCCCGATCGGAATGTTCGAGTTCAGCCGCACGTTCACCCCGCCGCCCATCTTCAGGTGCAGCCCGTCCAGCACCGTCACGAACGCGTACTGGAACAAATCCACCGGCTTGCGCAGCACCTCGCGGATCGGCATGCGCCCCGCCAGGAACTCCTCGTAGTTGCGCTCCACCCGCCCGTGGAAATCCCGCAGCGCCCGCAGCGTGAACGATTCCTTCTGCGCCTGCAGGTTGGGCAGATCGAACGACACCGTTTCCTCCGCCCCTTCCATCGTGATGAAGGTCTGCGCGTTGCGGTTCACCGCCATCGCGAGCGCCGGCCGGCCGTAGACCACCGCATGCTCGCCGGTCAGGATCAATTTGCCTGGAGCAACTGCTTTCATTCCAATGGAACAATCTACGCCTTTCCCGGCCCTTTGTAAAGCGGTCCAGCCCCGCTTGCGGGTTCCCCTGCGCCCCCGTCTCTGCTAGGATGTCCCCCGTGAATCGCCGCAAACCCTACAACCGTGGCCAATGGGAAGTCGCCCGCGAACGCTTCCACATCGCCGACCTGCGCCCCCCGGCCGAAGACGCCGGCGCGCTCCCCCTCGCCGCGCTCATCCCCGAAGCGCTCAAGGGCATGAAGCTCGACGCCCACGCCCAGGTCGCCCGCATCGCCGCCGCCTGGCCGGAAATCGTCGGTCCCCAACTCGCCCGCAACACCCGCCCCGCCCACCTCGAGAACAAGGTGCTCCTCGTCTACGTCTCCCATCCCGCCTGGATCATGGAGCTCCGCGGCCCCATGACCGCCGAAATCCTGTCCCGCGTCCAAGCCCAGTTCGGCAAGGATGCCGTGAAAAACCTCCGCTTCGCCGTCGATCCCGACCCCCGCTAAAGCCCGCCCTGGACTTCCGCCCATGCGGCACAAGGCGCGGCTTGCGGGCGAAAACGCCCGGCTCCCGCTCAGCCCGCCTTGCCGGCGTACTTGCGCGTCTTCGTGTCCACCAGCAGGATTTCGCCGGGGCCGACGAACAACGGCACCATGATTTCGAGCCCGCCTTCCATCCGCGCGGATTTCCACGCGGAATCGCCGCCACCGTGCTGCGCCGGGGCGGTTTCCAGCACCTTCAGCGTCGTCGCGTCGGGCAGCACGACGTCCAGCAGCCGCCCGTCCAGGAACAAGGCGCGATATTCCTCGTTTTCCTTCAGGAAAAACCGCCGCTCGCCCACCTGTTCGGCCGTCAGCGCGAATTCTTCGAAGGTCTCGGCGTCCAGGAACGCGAACGCGTCGCCCTGCTTGTAGCTGAAGCTCGCGCGCCGGTATTCCAGCTCGGCCGTCGGCACCCGCTCGTTGTCCGGAAACGTGCGCTCGAATTCGTGGCCGTTGTGCAGGTTGCGCAGCAGCGCATGCAGCTTGTGCTTCGTCTTCGCCGTTCCCGAAACGCGCAGTTCCTCGACGACGTGCGGCACGCCGTCCAGCAGCAAGGCCTGGCCGCGCCTGAATTCCGCCGGCAGAATCGTTTGCATGGCACCCTCCGTTCGTTCCGGTCCGCCAACCGCAGGATGCCACGTGCCCCGGCCGCCGGAAAGAAAATCCGGCGCCTTTTTCCATGCGCCCGGCGCCGCGGGCCCGGCCCGACTTGGGCGTTGCGTCGGAACGGTTCAACGCCTAGAGTTTTCCACGCCATGGAAAACCGTTGGGCCATTTTTCCACGTCGTGGAAACCGTTCGCGCGATTTTTCCACGCCATGGAAAACGTCCGCGCGATTTTTCCACGCCGTGGAAAACTTTTTTCCGCGCCGCGGAAAAACCCACGAGCCGCGCCGGACCGCATGGGAAAGCCGCGGGCGGCTGTTCGCCCGGCCGTCCTTCGTTCTCCTCTTTGCCTTCTTCGTCGAATCCGCCGCGGCGGGCTGGGTCGAGCGGACGCCGACCAACCTCGTGCTCAACCTCACGCTCTTCAACCTGCCCGACGCCTCCCGCACCGACCCCGCCACCCGCGCCGAACTCGCCGTCCAGCGCGAATTCCTGCGCATCGTCCCCGATCTCCTCCGCGCCCGCCAGGCGGCCGCTCCCGCGCGCTACGGCGACCAGGATCTCGCCGCGCTCGCCGTGCGCCTCCACCGTTTCTCCGGCATCCAGGTCGAAGGCGTCGAGAGCACCTTGCTCGCCATCGCGGGCAACGTCGCCCCCGACGTGCTCTACGTCAATTTCCGCCAATCCGACACCTACATCCAGCAGGGCTTCCTCTACCCCATGGATCGGCCCGAGGACGGCTACTTCTCCGCGCTCGCGCCGGAAGAAGTCGCGCGTCGCCTGCATCCCAAGATCGAACCCGTCGTCCGTCGTCCCGGCCCCGACGGCGCGACGCACGTCTGGGCGCTGCCCGGCGGGCCGCCGCTCGGCCGCGTCGTCCTCTACCGCCGCGACCTCTTCGACGCCGCCGGCGTCCCGCCGCCCCGCCCCGACTGGACCTGGGCCGATTTCCACGACGCCTGCCGCAAGGTGGCCGATCCCACCCGCGGCATCTACGGCCTTGGCCTCTCGCGCGGCAAGGACGAATCGTTCCTCTGGATGCCCTTCCTCTGGGGCGCCGGCGGCGACGCCCTCGCCTTCGACGAATCCGAAAACCGCTGGCGCGCGGTCTTCGATTCGCCGGCGGCGGCCGAAGCGCTCGATTTCTACGTGCGCCTGACCACCGAGCCGTGGACCGACGCCGCCGGCAAGCTCCGGCGCGGCTACGTCGTGAAGGATACCGCCGAATCCAGCCTCAAGTGGCGGCGCGGCCAGCTCGGCATGATGTTTGCCTACATCGACGAAAAACTCTTCGCCACCCTCAATCCCGACGTCACCGGCATGGCCCCCCTGCCCGTCGGCCCCGCCGCGCGCGGCACCGAAATCAACGCGCGCATGATGGGCCTCTTCGCCGGCGTCACCAACCCGCTCGTCCGCGACGCCGCCTGGGAATACGTCCGCTTCCAGAATTCCCCCGAGGCCGACGCCGTGCGCGTGAAGCACCTCGTCGAAGGCGGCTTGGGCCGCTTCCTGCATCCCGACCGGCTCCGCGCCCACGGCTACGGTTCCGTCGCCGCCACCATCCCCGCCGAGTGGCGCGACTGCCTGACCATCGCGCTCGCCGACGGCCGCCCCGAGCCCTACGGCCGCAATGCCAACGTCATCTACGACATCCTCACCGCGCCCATCCGCCAGGCCGAGGAACTGGCCCTCTCCGGCCAGCTCGCGGCCGACTCCGCCGCGCGCCGCGCGCAACTGCTCGAACTGCTCGTCCGCGCGCGCGAAAAGGCCGATGCCGACATGCTCGGCCTCGTTCCCGCGCGCGAGCTCCGCGTCCGCCGCGCCGCCGCCGGCACCCTGCTGCTGGCGCTCGCCGCCAGCGTCGTCCTCGCCGTCCGCCAAATGGTCCGGATCTTTTTGCCCGGCAGGAGAGGTCAGAAGGCAGAGGTCGGAGGTCAGGGGAAAATCCAAAATCGGAATTCCCGCCGCCGGTTCCTGCCGGCGGCGCTGCTGCTGCTGCCCGCCGCCGCCACCATCTTCCTCTGGGGCTACGTCCCCCTCTTCCGCGGCGCGGCGATGGCGTTCTTCGACTACCGCATCTTCGGCGCCTCGACTTGGGTATTCCTCGACAACTTCGCCAACCTGCTGTGGGATCCGGATTGGTGGCGCGCGCTGCTGACCTCCGCCCGCTACGCCTTTCTGGTCATTTCGCTGACCTTCATTCCGCCCGTGCTGCTGGCCATTTTGCTGCAAGAAGTCCCGCGCGGCAAAATCCTCTTCCGCGTGATTTTCTACCTGCCCGCGTCCATCACCGGCCTCGTCGTCATCCTGCTCTGGAAGACATTCTACGAACCGTCCGAGGCCGGCCTGATCAACCGCCTCGTGATGGCGATGCCCGCGGCGGGCTGGCTGCTGCTTTCGCTCGCCGCGCTGCTCCTCGCGCTCCATCTCGCCCGCCGCCTGCTGAACCACAACCTCTGGAAGCCCGCGATATTCGTGATCGCCGCGGGCCTGCTGCTCGCCGCCGCGCCGCTGGGCCCCCTGCGCGAAATCTGGCGCGTCGCGCCATTGACCGCGCTCTTCGCCACGCTGCCCGAGCCCGTCCGCTGGCTCGACGACTCGCGCACCGCGCTGTTTTCGTGCGTCCTGCCGATGCTCTGGGCCGGCATGGGCCCCGGCTGCCTCATCTACCTCGCCGCGCTCAAGGGCATTCCCGACGACCTCTACGAAGCGGCCGACATCGACGGCGCCTCGTTCACCGACAAGATCCTGTTCGTGATCGTCCCGACCCTGCGGCCGCTGTTGATCATCAATTTCGTCGGCGTGTTCATCGCCGCCTGGCAGGCCGAAGCCAACATCCTCGCCATGACCGCCGGCGGCGCGGGCACGGAAGTCGCCGGCCTGCACATTTTCTACAAGGCCTTCATCTTCCTGCGCCTCGGCCCCGCCACCGCCGCCGCTTGGGTGCTCGGCTGCCTCCTCGTCGGCTTCACCCTCTACCAGCTCCGCATCCTCTCCCGCGTCGAGTTCCGCGCCAACCGCGAAGAGAAGTAATAGCCCTCCTCTCGCAAAGAACGCGAAGGCCGCAAAGTTTCAGGCGGGATCGGAATGGAGCCCCGACGCCATCGTCGGGCGGTTGCTCGGCCCCTTTAGCTCCGGCCCATAGATCCGCCGCTCCGCGGTTCCCCAAGCGGGAAATCGCGGCTAGTTTCTACACTCCGCCTCGTTGGAATTTGGGATTGTTCGCCAATTCCGCCAAAATGGAATTCGTCTGTTGTCCCCACCACGCCCGATCATTGAATACCCTTAGATGTTTCTTCGCCCGGCTAATGGCTGTGTTCAATACGGCGCGACCCACCAGTTTCCGGGAATCGGCATACCATGAACCATTGCCGGAAAGCCGGCCCGTGTCCGACGCGCTGAAAAATACGACGTCCCATTCTCGGCCTTGCGACTGGTGAACGCTCCAGACCTCGACTCGGTTAAGAATTTCGGGTTTACGCCAAAAGGCTCGCCGAAGTTCCTTGTTTATCAGTTTTCGCTGATTCTTGTATGGCGTTAATATCGCAAGCGTTGAACCCGTGGCCTCCCCTGCGCCGTTAATCCAACTCCCCCACGCTTCAACTCGACTCAGTATTTCATCTACCTCGGAATCATTTTGCCGCCTCTCACGACCACCCCTTTCATAGGGCTCGCAATGCACGCTCTCAATTGAAGTGTCATGTTCACCGCGCCCTTGCAACCCAATTCCCTTGTAAACATGCATATCCAACACCCGGGCAAGACGAGGCCCGAATCGATAAGATTCTCGGAGAACCACTCGCTTGACCAACAAATGGCTTGGCTCGTCCAATTCGTTCAATGCGCGGAAGTTGTTTCCTAGCCTAAATGCGTCTTCCATGAAAATGGAGGAGGTTCTCCAGTAAGATTCCGCCTCATCGGAATTTTCCCCCTCGTAAACGGGCGGGAGCTGGCAATGGTCTCCCAACATGGCAATCGGCTTATGCAGACTGAGAACCGGAATCACCTTTGCCAACGGAGCATAAGGCGCCTCGTCAATGAAAACGCGATCCACAGACAAGCACTTTTGCATCGTCAGGCCAATGAAGGAATCCAGCGTCATCCCCAATACCAGCTTGCTCTCGAAGTCCTGTTTATACCGATCTAGTTCTGCTTGAAGTTGCTGGATTCGAATTTGCCATTTTACGCGTTCCTGCTCCCATTTTTCCGCAGGTCCATAGTCATCTGCCAACTCAAGCTGACCGCTAAATTGTTCGATCCGGATGGCCAGGGCGTCTTGCTCCTGCTGCTGTCTTTCCAATTCTTTTTGGGTTGTGCGAAGCGCCGTCTCCAATTGAATGGATTTGCGCTGCGCCTCTACACACAATTTACCGATTGTGGCGTGCTGTCCTTTCAACTCAGCCAATTTCTGCTTGAGTGCAGCTACATGAGGTTCCTGTTCGCACTTCCGTTGGCGCATGCTGGCCAGAGTGCCCTCCACAGCTGCCAAGTGGCTCCGGTCACTGGCAATCGACTCTTCATACTTCCGTTTCCGACCCGTGACCCCACCCCAGAAACCAAGGTCTTTTCGTTGTTTTTCAAGCTCGGCAAGCCGCGCGACCGTCTGCGCGTGATCTGACTCCAATGCCTGCACTTCCTTCACGAGATTATCGAAGCCGATTCCGGCCAGCTCTTTTGTGCAAGCCAACAAGGCGGCGCGGCACGCTTTCCTTTTCAGTTCATGTTGATTGTGATCCGAGTTCCCAATATCCAGCTGCCCGGATCTCTCTTCCGCCTCTCTTTCCAGCCGTGCAATTTCCGCATGACCATCAGATAGTCGTTTCTGGGCTTCCTCAATCTCGCGCTCCAGCTCATGCCTTCGCAGAAGGGACGCCTGCGCCCGCTCCAACTCTTTCTTCTCCCTCTCTATCTCTCGTATTTTGGCCGCAAACACACGGTCTTCGCAGCATTCGGGATATTGATCTTTGAACTTTTCGGATGGGAAGCCCACGCGAAGCAGATCAAAGCGGGACGTGCCTTCGTTCAAGACCGCAAACAGCGCGTTGTCCACGGCCAGATTCGTGGAAGCTAGCACTAGCACCTTTTCGCCCTGCCGAACACAATGTGCTACCGCCTTGGCCAACACCCACGTGGTTTTCCCCGTTCCCGGAGGTCCCCACACATAGGACAAACCCTCGGTCAATAGGGTCTGAACCGCTTGGAATTGATCGGTGCTCTGCCCGTCGGCTTGTTCATAGCCAGATTGGCCCTTTCCGAATTTTGAAACGGTTTCAATTTCGGCAACCGATGTCCCCTTGCTTCGATACCAATCCAAGCAACGCCGCACCAGCCATCGGAAATCGATGTCGATGCAGCCATCTCCCTCCGGCAAGCCTGTTTTGGCCGCAAACTCGGCTTCTCCGCTCTTGCGATTGTAATCGATCAGATAGATCTCGATTTGCGTGCCAGGCTGAACATCGGCCACAAATGTTGCCGAGGAATCGGGACGAATGCTTAAAAAGCGATCAAGTTTGCACCGATATGCCGTCCAGCGCGCATCCTCGAAATAGAGTTCCCCCTTTTCCTGGATTCGGCGGGCTCGGTGTCGGCTCACCCCCCCGTTTTGCGTGGTAAGCATTTGGAGATATTTCTCGGTGCTAGCGACAACCGCATTGACGACTTCTTGGGCGGGCATCCGTCACCACCTTTCCTCTCGCGACAACAGCATGCCACTGAGCCTGTAGGCGTTCAAGAACGCCTTTTCCGGGATTCCTGCATGATTGCCATATAAATGACCATATATATGTATTGCACATCGTCCCCGGCGTGCTAGATTCCCGGCATGGACAAGACGCGGTTCGAGTGGGACGAGGCCAAGGATCGCCTGAACCAGCGGAAACACGGAGTGCCGTTCGCGCTGGCCCAGTATGCCTTCGCCGACGTCCGCCGCGTCGTCCTGGAGGACGAAGACCACAGCGCGAACGAACGGCGATTTTATTGTCTGGGTCGAGTGGGCGACGGCGTGTTGACCGTGCGCTTCACCTATCGCGACAACGTCATCCGCATCTTCGGCGCCGGATATTGGCGGAAAGGCAAGGCCATCTATGAAAAGCAAAATCAAATACACGAATGAGCCGCTGGGCAGGGTCCGCGTGGTGAAGGATTTCCTGCCTTCGCCCGAGCAACTCGCTTTCCGGGAAGAGAAGGTCAAGGTGACCATCTCGCTGAGCCGCGCCAGTCTCGATTTCTTCAAGGCTCAGGCGGACAAGCACCAGACGGCCTACCAAAAGATGATTCGCAATCTCCTGGATGCCTACGCGCTCCAGCATGCCCGCTGATTTGCCTGCCGACCGCTGAAACCGGCTCCCAACGGAGCCGGCTTCAGCGCCATCGCCCGCTCATTTTTCCCGGTGCCGGTACAGGTCCTTCTGCCACTGGGCGATTTTCTTCCAGCGCGTTTTTTCGGCCAGTTGCGCGCCCAGATCGCGCTTCTGCTCCTGATAGGCCTGCTCGCGCTTGAGCCGCAAGTAATGCTCGAAGCGCCGCAAGTCCAGGCTTCCGTCGCCGAGCGCCTGCTGCACCGCGCAGCCGGGTTCGCCTTCGTGCCGGCAATCCCGGAACCGACAATGCGCGGCCAGTTCGGCCACTTCCGGAAAGACAGCATCGAGATCGCCGGCCGCGTCCCACGGCTGGAATTCCCGCAGGCCCGCGGTGTCGATCAGGAGTCCGCCGTCCGGCAACCGGAACAGTTCGCGTCGCGTCGTGGTATGCCGCCCGCGCGCATCTTCCTCGCGTACCGGCCCTGTCGCCTGCCGCGCCTCGCCCAGCAGCGCGTTGACGAGCGCGGATTTGCCGACGCCCGACGGCCCCAGCAGCACGCCCGTCCGGCCGGCGCCCAACCACGAACGCAGCTCGTCCACGCCCCAGCCTTCGAGCGCGCTCAATGCCACCACCGCCACGTCCGGCGCCGCGGCCTGCGCCTCGCGCACCCGGGCGCCGACATCGTCGCACAGGTCGGCCTTGTTCAGCACCGCGACCGCTTCCGCGCCGCCGGCGCGCACCAGCGCCAGCGCGCGCTCCAGCCGCGCCAGGCTGAAGCCGCGCCCCGCGTCCAGCGCGCCGACTAGGAACGCCACGTCGACGTTCGCCGCCAGCACCTGCGCGCGCGTCGCCCGGCCGGCGTCTTGCCGCGCCAGGCAGGCGCGCCGCGGCAGAACCGCCGCAAGGCCCGCGCGATCGCAGGTCGGCCGCGGATCGATCGCCGCCCAGTCGCCGACGGCGGGCAGCTCCGCTTCGCCGGCTTCGACGGCATGGCGAAAACGCCCGGTGGGTTCCGCCGAACGCGCGCCCGTTTCCAGCTGGATTTCGCAGGCGCCGCGATCCTGCCGCACCACGCGCGCCGGCTGCAGGCCTTCCGCCGCATGCGGCGCGAACGCCGCTGCCCAATCGTCGTCCCAACCCCATTCGCGCAGGTTCATGGCTGCCCCTCCGGAAGCGCGCCGACGCCGAGCCGTTCCAGCGGAAACGGTGGCCGCGCCAGCGGCCGCAGCGCCAAGGACACCAGCAGCAGTTCGTTGTCGTCGCCGGCGATCCGATTCAGGCGCATCAACCCGCACCGCGCGCAGCGATGCACGAGCGACCACTCGCCGTCGGGCCGAATGCCGATGGCGATCGGCTCCATCGGTCCGCGGCAGGCCGACCGGCGATCGCCGGTCGTCAGGTCCACGTGCAGACTCCACAGGCAACGGGAACAATGATTGCGGTGGATCGTGCCGGGGGCGGACCCGGGCACGGCGGCGCCGCAATGGGTACACAGGAAGGCCGGGCTGGATGTGCCAGCGTCTGGCGCATGAGATCTCGTCATGGGAAAAACTCCAACAAAACAAACGGGAAAAACAGGGAAACGGCGCGCCGGGCCGAATCCCGGAAACGGGATTGGCCGCGCCTGCAAACCGCGGGACGGGCTGTCGGAACCGAATCGGAAACGACTAGCGGGCCGCCGGGGTGCAGGGGCGCGTTTGCGCATTCAGATTGGAGCGGATCGCACGCATCTTTTATTCCCTGTCATCACTGACGATGGCCGGAAAGTACTCCGTCCCTCGTTTTCCGTCAATCCCCGCGCGACTCGTAATCGTAATCTTAATCTTAATTCCCTCTCCCTTTTCCGCCACGGCTCGATCAAATGGCGACCATGATGAAGATCTACGATTGCGAGTAGGATTACGATTATGATGGTCATTGGCATTCCACCGTGAATGAACGCTAGTTCAGTATTGCAATCCGGCGGCCGCCGGCGCATGCTGGCCCCATGCAGATTCCCGAACGCCCCAATCCCGCGCGGCAACTTGCCCTCGACCTCCTGCGGCATACCGGCCGCCCCCTGTTCCTGACCGGCAAGGCGGGCACGGGCAAAACCACCTTCCTGCGTTCGCTGAAGGAACTCCTGCCCAAGCAAATGGTCGTCGTCGCCCCCACCGGAGTGGCCGCCATCAACGCCGGCGGCGTCACGCTCCACTCGTTCTTCCAGCTCCCCTTCGGCCCCTTGGCGGACCGTGAAAACGATCCGCAGCACTTCCGCTTTTCCCGCGACAAGCTCGCCCTGATCCGCGGCATGGACCTGCTCGTCATCGACGAAATCAGCATGGTGCGCGCCGATCTCCTCGATGCCGTCGATGGCGTCCTCCGCCGCTTCCGCGACCGCCGCAAGCCGTTCGGCGGCGTCCAGCTCCTGATGATCGGCGACCTGCAGCAGCTCGCTCCCGTCGTGAAAGACGGCGAATGGGAATTTCTGAAGGATCGCTACGACGTGCCCTACTGCTTCGGCAGCCGCGCCCTCCGCGAAACCGATTACGCCTGCATCGAACTCGTCGAGGTCTATCGCCAGCAGGACGGCCGCTTCCTCGATCTTCTCAACGCCGTCCGCGAAAACCGCCTCTCCCCGGAAGCGCTCGCCGAACTCAACCGGCGCCACGTGCCGGACTTCGCGCCCGCCGACGGCGACGGTTACGTGACCCTCTGCACCCACAACGCGCAGGCCCAGCGCCTCAACGATTCCAAGCTCGCCGCCCTCCCCGGCCCCGCCGTCCGCTTCGCCGCCGACGTCGCCGGCGATTTCCCCGAGTCGTCCTTTCCCGTCGATCCGCAAATCGAACTCAAGGTCGGCGCGCAGGTCCTGTTCGTCAAGAACGACACCTCCCCCGACAAACGCTATTTCAACGGCAAGATCGGCCGCGTCGCGGCCCT
>CAYTEK010000030.1:0-10818 GCA_964436715.1 uncultured Verrucomicrobiota bacterium | reverse complement strand
CAGCGAATCCCAGCACGTACAGCTGACCGTCGGTGGCTTCGGAAGTCTGCAGCAGGCCGTCGGGCCGCGCGCGGTCAAGGTGGGGCGGCTGCGTGTGCCCGTGGTCGATGTGATAGCTGGCGGTTTCGGTGGTGCTCGCATCCGGGGACAAGCGCTTCTTCAACGGCAAGCTCGGGCGCGTCGCGGCCATCGCCAACGGTGTCGTCCGCGTCCGCTGCCCCGGCGACTCGGCCGACATCTCCGTCGCGCCCATGCAGTGGGACAACGTCAAATACGCCATCGATCCCGCCACCCATCGCATCGCCGAAACCGTCGAAGGCACCTTCAAGCAGATCCCGCTCAAGCTCGCCTGGGCCATCACCATCCACAAGAGCCAAGGGCTCACCTTCGAGCGCGCCGTCGTGGACGCCGACGCCTCCTTCGCCCACGGCCAGGTCTACGTCGCCCTCTCCCGCTGCAAGACGCTCGAAGGCCTCGTCCTGCGCAAGCCCCTCCGGCCCGGCAGCATCATCGCCGATCCCTCCGTCGCCGATTACGTCCGCCAAATGGCCGCGCGCGCCCCCGACGCCGACCGTCTCGCCCTCGACCGCCTGACCTACCAGCGCGAACTTCTCGTCAGCCTCTTCAGCTTCCACCGCCTGCGCTACCAACTCAACGCGCTCCTCGAACTCGCCGACCTCAACCGCGGCAGCGTCCTGCCCGGCCTCGTCGAATCGTTCGGCCGAATCCACGACGTCGCCCAAACCGACCTCGTCGCCGTCGGCGAAAAATTCCTGCTCCAGATCGACCGCCTGCTGACCGACCACCCCGACGCCGAAACCAATCCCGCCCTCCGCGAGCGCCTCCAAAAGGCCAACGGCTATTTCGCGGAAAAACTCCGCAACGGCATCCTCGACGCCCTCGCCGACGTCGACTGCGAACTCGACAACCAGGCCCTGCGCCGCCAACTCCTGAACGCCAAGGAAAAGGCCGAGACCGAAGCCCGCATCAAGCTCGCCGGCATCCAGGCCTGCGCCGACGGATTCGACGTCCAGACCTTCCTCGCCGCCCGCTCCGCGGCGGCCCTTAAAGTGGAACCCGCCCCCAAGTCCCGCCGGAAGAGCAGGACGCCGGTCGCCGCCATCGATGCCGCCGCCGCCCCCGCCAATCCCGTCCTCTTCGAAGCCCTGCGCGCTTGGCGCGCCGAACAGGCCGCCGCGCGGAAAGTGCCCGCCTACCACCTCTTCTCCCAAAAGACCCTCTACGCCCTCGCCGCCGCCGCGCCCAAGACCGAAGCCGAACTGGCCGAAATCCACGGCATCGGCCCCAAAAAACTGGAACAGTACGGCGCCGCCCTCCTCGACCTCGTCCGCCAAAACGCCTGAGCGTTTGCCCCGCCTTCCCAACGGGGCGTTTAGGGCACTTGGACCTGGATCTGGTAGTACCAGCCAACGGGCGGATCGTTGGTGTCCGTCAAGCTGTCGGCGCCGCCAAGCCCGCGGCGCGGACCTGCGCCAGGCACGTTGCTCCAGGCGCCGACGAGCAAGTCGTGGCACGCCACAAGCGAGTAGAGGCGGCCGGTGGACGACGTGAAGAAGGCAATCGCGGGCGGAATCGCCGGGGCCGTGGCGATGCGGAAATATTCGCCGGCATCGGTCGGATCCGTGTCCGCGATGAATTCTTCCCACGTGGCATAGCCATCTTCGTCGTCGTCGGCCACCGCCAGCGCATCGAAATTCGTGTCGCCGGGATAGAAGGAATCCAGCCACCCATGCGGAACGTCGTGGACGGCCAACGCCTCCGCGAAAGCCGCTTCGACGACGCCCGTGGCGGTCGCGGGGCCCCAGGTCGCGGTCATCTGCGATTCGTTGGTGACGGTGGCTTCCGTGCCGTCGATCCGCACGGAGGCGATCCGGTAGAAGGCATCGGCCAGGATCTGGAAATCCTGTCCGTTTCCGGAAGCTACGGCCACGGCGCCGCTTGGGGAGATGGACCCGTGCGGACCGGCCAGCGCCACCACCAGGAACGACGTGCGCGTCTGCGCCATGGCGACGTCCGAATAATCGCTGAGCCCGGTGTCGTTGGTGGCCCGCACGCGGTAGTAGTACGTGGCGTTTTCCGCCAAACCGGTCACGACCTGCGACAGGCCGGCGCATGGCCGATCCTGGTAGCCCGCCACGAACGCGCCGGGTTCGCCGCCGTTCATGACGTGCGCGCCGACGTTCGTGAAGACGTCGCGGGACAGCACGGTCCATTCGTTCGAGCACGTGCTCCAATCGGCATTGCCGGAACGGATGGAGGCCAACCGGATCAAGGTGTGGTTGTAGGTGGCGTCCACCGTCCCCGCCACGCCCCAGCCCGTGCCGGGATCGGCGCCTTCCGCCCCGACGGCGTCGATGACGTTGGTGAAGCCGCCCGCAACGCGGGCCAGCCCCACCGCGTCGTCGCCCGTGAAGCCCAAGGGCCCGTTCGTCGGCGCCACCAGATCCGTCGCGGCCAGGATCGCCGCGTTGGTGGCGCCGGGCGCCGACACGACGAAGGTCGCGCCGTGGGCCAGCGTGCCGCCCAGCGCCAGCGTCCGCTCGGACCAGGATCCGCCGTTTTCGATCATGCACACGCGATAGGCGGACAAATCCGCGGCCGCGCCCGTGCCGTTGTAGATTTCCACGTAGCGGTTGGAACCCGACCCCTCCGCGTATTCGGAAATGAACAGGTCGTCCGCAAACGTGTCGGGCGTGAAGTCGGCGTTGGTGGCGACGTCCAGCAGGTAGCCGGTGGCCTCGGCGGAGGCCTGCCAGTTGGCCGCGAACGAGGTTTCGGCCTCGTCCGTCGCGGGCGCCACCGCCGGCGGATCGAGCACGCTCATCAATTCGAGCGTCAAATCGTCGAACCGCAGCGAACCGTCGTAGCTGACCCCCGTGGCCATCACGACCGCGCGCACCCAGGTCGCGTTCGAGGGTGCCACGGCCTCGACCGAATAGCTGCGCCAGGTTTGGTCCACCACGTTCAATTCGTTGGTGGCCGCCAGCAGGAAGGTTTCGCCGCCGTTCGCGCCGGCATAAAATTCGAGCTTCATGCCGCGACTGGAAGAATTCCACGGCCCGTAGGGATTGCCGTCGTCCGCCCAGAACCAGGCCGAAAAGCGATAGGTTTCGCCCGGCAGGGCGGCCAATTCCTGCCAGCAGCCGCCGGCATCGCCCGCCGCCGCCCACGTGCCGCGCAGCGCCTGGACCCAGGCCCCGTCGTGGCTGTCCCAGTTCGCGCGCAGCAAACTGCCCCACCAGGCGCCATGGACGTCCGGATCGTTCGTCGCCCAATAGGCGGCCACGGCGTTGCTGGCGCCGGCCACTTCGAAGCTCGGATTGTTCAGCAGGTTCACGCCGGCATCCACGCCGAACGTCGCGCCGATCGCCCGCGCGCAGTCGGCCGTCAGGACCAGCGGATTGTCCAGCCGTTGCGCCGCGGGCACGTCGCCCGACCAGGCCGTGAAATGGTAGTTGGAACTGGCCGTCGCCGTCAGCGTCAGCGGCGCGCCCAGCGGCTGCCAGCCGTTGGTCAATCCGACGACGTGTCCGTTCTCCGGCGGCGCGCATTGCACGTCCACGTTGGTGGCCCACTGCCACGTCAGGGTGCTGTCGGCCGTCAGGACGAACGCCGGCACGGCGTTGGTCGCGCCGGTTGCGGGCACGCTGCCGGTGCCCGCCCACCCCGCGCAAACAAGCTGCGTGCCGACCTGCGCCACCGTGGCGCTGGCCGCGCACGCCAGCGGCGTGCCGTAGGGATAGGCCTGCGTGCCCGGCGCCGGCTCGCACCAAGCGTGCGCCGACGTCACGCTCAGATTCCGCGTGCCCAGGTCTTCGTCGTTGTCCGCGATCGTCAGGACCGCGTTGCTGGGCGCCCCCAGCGCCGCCGCGGACGACGGATGCGCCAGCCGCAGCCACACTGTCTCGTTCGACTCGAACAACAGGTCGTCCACGATCGCGATCCGGACGTCCTGGGAAGCCACGCCCACGGCAAACTGCACGTCGTACGTGCCGGCCGCGAAATCGGCGCCGGCCGCGGCCGTGCCGGCCGCGGCCTGCAGTTCGACCGAGGCCGCTCCGTTGGCGTCGTCGCGCACGACGGCGACGCGGGACTGGCCATCGCCTTCGCCGGCTTCGATCTCCGCCGCGCCCAGCGCGATCGTGCAAGGATGGAGCGAATTCGTCTCCCACAGCCAGGTCAACTGCGCATCGTTGGTCACCGCGACCGCGAAGGCGTTGGATGTCCCCGACGCCGGCTCCAGGCCGGCGAGGTTCCAGCCCGTGCAGATGTATTGCACCGGGCCGTCCGACACGGGACTGGGCACGGAATTGGTCAGGACGGCGCCATGGTCGATGGCGTGCGCCCCGCGCGCGGGCACCGGCTCGCCGTGCGCGGAAGCCACTGCGAACACGTGCTGGTCCGGTCCCGCCAACGACAGATCGTCGAACTGCAGCGCGCCGTTGGCCCCGATGCCGTTGGCGTAGACCACCACGCGCACCCAGGTCGCGTTCGCGGGTGCGGTGCCGGACACCTCCTTGTACGCCCAGGTTTCGCCCACGTCGTAGAACGCGTTGGTCGCCGCCAGCAGGATGTTGCTTCCGCCGGCCGCGCCGTCGAGGAATTCCACCTTGATGCCCTGATCCGTCGCCCACCACGTGGCATCGGCCCAGAACCACGCGCCGAAGGCGTAGTCGCGGCCCGGCACCGCCGGCACTTCCTGCCAGAACCCGCCGTAGCCGTAGCTGTTCGACCACGTGCCGCACAACGCGCCGTGCCAAGCACCTTCCGTCGGACGCCAGGCCACGCGCGCGGCCGAACCCCAGCGCTCGCCGTGATCGTCGGGCACGCCCGTTTCCCAATAGGCCGCCCCGTTGCCGTTCGTGCCCGCGGCCACCTCGAAGCCCGGATTGTTCAGCAGATTGCCGCTGGCCACCGAAATGAACCGCCCCGTGACCGCGCGGGCCCGATCGACCGCGAGCGTCAACGGATTCTCCATCACCTGCCCCGCGGAAACGTCTCCGGCCCAGCCGGCGAACGCGTGGCCGGCGTCCGGCGTCGCCGTCAGCGAAACCTCGGTTTCCAGTTCCTGCCAGCCGGAAACCGCGCCGGTGACCGACCCGCCGGCTTCCGCCGCCACGCCCAACCAGACGTTCGTGTCCCACTTCCACGCGAGCGCGGAATCGTTCGTCAGCGCGAACGGCGGGACCGCCGCGCCGCTGCCGGACGCCGGAATGCAGCCCGCGCCGGTCCAGCCCACGCACACGAACTGGGTCGCGCCTACGGCGACGGGACTGGTCGCCGTGCACGAAACCAGCGTGCCGTGGGGATAGACGTTCGTCCCGACCGGCGGGGCGCACGCGCCATGCGCCGACTCGACCGCCAGCGCGCGATCCGGCATTGCTTCGTCGTCGTCCAGGATCGTGAAGACGGCGTTGCTTTGCGCACCGAGCACGCCGGCCCCGCCGGGTTCGGACAATACCAGCGCCAGCGTTTCGTCGGCTTCGTCGAGCGCGTCGTCCAACAGCACCAGTTCGACCGCGGCCGTGGACGCGCCCGCGGGAAACTCCACGACGGCGGACAACGCCGCGAAGTCCGCCCCGGCGGTCGCCGTGCCGTCGGCGGCCGAGACGCGCACCGAGGCCGATGCGTTCGTGGCGTCGCGCTGCAAGGCAATCCAGACGCCGCCCGCGCTTTCGTCCGCGGCGTTGCTCGCCGCGACGAATTCGATCGCGCTGGGCACCAGCGAATTGGTCGTCCACCGCCACGTCAGTTGCGCGGCGTTGGTGATCGTCGCCGCGAAAACGTTGGAGGATCCGGCGGACGGTTCGTTGCCGGCCAGCGTCCAGCCCGTGCAGACGTATTCCAACAGCCCGTTGGAAACCGACGATTCCACCGAATTGGTCAGGGTCGTGCCGGATGGCACGAGATGATAACCCGCGGCGGGATCCGGCGTCCCGTGCGCGGAGACCACGGTGAACACGTGCCGTTCGGGCCCCTCCAACGAGCCGTCGTCGAACTGCAGCGCGCCGTTCGCGCCCACCCCGTCGGCGTAGATCGTTGCGCGCACCCAGGTCGCGTTTGATGGCGCCGTGGCGGTCACCATTTTCTGCACCCAGGACTGACCGACGCCGGCCGTCGAATTGGTCGCGGCCAGCAAGACGTTCGACCCGCCGGTCAAGCCGTCGAGGAATTCCAGTTTGATGCCCTGCGCCGACGCCGACCAAGTGCTGTCGGCCCAACACCAGACGCTGAAGACGTAGGACTGCCCCGGCACGGCGGCCACTTCCTGCCGAAATCCGCCGTTCGTGCCGCCGGAAGGCGACCACGTGCCGCGGACGGCGCCGTGCCACGAACCTTCCAGCGGACGCCAGGCCACGCGCGCGGCCGTTCCCCACCGCGCGCCGTGGGCATCGGGATAGCCCGCTTCCCAATACTGCGCCGCTTCGGAGTTGGTTCCGGCCTGGGTTTCGAATCCGGCGTTGTTCAGCAGGTTGGCGTCGATCGCGTAGGCGGCGACGGCGACGGAACTCGGATCCCGCCCGGGCGCATAGGCCCGCGCGCGAATTTCCGCGGTGGCCGCCACGGGAATCGCGGCGGCGTACAGTTCCGACGATTCGTCGGGATCGCTGCCGTCCAGCGTATAGCGGATTTCCGCCCCGGGCGTCGCACAGGCGATTTCCACCAACACCAGGCCGGAGTAGGTTCCCGCGGCGGGCGCAAACTGCGGCGTCGCCGCCAGGTTGTTGCTCAGGACCAGCGCCTGGGCGGAACCGGCGGGGATTTTGACCAGCGCCGCATAGCCGAACTGGTTGGTGGCATGCGCCCAGCCGGACGTCGGCGACGCCCGCAGGGCGGCCGCGTCGGCGGCCCGAGCCAGTTCCGCGCCGTTCAGGCTGACGCCGTTGTTGGTCGCGCAACGCACGTAGGCATAGAAATATTCCAGGTCCGGCTCAAAAGCGCCTTCCGGCGCGGAGAAATCCGCCTGGATCGTTTCGCCGGCGTCCGCCAGCGCGATCGTCTGGCGGTAGTAGGCGCCGGTTTCGTAGCCGTAGGTTTCCCCGTCGTCGTCGTAATAGACGAACGACGTCGTGTCCGTGGACGGCAGCAGCAGCAGATCGAGATTGGTGACGGACGCTTCGCCGACGTAGTTCTGGACCGGCTGCATGGGAATGATCGCGCCGTCGCGCGCGAACAACGGCAGATCCGCCCAAGTGGCGCTGTTCACTGCGTACGCGATGGTCTGGCCCCCGGCGTATTCCGTGCCTTTGAAGAAATCGCGCCACGTGCCGGCCGGCAGGTAGACGCTCTTCTGCGTCTGGCCTTGCGCCACCACGGGCGCCGCCAGCAGGGAATCGCCGAACATCCACGCGTCCTTGACGTTGGCCGTATTGGGATCGTCCGGAAACGCCATCGTCAGCGTGCGCACGATCCCCACGCCCGTTTCGTGCAGCCGGCGATCGCAGGAATAGACGTAGGGAATCAGCCGGTAGCGCAGGCGGATCGCGGCGGTCGCAACCGCTTCGGCCTGCGCGCCGTACACCCACGGCTGCCGCTGCTGGTCCTGCTGGCCGTGCACCCGGAAAATCGGCACCATCGATCCGAACTGCATCCAGCGCGCGTAACACTCCGCCGTGGTCTGGTCCGCGTTGTTGAACCCGCCGATGTCCATGCCCCAGCGCGCGGCGCCCACGCCGATCGCCGACAGCATGCGCTCGCGCTGGTTGGCCATGGACGTGAACCCGCCATCGATGTCGCCGGACCACATCGCGTAGGCATAGCGCTGCGAGCCCGGCCAGAAGTTGCGGTTGATGGACCACACCCGCCGGTCCGTGTGGCTGCGCTGGCCTTCGTAGAGCGCCCTTTGCATGTTCAGGAACTGCCAATTTCCGAACAGCATGCTGCCGCCGCCCGCCTGATCGGCCTCGTCGTTCCACCACGCCACCATCCCGGTGTCGAACGAGTTGGTGATGTGGTTGAAATACCACGTCCGGCACGCCGCGTTGGAAAAATTCACGTCCTTGACCGGCTGCCCGGAGAAATAGTCGCTGTACTCCGCCTGGCCCGGCCACCAGAAGCCGTTCGAGGTCGCGTAGCCGCCTTGCTCGGTATACACGTGGATCCGCGGCTTCATGATGCCGCCGATCCGAACCCCTTGCGCATCCAGCTGCGTCCGCAGCGCGCCGGACGACCCGCCGGGAAACTTCGTCGTGTCCCAGATCCATTCGCCGTAGTGGTCCGCGCCCCATTGCTTCCAGTCGAAGTCCAGAACGTACAGATCGATCGGAATGGCGCGCGAACGATAGCCGGCGACGACGTTCGTCAGCTCGCTTTGCGTGATGCCCCACTCGGTGTTGGCGAAGCCCATGCCCCACTTCGGGAACATCGGCGGCCGCCCGCTGATTTCCGCCGCCGCCGCGAGGATCGCCTCCGGCCCGCCGATCAGCAGGTAGGCTTCCACCTCCGTGCGCGAACAATATTGCGCCACCAGATTGGTGGCCGAGGCGTTGAACTGGATGCCATCCGAATCCACCAGCAGCCCGAAGCCGTTCCGGTTCCAGATCAGCGGCGCGCCGCAATCGCCTTGGTAGCCCGCTTCCGCCCAACCGCCGGCGGAGCGCAGCAGGCCGGCCGACGAATCGTCCCAGGCGTTGTAGCCGGAGACGCCGTAGAATTCGGACCCCGCTCCATGCGCCAGGCGGATCCCGTCGGCGAACATCCCTTCCGCCGCCGGTTCCCAAACCACCGGCGTTCCGGCGGCATCCGCCACCGCCACCCGGCAAGGCGCACGCGCGATTTCCACCCGCATCGCCGGCGTCGTCACCACGATCGGATCGGCGTTCGTGTCGATCGTCGCCCCCGCATAGGGCCAGTTCGTCGTCCCGATGATTGCCGTCCGCGCGTCGCCGCTTCCGCCGGGCTTGTAGTCCAGCCGCAGGACGTTGCTGGAACAAATCTGCAATTCCAACTGGTCCGTGCCGCAAACGATCGCCAGCCGGTTGCCGGCGATCGCAAGGGACGTGATCGTCCCCAACGCGCCTTCCGCACGCGCCCCCCCCAGCAGACTCAAGACCACGCCCAATCCCGCGGCGAGTCTCGCCATCTTCCCGCAGCGAGTGCGGCGCATGGATTCGATCGGCAGTCTCCGCGTCATAAGGAAATCCCTGAGGTTTGAACAGACCGGACTTTAACAATTTCATAATAGTTCCGGTTGGCAGCAAAGTCAACCGCTTGACGTTGCGGCGGGTCGATCTTTTTTCGCCCCTTCCGCCCCCTTCTGCGGCTCAAAATCCCTTTTCGGCCGCTGGCCGAATGGATATGGTAGCCGCATGACTTCGTCCTTGCTCTTCCCTCGTGGCGCCCGAAGCTGGGGGCTTGTCTTGCTGGCGGCGAGTCTGTGCGCCTGCCAACATCTCCCCCCGGCCCCGGCGCCGGTCCCCGTCGCTGCCCGGTTCGCCGGCACCGTGGCCGAAATCCGGGTCGCACCGGGCGCCGCAGTCCAGCCCGGCGAATGGGTCGCCACCCTCGCTTTGCCCAGCCCCTTGCCGGACCCCGCCCAGTTGCGCCTCGCGCTGCAAGATCGCGAAAACGCCTTGGCTGCGGCCCGCACGGAATATCTGGAGTCCAAACAACGCGCCGAAACGGGTCGCGGCGAACCCGCCCACCTGACGGCCGCCCGTCAAGCTTTCGAAACGGCCGAAGCCGAACGCAATCGGACGCTGGCCGACCTGAAGATCGCCCAACAAGCCCGCGAACAACTCCGCCATTACGCCCCCTGTGCCGGAACCGTCCAGGAGCTTCCGGTCGCCGCGGGCCAGACCGTCGCCGCCGGCGCGCCGCTCTTGTTCGTCCAACCGCCACCCTAACGCGATGCCCATTCTCTCCGCCATCGGACGCCGCTCGCCGAAATCGCGGCTGCTGATCGCCGCGATCTACGCGGCGCTCGGGCTCGGCGCCGTCGCGATGCTCTATCCGCTCGGGCTCATGGTCGCCGGTTCCACCAAATCCATCGCCGACCAGCGCGAAAACGTCCTCGTGCCCCGGTTCCTCGTTTCCGACGAGGCGCTGTGGCAAAAACATCTCGAAGCGCTCTTCAACGAATCGATGGACGCCCTCAACATGGCCTTCGATTCCGACTACGCGGCGTTCGAAGACGTGCCGCTGCCGCCGCCCGACGCGCCGGGCGCCGAACTCGTGCCGCTCTGGCGCGAATTCCTGGCTTCCGGCCAATTGCCGGCGACGGCCATCGCCTTGGGCCATTTCTGGGCGCCGCAGGCCGGCGCGTTCCCGCGCGAACTCCGCGAGTTCCGCCGCCGCCTGCGCGAAAAATACGGCTCTCTCCCCGCGCTCAACGCCGCCCTCGGCACGGACTTCGACGCCTGGTATGCCGTCTTCATCCAGCCGCCCGCCTATCTCTTTCCCCAGACCGTTCCCGACGCCACGCCGCTGGCGACCGAATTCGACGCCTTCAAAGCCGCGGCGCCCGACTGGTGCCTCACCGTCCTGTCCGTCGAAGGCTTTTTCCACAAGCTCTACCTCAAGCCGCGCCATTCGAAGGACGTCGCCGCCTACAACACCGCGCACGGCACCGCTTTTGCCTCCTACGCCGAAGTGCCCTTGCCGCGCGCTTGCCCCGCCGATGCCGCGCCCCTCGCGCAACAGGAATGGCGCGACTTCGCCGCCAACTCCCTCTCGCCCCTTTGGCAACGCGCCAGCGTCCTCGACACCCCCGAAACGCGCTGGCGCGACTGGCTGGCTGCGAAAGAGAGGCTTGAGGGTCGCGGGTCGAGGCCCGAAACCGATGACTCCTCGCCCCTC
>CAYTEK010000029.1:0-23421 GCA_964436715.1 uncultured Verrucomicrobiota bacterium | reverse complement strand
CCCTCGATGGCGTTGAGGTGCGGCGCGGGTTCGGGCCGCTCGCGCGAAATGCTCAGCTTCTCCGGCCGGATGCTCAGGAAGACGTGCTCGCCTTCCTTGATCTGCTTGTCGTTGTAGCATTCCAGGTCGGGGAAATCCTCGATCTTCAGGCGGCTGTAGTCCTTGTCCACCGCCACGGCCAGGAAACCGTCCAGCACGGAATTCTTTTCGAGCGGCTCGGCGACGGTGCCGTCGAAGAAATTCGTGTCGCCGATGAAGGCGGCGACGAAGCTGGAGCGCGGCGCCTCGTAGATTTCCGCCGGCGTGCCCAGCTGCTCGATCTTGCCGAGCTTCATCACCGCGATGCGGTCGGAGAGGCTCATGGCCTCGCCTTGGTCGTGCGTGACGTAGAGGAAGGTGATGCCGACTTCGTCGTGGATCAGGTCCAGTTCGATCAGCATGCGCTGGCGCAGCTTGAGATCCAGCGCGGCCAGCGGCTCGTCCAGCAGCAGCACCCGCGGCTTGTTCACCAGCGCGCGCGCGATCGCCACGCGCTGCTTCTGGCCGCCCGAAATCTGGTCGGGCTTCTTCCAGGCCTGATCCTCCATCTGGATCAGGGCGAGCATCTTCGCGACCTCTTCCTTGATCTCCCGCTTCGGCCGCTTGGCGACCTTGAGGCCGAACGCGATGTTGTCCCAGACGGACAGGTGCGGAAACAGCGCGTAGCTCTGGAAAATGGTGTTGACCTTGCGTTCGTAGGGCGGCAGGTCGGTCACGTCCTCCCCGCCGAGCAGCACGCGCCCGGTGTCGGGCTGCTCGAAGCCGGCCAGGATGCGCAGCAGCGTCGTCTTGCCGCAGCCGCTCGGTCCCAGCAGCGAAAAGAATTCCCCCTGCTTGACCGTCAGCGACACGTGGTCGACCGCCCGCACGGCGCCATAATGCTTGGATACGTCCTCGAACTCCAGGAACTCGCTCACAACCCTCTGCATCCTCCGTCGGCAGGTGGCGGCACCGGCTTCTTCCGCACCCAACGATTTTTCGCATTATGAAACAGGGCGCCCCCATTTCAATCAAAACTTTTGCGGACGCGCCGCGGCGGGCGTTTGACTTGCTGCCCCCGTTGCGCGATAGTTTCCGGACGGGGACGGCCGCGACGGCCGCACCCCGCCCCGCCACCCCCGCGGAAGGAGCTCGACCATGAAGAACATGCTGAAGCGGCTGGTTTTCGCCCTCCCCTTGGTTTGGACGCCCGCGCTCCGCGCGGAAGCCCCGCCGCTGTTCGAACCGGAGCCGCCCGAACCCGCCGCCGCCGCGCTGGTCGAAGCCTATCTGCCCCTCCTGGCCGCCGGCCAATTCGAGCAGGCGCTGGCCTTGAACGATCTGCGCGGCATGCGCCAATACCTCCTGGAGCGCCGCCTGGCCGACCTGAAAACCAAGAATCCGGAGCTCGCCGCCCAGGAACTCGACGAAATGTCCGCCCAGATGCAGCTCAACGAACTCGCGCCGGACCGGCTCCGCGCCATTCTGCTGGACGTGATGCAGAAAGCGGCTTACGCGGGCATGACCTGGCGCATCCAAGGCTTCGCGCCGGCGCCGGAGGGCGCGCCAGGCTACCTCGCCAGCGTCGCGGCCCGCACGCCGGAGGGCAAGGAAAAGCCGATTTTGCTCGGCATCAAGAAGCTCGGCGACCAATGGCTGGTGGCGCCGGAAATCGTCGAGGAACTGGGCCGCAAGATGGTGGTGCCCGGCGTCCAAACCCTGCCGCCGCCCGAACCCGTCGCCGCCCTCGTGGACGACTTCTGGAAGCGTTGGCAGACCGGCGAACTCGATGCCGCCTACGGCATGTTCGGCCAAGAGTATCGCCAGCGGGTTCCGCAACTGGCGTTCCTCCAGCAAGCCCAGGAGTTCACCGCCCGGATCGGCGTGCCGACCGCGTGGACCATCGTCCAGTGCCGCCGGCTCGCGCCGGACGCGCTGGGTCTCGGCGTGAACGTCCAAGGCTCGACGGCCCTCAAGCCGACCATCATGCTGTTCCGCAAGATCGGGGAGACCTGGACCCTGCAGGATGCCCAGTTCCAGATGCCGAATCCGGCCGCCCCGCCTGCCGCCGCCCCGGCGACGCCGGCCAGTCCCTTCCGCTCGGACCTGCGGCCCGATCTCAAAGCCGTTTCCGCACCGGCGCCGACCACCTCCTCTCCGGCCGAACCGCCGACCGCTTCCGGCGCGCCGGCGCCCGCCAAACCGGAGGCGCCCATGGGCCCCGCAGCGGCCCAATAAGGCTTGAAAAACAGGCGCCGCAAGCGCATTTTCGGCTGCATTTCAATTGGACATCATGAGCGCCGCCCCCTCCACGACCGTTCCCGAACCGTTTTCCGCCAAAGGCAAGCGGCTGGGCGTCTTCGTCATTTCCTACAACGCCGAATTGCTGATCCAGGACACCCTGCGACGCATTCCGGAAGAAATCTGGCGCGAAGTGGAAGTCGTCTACGTCGTGGACGACTGCAGCATGGACGAAACGACCCGCCAGGCGATGGAATATCCCGATCCGCACGGCAAGCTGAAGGTCTTTCGCAATCGCATCAACCGCCGCTACGGCGGCAACCAGAAATTCGGCTACCAATACGCCATCGACCGCGGCCTGGACGCCGTCATCATGCTCCACGGCGACGGCCAATACGCGCCGGAAATGCTGCCGGATCTGTTCCGCCCCTTGGTGGACGGCGACGCCGACGTGGTCATCGGCTCGCGCATGATCAACCGCCGGGACGCTCTCAAGGGCGGCATGCCGAAATACAAGTTCGTCGCCAACATTCTTCTGACCTGGATCGAAAATCGGCTGAGCGGCCTGTCCATGTCCGAATTCCATTCGGGCTATCGCGGCTACGGCACGCGCTTCCTCCGGCGCATTCCGCTTTGGGAAAACAGCGACGAATGGCATTTCGACACCCATATCCTGTTCCAAGCCCGGCAAGCCGACGCCGTCATCCGCGAAATTCCCATCCCCACGCGCTACGGCGACGAAGTCTGCCACGTCAACGGCGTTTCCTATGGCCTCAACTGCATCCGCAGCGCTTGCATGTATCGCCTGCACCGCTGGGGCTTGATCCGCCTAAACCGCTACGACATCGCGCCCCGTTCCCTCGTCGAGGCCCGCAAGCTCGACGATCCCTATTCCTCGCACTCCCTCATCCTGCGCCGCCTGCGCCAGATGAAACTTGCCGGCGACCGCGTGCTTGACCTCGGCTTCGGCTGCGCCGCCATCGCTTCCGCCCTGCGGCAGGACGGCGCCGTCCTCGACGGCATCGACCGCGATCCGCGAGCCATCGCCGAATCCGGCGCGCTCTTCCGCCGCGTCTTCCAAAACGACCTCAACCATCTCGACGCCGTCCCGCTCGACGAAAAATACGACATCATTCTCGCCGCCGACATCCTCCAGTTCCTGGTCGACCCCGCCGATTTCCTTTCCCGCCTGAAGAAATACCTCGTCAAGGGCGGCCTGCTGGCCGTCGCGCTGCCGAACGTGGCCAACGTCCAAACGCGCCTGCGCATCCTGTTCGGGCAATTTCCCCTGCACCACCGCGGCCTGCTGGAAGAAAACGCGCTGCATTTCTACACGCTCGACAGCATGCGCCGGCTGCTGGTCCGCGCCGGCTGGAAAGTCGAAGAGACGGACGTCACTTCGCTTCCGCTGACGCTGGTGTTTCCGTTCCTCCGCCGCCGGCGCTGGCGCCTGCCGCTGTGGCTCTGCCGCGGCCTCACGCGCACGTTCAAGGGCCTGTTCGCCTACCAAGGCGTGCTGTTCTGCAAGAACCCGAACGAGGCCGACCTGCTGTGAAAACCGATCCGCAGGCCGCGCCCGCCCTGCCGGCGATTCCCTGGCGGCGCGCGCCGCTGGTGCTGCTCCTGCTGGCCGCCGCGATCCTCGCCATCACCTGGCCGTGGGCGCGCACGTTTGCCAGCGCCGTCCTGGACCATTGGGATCCGCCGTTCCACGCCTGGAAACTCGAATACGTGGCCCGCGCCATCCTGGCCGGCCATCTGCTGCCGCCCGACGGCAACACCAACATGTATTACCCGTATCCGGGCACGCTCTATTTCGAGGCGCTCCACTGGCCGCAGGCGCTGGTTGCCGCACCGCTGTTCGCCCTGCCAGGCGCGAATCCCGTCCTGATCTACCACGTCGTGCTCGTCTTCTTCTGGGCGCTGTCGGGCCTGTGCTTCTGGCTGCTGCTGCTGGCGCTGGGCGCCACGCGCCGCGCCGCGCTGCTGGGCGCGCTGCTGTTCACGCTCATGCCCTACCGCATCAGCTACGCGCTCGAATTCAACATGCAGCTCTGCTTCGGCGTGCCGCTGTTCTTCTTCTTCCTGGTGCGCTACTTTCAGCGACCCGCCATCCGCTACGCCTGCGGCATGGCCCTGGCTTGGTGGCTGCAGGCGTCCAGCGAACTGTACCAAGCCATCTTTTTGCTGCTGATTTTGCCGTTCCCCGGCCTGGCCCTGATCGCCTCCCGCTGGCGCCTGCTCCGCGATTTCCGGCGCTTCTGGCTGCCCGTCGGTTGCGCCGCGACGCTCGGCGGCGCCCTCACCTACGTCCTCCTCGGCCCCTATCTCACCTTGCTCAACGTGCACATGGTGAACCGCAACCTGCTGGAGATCGCCACCCACGTCCTCGAGCCCCTGTCCTACCTGCGACCCGGCGGCCGCTTCCACGTCCTCGCGCCCTTCGACGCGCGGCGCGACGAAATGATCGTCTACCCCACCGTCGCCATGATCCTGCTGACGGTGCTGCATCTCCTGTTCGACGCGCGGCGCCTGCTGTGCGTCGCCGTTCCGCGCTGGGTCCAGGCATTCCGGATCCTGCGCTGGTCGGCGCTGATCGCCTTCTTCGTCCTGACGTTCGGCATCTACTTCATCGGCGCCCCCGCCTGGATCGGTCCCCTCTACGCGCTCCTGCCCGTCGTCGCCGTCGCGGCGGCCGTCGCCGTGCTCTTCCATCCGACGGAACGCGATCCCGCCGTGCTGTTCGCGACCGGCCTGTTCGCCGGCGCCATCTTCGCGTTTTTCATGAGCATGGGTCCGCTGCTCGCCATCCGCCACGCCGGCTTCTTCGTCCCCAATCGCCTGTACCTGTGGATCTACGGCCACCTTGCGGCGCTGCAGGGGTTCCGCGTGGTTTCCCGCTTCAGCATCTACCTGCTGATCTTCATGGCGCTGGCTTCCGGCCTGGCGTGGAGCCACGTCGAACGCCGCTGGCTGCGCCGGCCCGCCCTGCGCTGGCTGTGGCTCGTTCCGCTGCTGCTGGCCGTGCCCGAATGCCTGCCCAAGGGCATCCGCGTCAAGCCGCTGGAGTGTCCGTTCTCCACGCCCGTCCTCGAACGGCTCGACCGGCGCCGGGAGCCCTACGTGCTCGCCATGCTTCCCATGGGCGACCGCGCGCGCGATTCCAGCTACATGCTCCGCATCGCCCGCACGGACCGCCTCTTCGTCTACGCCTGGGGCGGCGCCTATCCGCATTACACGCGGCAGGTCCGCGACAGCCTCGATCCCCGCGCTTTCCGGCCGACGGAAGCCGCCGAACTCCTCCGCCAGCTCTGGCCCGAATGCCTGCTGCTCGAAGACAAGAGCGTCACGCGCAAGGCGCGCCGCGCCAAGGTTCCCCTCAATTACGTCCGCGGCTTCGGCGCCGAAACCGAACTCGTCGATGAAGACGAACGCTTCGCCTTGCTCCGCCTGAAGCCCAAGGCCGAACCGGCCGTCGAGCAGATCCGCCAGATCCGCCGCGATTTCCTCGCGGCCAACCCGCGGCTGGCGTTCGTCGCCCGCGTCCCCGCCGGCGCGCCGCCGGCCACGCTCTGGCTCGACGTCAACGGCTATCCCGCCGGCCGCTGGGAGATCGCGGACGCGCCGCAGGAATTCCAAATCGACGTCGCCCCGCGCCAACTCATTGGCCTCCTGCCCAACCGCCTGCGCTTCCACGCCGAAAACGACGCGCCGTTCTTCCTCGATTCCTTCCGGGCCGTGCCGGCCCCCGGCGCCGCGCGCGCCCTCGACGAGGCGCTCGCCGCCGCGCCGTTGCCGTGGCTGGGGCATCTCGTGGAACTGCCGACGAACGCCATCCCGTTCGCCGTCCATTACCGCAACGGCTTCGCCTATCTCGGCTGCGAGCCGCTCGCGACCAACGTCCCGCCGGGCGGCGTCTTCCGCCTGCGCCACTACGTGCGGAGCCCGCGCCATCTGGACGCCGCCGTCGGCACGTCCATTCGCACCCATCTCCGCGCGCCGGACGGCCGCTGGATGGAAGAAGGCGTGACGCTCGAATCCAACGACCTCCACGACGTCGAATGCCAAATCCGGCCCGGCATCTACGCGTTGGACCAAGCCATCCCCATGCCCGACCGTTTCGGCCCGGGCGATTACGAACTGTCGCTCGTCCTGCGCGACCCGCACGGCCAGCGCCTCGTCGCCCGCCAGGACGGCCGGATCGGCAAGGCGTTTCCCCTCCCCTTCGCCCTGCGGATTCAGGCCCCCGCGGGGCCGTGAAACGTCGGCGCCACGCCGAATTCGTTCGCCAGCGTTTCCACCAGCTCCGTCAGCGGCAGCCCCACCACGTTCGTGTAGGATCCCCGGATCTGCCGGATCATGTAGGCCGCGCGGCCTTGGATGGCGTACGCCCCCGCCTTGTCCATCGGCTCCCCGCTGCGAACGTAGGCGGCGATTTCCGCTTCCGTCAGTTCCTTGAATTCCACGTCCGTCGACACCGTCCGCGCGTGGACGCGCTCCGCGCCGTCCGGGCCCGGCCCGCGCACGCAGAAGCCGGTGACGACCTGGTGGACCTGGCCGCCCAGGGAACGCAACATGGCGCACGCGTCGGCTTCCGAACGGGGCTTTTCCATGATCCGGCCGCGCAGCACCACCACCGTGTCCGCGGCGATCACGACCGCACCCGGCGTCGCGCGGGCGGCGACGTCCGCCGCCTTTTCCGCCGCGTTGCGCCGCACGTAGTCCGGCGCGCTTTCGCCCGGCCGCGCCTTTTCCTCCGTCGCCGGCGTGACGACTTCGAACGCGTAGCCCAGTTGATGCAGGAAGCCGCGCCGCCTAGGACTGGCGCTGGCCAACACCAGCGGCCGGTTTCCGGAATTCGATTCTGCCATGGCTTTTCTCCGATCCGCCGGTGAACCACCGGAAGGTTTTCTCCGTCAGCGCGCCCAGCGCGCCGCATTGCAGCGCCCGCGCGGGCAGCCAGCGCGCGAGCGCCGGCGCCGGCCGCGCCCGCCGCGCGGCCCGCAACCAATTCTCCGTCCCCGCGACCGACGTCGCGGCCCCGTCCAGCGCGTAGAGGTGGACGCGCCGCACGCCGCAGCCCAGCACGACGGCCACGGCCTCCTCCAGCTCGAACGCGCTGCGCAGGCCGCGCAGGTAGGCGGCAAAATCGCCGCCGGCGCCGAACAGCGCCGCGCGTTCCGCGTTCTGCGGAATGTCGACGTAGTCGCCCAGCAGGCCCACGTCCAGCGCCGCCCGCGTCCCGTACAGCCGCCGCGCCAGCGTCGCATAGCGGTTCAGCAGCGCCAGATAGTTCTCCTGGCTGGTCCGGTAGCGATAGGCGATGAACGACAACGCGTCCCAGCCCACGCCGCTCACCGGCGCATTCAGCGCGTCCTCCAGCGCCACGTTGCCGCGCGCCTGCGCGTCCAAAAACGCCCGGTTCGCCGCGCCGTCCACCGCGTAGCCCCGCGTCCGCAGCTCCGCAGCCAAGGCGTCGAGCGCCGCCGCGTCGCGCCGGAACCGCTCCGGATCCAGCTGGTCCCGCAGCGTCGCCGCCAGCCGCCGCAGGCTCTTCGCCCGCACCGCCGCGTACAGCTCGCGGCCCAGCAGCGGCGAAGGCTCGCAGTCGAACGTGAACGCCCGCACCGTCAGGTTTTCGCGCGCGAAATAATCCGCCGCCTGCCGCGCCAGCGCGCGCGTCGCGTCCGCGCTGGCCTGCCCCACGTACAGGTGCTCCGCATACGGCAGCAGCAACCACGCGTCCACCGCCACGCCGGCCCGCGCCGCCGCGCGCAGCAGCTCCGCAAACGCCGGATCGGCGAAGCTCTCCCGCTCCACGTGCAGGATCAGGTCGCACTCGTATTTCGCCAGGGTCGGCAGCTCCGCCTGCACCGCCGCGTAGGGCATGAATTCGCACCAGATCGCCAGCCGCTCCAGGGCCGGTTCCGCGGCGCCCGCGGCGGCCGCCCCCAGCAGCGCCAGCGCCGCCGCGGTTTTCCATGGAGTGGAAAAACTTTTCCGGATTTTTCCACGGAGTGGAAAAACTTTCGCCGTTTTTTCCATGGAGTGGAAAACCCGCCGGGCTTTTTTCCACGCCGTGGAAAAAAGTTTTCCACGCTGTGGAAAACCGGCGTTCACGCGTCGTCGCGCGGGCAATTCCGCTTCTGGTCCCAGTACGGCGACAGGCGGCGCAGGTTCGCGACCACCTGCGGGAAGATTTCGGCGATGCGGCGCACCTCGGCTTCGGTCGTGTAGGCCCCGAAGCTCAGCCGCACGGAGCCGTGCATGGCGGTGAACGGCACGCCCATCGCCTTGAGCACGTGGCTGGGTTCCAGCGAGCCGCTGGAGCAGGCGCTGCCGGTGCTGGCGCAGACGCCGAGGGCGTTCAGTTCGTAGAGGATGCTTTCGCCTTCGATGAAGTGGCACGCCAGGTTCAGCGTGTTGGGGGTGCGCTCGACGCCGCGGCCGTTGATTTCCACGTGCGGCACCGTCCGGAGGATTTCCGCTTCCAGCCAGTCGCGGAGTCGGCCGATGCGCGCCATGTCCGGCGCGTGTTCCCGCGCCAGCTCGCAGGCGCGGGCCAAGCCGACGACGTAGGGCACGTTTTCGGTGCCGCCGCGCCGGCCGGCTTCCTGGTGGCCGCCGAGCAGGTACGGCCGCAGCGGCGTCCCGCGCCGGACGTACAGCGCGCCCACGCCCTTCGGCGCATGCATCTTGTGGCCCGAAAACGACAGCAAATCCACGTGCGCCAGTTCGCCGACGAGATCCAGGGGCCGCTTGCCGGCCGTCTGCGTCGCGTCCGTGTGGAAGACGATGCCCGGATCGGTTTCCTTGGCGATCCGCGCCCACTCGCCCACCGGCCAAACCACGCCGGTTTCGTTGTTCGCGTGCATCAGGCTCACGAGCAAGGTGTCTGGCCGCAGGGCCCGCACGTAGTCGGCCACGGCGATCTGGCCCTGCCGGTCCACGGGCAGGATCGTCACCTCGTGTCCGCGGCGCTGCAGCTCGCGGCAGACTTCCAGCACCGCCGGATGCTCCACCGCGCTCGTCACGACGTGCTTGCGCTGCGGGTTCGCCGCCGCAACGCCGAAAATCGCCGCGTTGTTGCTTTCCGTCGCGCAGGAGGTGAAGAGGACTTCGGACGGCTCGACGCCGCCGAGGAAGGCGGCGACGGTTTTCCGCGCGGCCTTCAGCGCGCCGGCCACCTGCAGCGCGGGCTCGTACATGGAGCTCGGATTGAAGAATTCCGGCCCGAAATAGGGCTGCATCGCCGCGACGACCTCCGGGGCCACCGGCGTCGTCGCGTTGTTGTCGGCGTAGATCAGCGCGGGAGTGCTCATGGGGCGCCTTTTCGCATGGTCAGACGGGAATCACCTGGATCCGCTCGTCCACCTGGTCCTTGAGCGTGCGCTCGACGATGAGCTGGAGGGTGCGCGAGGCGCCCATGCAGCCCGCGCACATGCCGCGCAACGCGCAGTAGACCTTCCACTCCTTGATGTCCACCAGTTCGATGTCGCCGCCGTCGCCTTTCAACACCGGGCGTACGGTTTCGTCGATCACTTTTTCGATCTTGCGATAGAGCTGGAACGGCGACGGGCCGGAATCGGCGACGGGCGTCGCGGCGACGGTCGTGGGCGCGGGTTCGCCGGTGCCCCAGGTTTCGTTGAGGATGTCCTGCAGGCCGCCGGGCGCATAGCGGCAGGCGCCGCACATGCCGCCGGCCTTCAGCGCCGACACGATGTCGTCGATCGTCCGCAGGTTCAGTTCCTTGATCTTGCGGCGCAGGTAGGGTTCGGTGATGCCGAAGCACTTGCAGACGACGCGGCCGTCGTCCTCGGCGGTTTCGCCGGTCAGCTTGACGCCGTGCGCGGCCAGATCCACGCCGCGTTTCTTCGCCCAATCGACCACGGCCGCCTCGAGCGCCTCGGCGCCCATGACGGAACAGTGGATCTTCTGCTGCGGCAGGCCTTCGAGGAAATCCACGATGTCCTTGTTCTGGATCTTCAGCGCCTGGATGGGCGTGAGGCCGTGGCCCTCGATCAGGGCGCAGAGCGCCTCGGACGCGGCGATGGCCGACGTGCAGCCGAAGGTCAGGTATTTGGCCTCGACGATGACGTCTTTCAACGGGTCCGCGTTCTTCTCCACGCGGAAGGTGAACTTGAGGGCGTCGCCGCAGACGATGGAGCCCTGCTGGCCCACGCCGTCGGCGTTTTCGATCTCGCCCAGATGCGTGCCGGGCTTGCCCTGAACGGCGTCCATGAAGATCCGCTTCGTCTTTTCGCTGTATTCCCAAGCCATAAAACCTTCTTTCGGTCGAAGAAAGATACGCCCATCCGGCGAATTTTCAACTCATCCGGCCGCCGGGGTCACCCCTGGTCCTGCAGGCGCCGGCCGTGGCGGAGGATTTTCCAGCCCTTGGTCGCCAGCCGCCGGAAAAACGGATCGGCTTTCGTGTAGACCACGCACAGGGCCTGGTTCACGAAATGGAAGTCGTGGTGCGCCGCCATCCGCTTCCACAAATCGTAGTCGTCGAAATAATCGCCGGCGTTCCAGCCGCCCACCTCGTCCAGAAGCGCCCGCGCGTGCACGACGCCGTTGGAAACGAGGAAATTGTACTTCATCAGGTTTTCCCGCGACCACCGCAGGGCGCCGTGGAAGGGATTGCCCCAGATCCGGCGACCCGTGTCGGCGTCCCGGTACAGCGCGCGGCAATAGACCAGCGGGCATTCCGGATGGGCCGCGGCGGCGGCGAGCATGACGCGCAGGAAATCCGGGCGGTATTCGTCGTCGTCGTCCAGGTACGCGACGTAGGGCGCCCGGGCCATCTGGAACACGCCGTGGTTCTTGGCGATGGCGCCGTGGGCGCGCGGCGGCGACTTTTCCGGCAAGTTGTGGAACCGCAGGCGCGGATCGCCGAACGCGGCCACGACGGCCTCGCTGTCGTCGGGCGTGCAGTCGCCGACGATGCACATTTCCCAATCGGCGAAATCCCGCTGGGCCAGGACGGACCGGATCGCGCGCTTCAGCGTCGCCGCGCGGTTGTAGGTGCTCGTGACGATGCTGACCTGCGGCGACGCGGCCATGGCGGCTTCCGGCTACAGCGCCTGCAGGACGTCCAGCGCCGCGTCCACGTCGGAGGGCACCAGCACCAGGCCTTTTTCGTCGCCGGGTCCGCCGGCGGAATAGGCGTATTCGATGTTCAGGTTGCGGCGGGCCAGGGCTTCCAGCATGCGGGCCAGTTCGCCGGGCTCGTTGGCCACGCGGACCAGCAGAACCTCGCGCGCGGCCACCAGCTCGCCCGAATCCTCGACGAGTTGGCGGGCCTTTTCGGTGTCGTCCACGATCAGGCGCGCGTAGCCGTGGCCTTCCGTGTCCGCCAGCGTGAGACCGTAGACGTTGATGCCGTGCTTGGCCAGGAACGCGGTCAGCGCGGCCAGCGTGCCCTTGCGGTTGTCGATGTAGATCGTGAGCTGGGTGCCCTTGGAAAAGACGAATTTCGTTCCGGCCATGGCGCGCCTCCTAGAAAACCAAGCCGGCGTTCGCCAGCCGGCGGCCCAATTCTTCCAGCACGCGCGCGTCGTCGGCCCGGCCGGCCGATTCGAACGTCGCGCCGAAGCGCAGGTAGGCGCCCGCGTCGTCCCACGGCACCGTCGAAATGCAGTGTTCCTTGATGAGGTACTGCGACGCGTCTTCGGCGTTGGCGAACGCGAGGCCGCCCGCGGCGCCCTTGGGCGCCGGCACGTAGAGGTAAAACGTCCCGCCGGGCATCTTCGCCTGGAACCCCGCGCCTTTCAGCACCTTCACCAGGCCGCGCAGGCGCCGCTGGTAGTGCGCGCGGATCTTTTCGGAGAGCCGGACGTCGGCGATGCCCGCGCACGCCGCGATCTGGATGGCCTTGAACTGGCCGCTGTCGACGTTGTCCTTCACCTCCGCCACGGCGGCCACGACCCGCGCCGAACCGGCCACGAAGCCCAGGCGCCAGCCGGTCATGTTGTAGCTCTTGCTCATGGAGTGCAGCTCGATCGCCGCTTCCTTGCCGCCCGGGCGCGACAGGATCGACAGCCGTTCCCGGCCGTAGATCAGCGTGGCGTAGGCCGCGTCCTGCACGATCAGGACGTTGTGCCGCTGGGCGAAGGCGATCAGTGCGTCGAAGAATTCCTCTGTCGCCGCCGCGCCCGTGGGATTGTTCGGATAATTGACGTAGAACAGCTTCACCCGCGACAGGTCCATCCGTTCCAAGGCCTGCAGATCGGGGAAGAACTTGTTCTTCGCCAGGAGCGGCACGGGAATCACCTGACCGCCCAGGTACTTCGCGTGGGTGGCCAGCACGGGATAGCCCGGAATCGTCGCCAGCACGGCGTCGCCGGGATTCACGAAGCACAGCGGCAGCATCGCCAGCGCCGGCTTGGAACCGATGGTGTGGTTGATTTCCGTGGCCGGATCCAGATCCGTCACGCCGAAGAAATCGGCCATGTACTTCGCGGCGGCCGCCTTGAATTCGGCGATGCCGTTGTCCGCGTAGCCGCGGTTCGCGGGATCGTCCACCGCCTTCTTGAGCGCCTGGCGGATCGCCTTGGGCGCCATCTGGTCCGGTTCGCCGACGCCGAAATCGAGCATTTCCACGCCCGGATGGGCCGTCTTGGCCGCCCGCTTCGCGCGCTTGATTTTTTCGAACTTGTAGATGGCCGCGCTCTGGCCGAAGCCGGCGCCGCCGATCCGTTCCGCAAACAATTTCTGGATGTCCATCGCGTTCCTCGTCTTTGAAAATCGCCCTGATTATTCATGCGCGGCCCCGTTTGTCCAACGCTTTCCGCCCGTTTCGCGGCGCCGGGCGAATTTTAGCATTGTGTTTTCCCCCCGGTTTGTGGCACCAATGGCCAACTTATTGTTCATTTTCACTCGAGACAGGAGCACCCGGATGAATGTTTTGCACGTGATCGCCAACCCGCGCCCGGCGGAGACGTCGGCTTCCAAGAAGCTGGCCTTCGAGTTCTTCGCGGCCTTGACCGAGAAGAATCCCGACGTGGTCGTCAACAACGTCGATCTCTACCAGAACAAGCCGCCCTACGTGAGCGCGGAAGCGCTCAATTATTTCTGGGGGCCGGTCGCCAATCCCGCCTACATTCCCTCCAAGTCCGAGGAAACCGCCGCCAACTTCTCGAACAACAACGCCCAGGCCCTGATGGACGCCGACGTGCTGGTGCTGACGATGCCCGTCTGGCTCAACAGCATGCCCGCGATCCTGAAGGCGTGGCTCGACCAGGTCCTCGTCCCGGGCAAGATGTTCTCGTTCGGCGCCGAAGGCCTCGTGCCGACCCACCACCTGCGCACGGTCGTGCTGCTCGTTTCCTCGGACCAGGTGTACAAGGAAGGCGACGTGCGCGACGGCCTCACGCCCGCGCTGCGCGCGATCTTCGCCTACATCGGCGTCGAGGACCTCCAGATCGCCTGGGCCGACGGCCAGGACGCCTCCCGGCACTTCGACTCCAACGAACGCCGCGAAATGGCCATCGAAGCCGCCAAGGAGATCGCCGAAGACGTCGCCGCCATGGCGTGAGTTTCCGGCCTTGCCGCTCCGCCGTCCGCGGCGGAGCGTTTTTTTTGGCCGCCCCGCATCCGACAAACCGGAGGAGAACCATGAACCAAGAACCCAATCTCATCGGTCCGCGCATCCGCCAGCTCCGCGAACGCCGCGAATGGTCGGTCGAAACCCTCGCGCAGCACGCCGGCTGCAGCCCGGCCATGATCGCCGCCCTCGAGGCCGGCGAACTCGTGCCGTCGCTGACGCCGCTCCTGCGCCTGGCCCGGGGGCTCGGCGTCCGCCTTGGCACGCTGCTCGACGACCAATCGCAGGACGGACCCGCGGTGGTCCGCCAGGGCGACGCCGGTCCGGCCGTGCATTTCTCCGGGAACGATCCGGCCCGCACGCGCAGCACGCTCGACTTCCGCTCCCTCGCGCCGCACAAGGCCGCGCGCAACATGGAACCGTTCCTGATCGACGTCCATCCGGCCACGGGCGAGGTCGCCCTCAACGAGCACGAAGGCGAAGAGTTCATCTACGTCCTGTCCGGCCGCATCGAAATCCGCTACGGCAAGGACGTCTATCAGCTCGCCGCCGGCGACAGCATCTACTACGAGTCCGTCGTGCCCCACCACGTCCACGCCCTCGGCGGCGAAGCGCGGATCCTCGCCGTCGTCTACGCCCCCGCCTGATTTCCCGGAGACCGCCATGACCGCTCCCACCGCCTCCGACGCCCCCATCGGCGCGGGCCCCGACGGCTTCACCACGCTGACGCTCGGGCAGCAGCTCGAATTCTGGGCCCGGGAAACGCCGGACCACGACTTCCTCGTCTATCCCGACCGCGGCCTGCGCTGGACCTACCGGCAATTCGACCGGCGCGTCGATCGCCTGGCGAAGGGCCTGCTCGCCGTCGGCATCCGCAAGGGCGACCACGTGGGCATCTGGGCCAAGAACGTGCCCGACTGGCTCGTGTTCCAGTTCGCCTGCGCCAAGACCGGCGCCGTGCTCGTCACCGTCAACACCGCCTACAAGGCCGAGGAACTCGACTACGTCCTGCGCCAGTCCGACATGAAGATGCTGGGGCTGATCGACGGCTTCCGCGACGTCGACTACCTCCAGATCATCAATCAGCTCGTGCCCGAGCTCAAGGAGCACCCCCGCGGCCACCTGCGCAGCCGGGCCTATCCGCACCTCGAATACGTCTGCTACGTCGGCCAGGAAAAGCACCGCGGGCTGTACACGACGGCGGAACTGATGCTGCTCGGCGACCACCAGCCCGACGCGCTGCTCGACGCGGCGCGCGCCGCCATCGGCTGCCACGACGTCGTCAACATGCAGTACACTTCCGGCACCACGGGATTTCCCAAGGGCGTGATGCTCACGCACCACAACATCCTCAACAACGGCTGGAGCATCGGCCACCGCCAGCGGTTCGCCGCCGCCGACAAGCTGTGCCTGCAGGTGCCGCTGTTCCACTGCTTCGGCGTCACGCTCGGCGTGATGGCCATCCTGTCCCACGGCGCCACGCTCGTCGCCGTGGAGGTCTTCGACCCGCTCCTCGGCCTCGCCGCCATCCACCAGGAGAAATGCACGGTCCTCTACGGCGTGCCGACCATGTTCATCGCGATGTACGCGCATCCGATGTTCAAGATGTTCGACGTGTCCAGCCTGCGCACCGGCATCATGGCCGGCACCGTCTGCCCGATCGAAGTCATGAAGCGGGTCATCGCCGACATGCACGTGACCGAAATCACCTCCGTCTACGGCCTCACCGAGGCCTCGCCCGGCATGACCCAGACCTACGGCACCGACCCCGTCGAATTGCGCGTGGCCACCGTCGGCCCCGCCTTCCCCGGCGTCGAAGTCGCCGTGCTCGACCCCGCCACGAACCGGCGCCTGCCCCCCAACGCCGAGGGCGAAGTCTGCTGCCGCGGCTACAACGTCATGAAGGGCTACTACAAAATGCCCGAACAGACCGCCGCGGTGATCGACGCCGCCGGCTGGCTCCACTCCGGCGACCTCGGCACGTGCGACGAACGGGGCTACTACCGCATCACCGGCCGCATCAAGGACATCATCATCCGCGGCGGCGAAAACATCTCGCCCAAGGAGATCGAAGACCTGCTGCTGACCCGGCCCGAGATCCTGAACGCGCAGGTCGTCGGCGCCCCCGACGAAAAGTACGGCGAAATCCCCGTCGCCTTCGTCATTCTCAACCGCGGAAAAACTTTGGCCGAGGAAGACGTGCGCGACTTCGTGCGCCAGCACCTCGCCGCCTACAAGGTGCCGCGCCACGTCTTCTTCGTGGACGAGTATCCGCTCACCGCCAGCGGCAAGATCCAGAAATACAAGCTGCGCGAGCAATCCAAGGCGCTCGTCGAAAAGCGCCGCGCCGAAGAACCCTGACGTTCCCGCGCGGTCCGGCGCCGCAGGCGCCGAAGCCGCTTCAGGACAGGCCGGGGCACCCGGCGACGCGCCAGCCGCGGGGAAAATCGCGGCACTGTTTCGGCCGCGCGGCGTAGATGCGGCACTGGCCGGCGGCATCGAGGAATTCGCAGGCGCCGTCCGGCGCCTCTTTCAGCGTCAGCTGCGCGCGGTTGCGCGCCAGCGCCGCGTGCCGCTGGACGAATTCGTCCTCCGCCAGGCCCAGCGCCGCGGCCGCCGCCGCGACGTCGGCCGGTTCGAGCAGCACCGAACCGGGCCAGCGGCAACAGGCGCCGCAACGACGGCAGACGAAGGCGGACATGGGGCGAAAACCGAAAAAGCGGGCCGGCGGGATCTATTGCATGAACATGCGTTCGCCGCCGGGGCCGATCATGATGGGATTTCTTTCGTCCTGCAATTCGCAGGCGACGTTGATGTTCTTGATCCACGCCATGTTCCGGGCGCGCTGGAACACCCGGTAGCTGTCGGGCCGGACGAGGAAGCAGATGAACTGCGTCGTGGGGTCGATTTTTTCCAGCCGGGAGCCGTACCACTTGTCCGGCGTTTCGCTCTTCTGGCTTTCGAGCTTGTAGCCCGCGGCTTCGGGAATCGGCAGCAGCACGTACTTGCCCATCAGCGCATAGGTGTAATCCACCTTCTGGCCTTCCACTTCCAGCATGGTCTGGGCGGCCTGCTTCAGGAATTCGGTCTCGTCGCCCTTCGTCTTGTCCCGCAGTTCTTCCGTCTTGGCGTCGCAGGCCTTTTTCAGCTCGTCGATCGAGATTTGGAAAAGCTCGTTCTTGCGGCATTCGAAGAAGACGGGGCTCTTGTCGTCGGCCGTCATTTCCTTGGGCGTGGCGACCAGCACGGTGATCTGCGAGGCGTCGATGCCCGTCAGCAAGATGATCAACACCAGCACGCCCAGGATGCAGGTCATGATGTCCGTGAAGGAGCTCAAATCCATTGCGGGACCGGAGGCCATGCGTCAGTTCCCTTCTCCGCCGGCGGGCGCGGCGGCTTCCGCCGCGGCGGCGGGCGCGGCTTCGGCGGCTTCCGGCTCTTGGGACGGCGCGTCGGGCGTGGTGTCGCCGGAACCGGACACGACGATGTCCCGGCCGGCATCCCACGGCTCGAAGCCCACGTCGATGCCGCGGTCGCGGATGACCTTGCGCAGCTTGCGCTGGAACGCCGCGCTGCCGGGCCGCAGCAGCAGGATGACGTAGCGGACGGACCGGACCGGCTCCACGTCGGCGAGAAACTGCTCGAATTCGTTGCCCTCGAAGGCGAGGTCCCGCTCTTCGATGACCTTCTTTTCGGGATAGATGATCAGCCGCGTGGGTTCCACGTCGACGTAGATCGGATCCTGCCGCATGTTCTGGAACTTGGGCGGGATGAAGGTGTCGTCTTCGTCGTTCTCGCCGTAGACGGACCCGGTCACCAGCGCGCCGATCTTGATGTTTTCCGGGTTGCTGATGATGGTCAGCACGTTGCTGACCAGCATCATCATCAACACGCCGATCAACATCAGCACGATGTTCTGGAAGCCGGAGGAATCGAATTCGGCCATTTTCACGGCGCCGCGCCCTCCGTCGCCGGAGCCGGTTCGGCCGCCGGGGCCGCCGGTTCAGGCGCGTTGGCCGCCGGCGCCAACGCCTCGACGTCCTTCGTCGTTTCCAGGCTCATTTCGACGCGCTTCTTCTCGACGATTTCCTTGAGGCCGGTCTGGGCGCCGGTCAACTTTTCCTCGCCCGTCACGTCGCCGAACGCGACCGTCATCTGGGCCGGGAATTGGCCCAGCTTGAGCCAACCGACGGACCGGTTGGCGCCGGCGCCGCCGCCGCCGAAGCCGGAAATCAGCAGGTTGCTGTATTGCTCCTTGGTGATCGTGCCGCCGTCCATGCCCTCGATGGTGGCGTCTTCCATGAACGAGGCGTCGTAGGTGACGTTGCCGCTTTCCGAACCGGCCGACTTGACCACCAGCTTGGCCTTCTGTTCGCGGGGGCCTTGGAACAAGGTGAGATAGTAGTCGCCGTAGATGCCCGCCCCGAGGAAGGACAGGTTCACGTAGACGCCGCCTTCGACCTGCTCCATGCCGCACACCACCACGGGCACGTGCAGGCCGCCGGGCGCCGACGCGATCTTCGAGATGTTGGTTCCGGACAGGCGATACACGCCCACGTCGCCCTGGAAAATGGGCTTGGTCTGCTCGACCTTGCCGCTCTTGCGCTTGGCGGAGAAGAAGCTCAGGCTGGGACTGACCGCCGTTTCCGTCATCACCACCTTGCTGGGGAACAACAGGAAGAATTCCACTTCCTCGATGGGGTCTTCCTCCGCGCCCTCCACCTCCACGGTCGCCCGCACGCGCCCGGCCACGATGGGCATCTTGCCGGCGATGTCGCTCAGGTTGAACTGCACCGCGTGCGTCGCGTCGTCGGGCAGGATTTCCTTGGCGGCGTCCTGCAGGCGGTCGAAGAAGTTGTTCAGGAAGGCCGGCGCTTCCGACGGCATGCCGATCATGCCTTCGGCGGAGCGGACGATCTGCCGCATGACCGATTCGTTGAACTTCACCGTCGGATTGGGCGTGCATTCCAGCACCCGGCCGGCTTCCGGATCCGTGACGACGTAGCGGGCGTTCGGCCGGTCCATGGCGATGTCGCCGATCGACTTGAAATCCTCCGTCAGCGTCTTCTGCTGGCCCGTGAAGGGCTCCATGCGCCGCAGGCTGGCCTTGCCGGCGGCGTCCGAGGTGCCGAGGATGAAGGTGCCGTCCGGCCAAAGCGCGAGGCTGACCAGCTTCGAACGCCCCGACGCTTCCGGCGCGCCGCCCAGCATCATGTGGCGGTCCGTTTCCCACCACGACAGGTTGCCCTTGTTGCGATCGCCCAGCAGCATGACGTCCAACCGCTCCGAGATGGCGAACGTGCCGAAATCGGCGAAGGGACCGAAATCGATGACCCACCAGTTGCCGTCCGGCTCCCGCATCAGGGCGGAGCCGAACTTCATGAAATCGGAACCGATCTCGTCGGCGCCGACGACGTAGAGGCGGCCGCCGGGATCGGCGAACAGGTCGCGCCACTGGAATTCCTGGTCCAACCACGGCACCGGCACGCCCTTGGCGACGGAAAACCGCCCTTGTTCGTCCGGAATGAATTCGAGGATGCGGCCATTGGGAATCTGTTCGGACACGAACAAGGTGCCGTTCGAGGAAACCGAGATCGGCCCCGGATCGTGGAGGACCGGCTCCATCCACTTCTCCAGCGGAATCTGCGCGGAAATGGCCCAGCGCGGCAAGTTGCTCGAAACCGTCCAACCTTCCGCGAGCGCCGATTCCGCCTTGCCGTTCTTGATCACCAGGATGCGGCCGGCGCCTTTTTCCGACACGTAGACGTCGCCGTTGGCGGGATTGATCGTCGCGCCCCACGGTTCGCGCAACCCCTCGGCCAAGGTGCGCATCGACAGGGTCTGGGCCGGCGCCTGCGCGGCGCACGCCCAAGCGAGCGCCGCCGCCGCCATCCACCGCGCTGGCAAACCGTTCCGCATGGCCGGGGTCCTTCCGCGAGGAATTCTAGGAAACGACTTCTTCGTGCAGCGTGATGACCCGCGGCTTGCTCAGCCGGCGGCAGAATTCGTCGGTGGTCGCCAGATGTTCGCGCAGCTGCGCGAAGGATTTCTTGAAGTCTTCCGCGCCGGCGATGCCCGCCATGGCGCGTTCCAGCGCCTGTTCCACCTTCAGCAATTCCTGGATCTTGGCGCCCAGCTCCATGATGGTCGTGATCTGCTGTTCCACGACGCCGGCGGCGTTGGCCGCCTTCTGGAGGCTTTCGCCCAGCGTGGCCTGGATGCCGTCGGCGCTGCGCGCGTACCGGTCGGCCATGTCCGCCGCGCGGGCGTGCGCGTGCTCCATCGCCGCGGCCAAAGCCTTGACTTCGTCGTCGGTCGCCAGCTTGCGCACTTCCACGTAGCGTCGGGTCAATTCGTCGAACTGCTTCTTGAGTTCGTCGCCGGCCTTTTCGATCGACACCGTGAAGACTTCCTCGTAGCGGTCCGGGTCGGGAATGTAGCGGCGGAACGCGGCTTCGATCGAATCTTCCAGGTTTTCGATCACGACCGGCTGCTGTTCGGCCGACGGCAGGCGCCGGATGAAATGTTCGTCCAGGTAGACGTCGACTTCCGCCAGGAAGGTGCCTTCGCGGCGCATGAGCGACGTCAGCGGGAACTGCACGAAGGTGACCAGCATCAGCGCCAGGAACGTCGTGTCGAACGCGACGCCCAGGCTGATCGTCACCTGCGCGATGGCGCCTTTGATGGCCGACAGTTCCGCCGAGCCCGACAGGAAGTCCGCGAACCCGCCGACGGCCGAGCCCAATCCCTGCACCGTGCCGATGAAGCCCAGAATCGGAATGGCCCACAGCATCAGGCGCACAAAGGTGAAGGTCATGTCCGACATGACGTTGTCGCGCGAGACTTCCGAACCGATCCAGCCCGTCACGCGGCCGAGGTCCTTCGTGGAAACCCACAGGCCCAGCGCCCGGTCCAGGCGGCTCAGCAGCACGCTGGCCTCGTCGCCGCCGCTTTCCTTGATGCGCTTGCGGAGATCCTGGACTTCTTCCTCGCTCTCCATGTTGACGCTGCGGATCTTGGCGGTGTCGTCCACGATGTGCCGGATCTGCTTCCGGAGAATCGTGTTTTTCTGGAAGATGAAGAACACGATGACGTAGAAGCACAGCAGTTCGAGCCACTGAATGGGCCCGCGCTGGTTGACCAGGCCGTGGAGATAGGCCGGCCAAGATCCGGACGGCGCGCCGCGGCCCCAGAAGTAGAGCGCGTAGCACGTGATGAGCGTGCAGACGACCGAGCCAACGACCTGCAGCCAGACGTTCGTGTCGGTGGTCGGATGCGCCACCGTCAACCCTTCCAGATCCGCCGTCCCTTCCGGCGCCGGGACATCGGGCGATCCGGCCGCGAGCTGCTTGTCCTGTTCTTCCGCATTTTTCTTGGCCATATCCTGCACCTGCTCTTTATGTTGACCCCAAGCCGCATGGGCGGCTTAAAAGTTGTTTTACCATCCCAAAAACGGCGGCTTCCGTCGATAGAAAATTGACGTTGGCCGGCGGGTATTTCGCCCGGCCGCAAGCGCCCGCTCCGTTCAGGGCGTTCCTTCGCTGAAATCCTTGCCCGGCCGGAAGAACTCGGCCCATTCCGCCAAGCCGTAGGCCAGATGCATCCAGGGCACCATGGCGCCCACCGCCCAATCCCCGGCGCGCTTCGTCCGCCAGGCCGTTTCGCCGGCCACCGCCAGCGCCAGGAGCGCATACGCGCCCACGTCCAAGGCCAATAGCCCCCGCGCCCAGGCGAAAAACGGCGCCAAAACGGCCAAAACCGCCGTTCCCGCCACCCACAGGCCGGGCACCAGCGGCAGCGGATTGAAGGTCACGCCGCCCCGCAGCAGCCGGATCCGCGTCGCCCCATAGGTCCACATCTGCCGCCAAAACCGTCCCAGCGACTGCCGCGGATAGTGCCGCACCCACGCCGCCGGCGCAAACGTCAGCTTCCAGCCGGCCCGTTCCGCGCGAAAGGCCGCGATCATTTCCTCGCCCGGATAGAAATCCGCCGGAAACCCGCCCACTTGGGCGAACGCTTCCCGCCGGTAGATCGCGTTGCAGCCGATGATCCGGTCCCAGTCGATCGCGTAGATTTCGCCTCGATTCCGGCGATAGCGCTCCGCCACGTAGCCCGCCGCCCGCGAAGACAGCGCCAGGCCCGCCAAGCGGCCCACGCGGTTGATGTCGTCCGGCACCAAGCTCGGTCCGCTGGCCAGCCCCACCTGCGCATCCGCGAACGGTTCCACGATGCGCCGCGGCCAGTCCGGCGCCACCACCACGTCGTCGTCCAGACACGCGATCAGCGGCGCGCGCGCCTCGGCGGCGCCCGCGTTCTTCTTGCGGCTCGAATCCCCCGTCGCGAATTGGACGTCCAAGTGGCGCACGTTGCCGTGGCGCGCGCAGAACTCCGCCAAGCGCGCCGCGACCGCCGCATCCGGCACCTTGCCGGCCACAAGCACTTCGATCCGATCGAAATCCGCCGCCGCCGCCAGCGATTCCAGCGTGCGCACCAGGATGTCGCGCCCCATCGTCGGAATCACCACCGACAGGAACGGAAGCGGGCCGGCGCCGTTCACGCCGCCGCCTCTTTCCGCCGGCGCGGAACCGCCAGCCAACCCGCGGCCCCCAAGCCGGCCAAGACTCCAATCCATTGCAGGACAACAGGCAAAGACGAAGGGCGATACGCCAGCACCACCCGATGCGTGCCCGCTTCCTCGATGGCCACCCCTTGGAACATGTAATCGACTCGCAGCACCGGTCGCGATTGTCCATTCACCGTCGCTTTCCAGTTCGGATCGAATTTTTCCGCCACGCGCATCACGACCGGTCCGTGGTTTTTCACGGTGAATTCGCACCGCCCCGGAATCAAGCGTTCGATTTCCACTTCCGGCGCCGGTCCCGGATCTCCCGCCGGCGGCGCGCAGACTTCGCTGCCCGGCGCCAACAGCACGGACCGATAGGGTTCAAACGACGCGCTGCCCAGCGTCTTCAGCGCTTCCGCATCGTCCGCGACCCGCCAAGACTGGACCGCCGCCACGCGCGGCGGAACCTGTTTCATCTTCAGCACGACTTCCGGCGCCTGCGGAGAAGGCGCCACGCTGCGCACCGCCACTCCGCCGCGGCCGTCGTCGTAGGGTTGGTAAGCCCACGCGACTTCCAGTTGCCGCGCCCAATCCGGATTCGCCAGCAATTGCGCGGCCACCTGCCCATGCGCCAGCACGTGGCTCACCGCCGTCAGCTGCCACATCCGCACCGGATCGCGCAGCGCGTTCCAGAACGCGACGTAATCCGCGGGCGGCCGCGGCAGCTGCGTCACTTCGATCGTCGGAATTCCATGGTATGGAAAAAGATAGGTGAGCCAGAAATTGTAGAATCCGTCCTTGGTCGCCATCGCCGTGCGGTTGTGCCCGACCTCGCGCTTGAGATAGCGCACCAGCTCGTTTTCCGCCACGTAGCCGGCCGGCATCGTCTGGACGTAGTGCGGCGCCAGGATGAACGCCGCGTCGAAAACGACCATCAGCGCCGGCAGCCACGCGCCCCATGCGGTTAGGCGCCGCTCGCGCCGCCCCAGCAGCCAGAGGACGACCGCTCCGATCGCCAGCGCCCCGCCGGCATACGTCACCGCAAACGCCT
>CAYTEK010000028.1:19023-24183 GCA_964436715.1 uncultured Verrucomicrobiota bacterium | reverse complement strand
CGGCTCGATCCTGATGGCGCCCACGGACAGCCGGTGCTTCATGGCCGCGCGCGCCTGCTCTTCGGTCAGGCCCTTGGAGGCCCGCTTGCGGTAATAGGCCGCCACCAGCTCCTCGAAACACGGCGGCGCGGTCGGATCGATGATCTCGAAACCGGACGGGATCACGCCCGCGGCCGCGCAAGCCTGCTGGGCCTCGGCCGGCGTGGCCAGCACGGACACGCGCGCGAAACCGCGGCGCGCGATTTCCGCCGCCGCCTTCATCACGCGCGGGTCCTGGCCTTCCGGAAGCACCACGCTTCCGCCATAGCTCTTCGCTCGCTGGATCAACAATTCCATAAGCGCGCCATGCTAGTCCTCCCTCCGCGCCCCGTCCAGCAAAACCAGCGCTCCCCCCGCCCTGCCAGCGGGTTACTTCAATTCATCCAGCAGCGCCAGCAACGCCTGGCGGCTGGACTCCGCCCCGAATTTTTCGAGGCAACGCGCCCGCGCCCGTTCCCCCATGACGCGCGCGCCGGCAGGATCGTCGAAAATTTCATCCACCGCCTGCGCCACGGCCTCCGGTCGCCCCGGCTCCACGAGCTTGCCGCAGCCCGCCAGCACCTCCGGCAAATCGGAAACGGCGCTGGCGACGATGGGCTTGCCCATCGCCATGGCCTCGAACACCTTGCAGGGCATCTGGCTGCGCGCCATCGGGCCATCGCTCAACGGCACGATCAGCGCGTCGCCCAGTCCCAGATGCAACGGCATGTCGCGATGGATCCGCCGCGCGGCGTCCGCATCCGTCGCCGGACACAACACGTGTTTCCCGTACTCGGGATGGCGCATCAGTTCGCGCACGTAGTCGTCCATGGGACCCAGGATCAAAATCGCGGCGTGCGGTTGCCCCAAGTGCGCCAGCGCCGCGGCGTAGGTTTCGAGCCCCTTGTGCGGGCGCGCCACGCCGCCGAACACCAACAGCTTCCGATCTTGCAACCCCAGTTCCCGCTTGAGCGCCGCGACCGCCGCCGGATCTTGGGGCTTGAAACGCTCGGTATCCACGCCCACGTGGAAAACCCGGCAGCCGAATTTGCGTTCGAGGAAACGCGTGGTGCCCAGCCGCACGTCGCATTCCGGCAGGCGGCGCTCGACCCAGGGCACGTAGACGTCGTTGCCCGGGTGCATCCAATCCCGGCGCCAATGCCCCAGCCGCTCGCGCCAACTCCACGACGCGGACGTCGCGCCGTCCCACTCGTCCAGATAGGCCACCACGCGGCACCCGTGTTCCCGCTTGGCCAGCAGCGCGGCCGGCAGGTTGGCGCCGAAGGCCTTCAGCGAAACGATCACGTCGCCTTGCAGCGCGCGGGCCAGCTTGCGCACTTCGCCGAAATACTCCGGCAGCCGGTAGATTTTCGGACAATCGACGGCGCGGTACTCGAATTCCTCGGAATACATCGCGTTGGCGCCGCCCCACAGGCGCGGGCCGACGATTTCCACCTCGTGCTCGCGGCAAACGTATTTGGCGAACCGGGCGGCAATCCCCACGATGGGCCAGCCCAGGTCCGGCACGAGGAAGGTCACCTTCACGACCGCTTCTCCCGCAGGGCCTGCGCCAGCGCCCGGCCGCCCGCGAAGGCGCGATCGGACCACACGTATTCCCACGCGCCGAACAGACCGATCGTTTCGATCCCGTGGCTGCGCAGCCAATCGCGCACGTGCCGCACCGCCGCCGCGCGGTCCAGGTCGGAGACCACGTAGGACAGCGGATAGCCGCGGATTTCCGCCGCGCGCACGTCGGCGCCCGAAAACTTCAGCAGGCGCCCCAGATCGGCCACCGCCTTTTCCAGCAGCGCGGATTCGTCCGGCGACGCCGATTGGGGCCGGAAGATTTCGGCCTGGATGGCCGTCTGGCCGTTCGATTCGCCCGACAGCGAAAACGGAAACGACACGCGCGACACGTCGATTTCGGGATCGTAGACGTAGAACCAATTCGCCGGGCTCAGGCGTTCGCGATCCACGACGAGATTCACGCAATACTGCCGCAAGGCGCGCAGTTTCGCCGCCGCCGCGCGCACGGCGGCCGGCGCGGCGGGGATCATCCCGACCAGGTCCGGCAGCGGAATCGTCGAAACCAAGACGTCGTACTCCGCTTCCAGCCCGCTCGCGAAGCCCACGCGGCGCCGAACCGCATCCACCCGCACGGCCCGCTGGTTCAGCTGCAGATCCACGCCGTCGGCCAACGGCGCCAGCATCGCAAAGAAGCCGCCGCGGCGCGGATAGCGGAACGTGCGGAAAACGGCCTGCTTCTCCTCCACCGGCTCCTTGACGCCGGCGACGATGTTCGCCACCTGCGACGGCAAGAGACGTCCGCCCAGCCAATCCGTCGCCAGTTCGGCCATCGGCACGTGCCAGTATTTCGCCGTGTAGAGGCGGTAGAAATTCTCCACGAGGAAATCGCCGTACTGGAACCGGCACCACTCTTCGTAGTTCCGCGGTTCCCGCCCGCGGTATTTTTCCTGCGCCGCCCGGAAATCCCGCAGGGCGGCCTCGCGGTCGGCGGGCGGCAGATCGAAGAGATGGTTCTGCACGGGATAGGCGAACCAGCGGCCCGCCTTGTGGTTCAGGACCGTGCTTTTCGCCATCTCGTGCAGCGGCGTCGCCGCGCCCACGAGTTTCAGCCAGGTTTCGTCCTGCGAATGGCAAATGTGCGCGCCGCGGTCGAACCACGCGCCGCCGAACTCGTGCGAGCGCGCGTGCCCGCCGGGCGCGTCTTCGGCCTCGAACACGCGGCAGCCCGGCCAATGCCGGGCTAACCCCAGCCCGGAGAACCCGGCCCCCAACACGATGACGTTGCGATCAGACACGGGAACCAACCACGGATGAACACGGATGGACACGGATAACGGTCATAAGACAATTCGTTTCCATTGGAGTTTCGAATGTTTGAAATTGAGGATCAAGCCAACCCGAAGACCTGACATCTTGAGATAATTGAGAATCTGCCCGATTTCGTGATCGGTAATGCCATCGATTGTCTTGGCATCCACCACAACGGCGTCCGCCACAATCAGGTCGGGAACGTATTCTCCAATCGTCTCGTTTTTATATCGAACTTCGCATCGCGGCTGTTGTTGAAACGCAATCTTTCGCAGCCGCATCTCCACGCACAGGGCATTCTCATAGACCTTTTCCAGAAAGCCATTTCCAAGAACATTCATGACTTCCATGGCGCAGCCAATGATCTCGCGGGTCTGATCTTCCCCCACCAATCCGTGTCCATCCGTGTTCATCCGTGGTTGTCCTTGCCCGGGTCACGGCACAAATCGTCGATGCCTTGCTTCCACGGAATGCGCGCGCGCCAACCGAACAGGTCGGCCGCCGCCGCGACGTCGGCATATTGTTCCTGCGGCTCGCCCGGACGCATGGGCCGCGCGCCGAACCGGAACAGTTCCCGGGCATTCGCCTGGTCGGCGATTCGCTCAAGGACGTCGCGCAGGCGCACCGGTTCGCCGCGGCCCAGATTGCAGACGGCCCAGGTCCGCTTCATGGCCGGCAAGCCCAGCGTCGCCGCCGCAATGCCATCCGCCACGTCGTCCACGTGGACGAAATCGCGGAACTGGAGACCTTCGGAAAAATCGCCCGGCGTCCGTTCCTGCGCGCACCGCAGCGCGCTGGGAATCGCCATGGTTCCGCCCTGCCCCGGGCCGTAGACGACGAACGGGCGCAGCCAAACCGCCTTGCGGCCGGCGCCGCGCGCCCAGGCTTCCAGAGCCTGGCCCGCCGCGTGCTTGGCCTGGCCATAGGCGGAAAGTTTCGTTCCCGGCGCCTCGTCTTCGCGCAAGCGTCCTTCAAGCTCGCCGTATTCTTCGGCGCTGCCCAGACCGACGACGGCACGCCACGCGCCCGCTTCCAGCAGGCGCCGGAAATCCGCAACCGCTTGGGTTTGACCCGCCTCGTCCGCGCGATTCATGTTCCAAGCCAAGTGAACCAGCGCATCCGCCGGCGGAAGCTCCCCGGCCGCATGCGCCAGATCGACCCCGCGGCATTCGACCGTTGCGGGAAAATCCGCCGGCGCCGGCACGCGATCCACGGCGAGCACCTTGGCGCCGTTTTGGGCCAGCCGCGCGACCACGCGCCTCCCGATGAAGCCGGCGGCGCCGGTGACGACGATGGAGGGGCGCGCGTTCATCCGATTTTTCCACAGTGTGGAAAAAAGTTTTCCACGGCGTGGAAAATCCTCAGCCTGCCCAAGGCGCCTGGCCCGATTCGTAGATTTTCTCGAGGTTTTCGCGGTCGCGCAGGGTGTCCATGCAGCTCCAGAAGCCCTCGTGGCGGAACGCGAACAACTGGCCGTCCGCCGCCAGTTTCGTCAGGGGTTCGGATTCGAGGCTCAGGTTTTGGTCGGCCGGCAGGCGCGCGATGAATTCCTTCTGGAAGAAGAAAAACCCGCCGTTGATGTAGTCGTTGTGGAGCTTTTCCTTCTCGCGAAAGGCGACGACCTGGCCATCCGAACCGAGTTCCATCATGCCGAAGCGGGACGGCGGATGGACGGCCGCCATGGTGCCGATCTTGCCGTGCGCCCGATGGAAAGCCAGCTCCGCGTTCAAATCGACGTCGCTCAAGCCGTCGCCGTAGGTCAGGCCAAACAGCGGGGCCTCGACGTATTTCGCCGCGCGCAGGATGCGCGTGGCGGTCAGGCTGTGTTCGCCGGTTTCGGCCAGCACGATGTCCCACTCGCCGGCCGGGCCGGTTTCGTACTCGACCTTGCCGCCCGCGTGCAGGCGCACGGTCGAGGTGCGTTCGCGCACGTTCAGGAAGTACTCCTTGATGACTTCGCCCTTGTAGCCCAGGCAGACGATGAACTTCCGGAAGCCGAACCGGCTGTAGTACTGCATCAGGTGCAGCAGAATGGGCTTGCCGCCGATGGTGACCATCGGCTTCGGAATCTCGCGGGTCTCCTCCATGAGGCGGGTGCCGCGGCCGCCGGCCAGGATCATGATCGGAATGTCCTTGTTCTGCATGTTCCGCTCCCTTCAGTGTTCCGCTTCGTAGGCCGCGATTTCGGCGTCCAGGAAACTTCGCACGGCGGCGGCGTCTTGCGCCTCCAGCAGCGTTCGATATCCCTCCGCCGTGCGCCGCACGGTCGTTTCGAAATCCCATTTCGGGCGCCAGCCCAGGCGCGTG
>CAYTEK010000028.1:0-19013 GCA_964436715.1 uncultured Verrucomicrobiota bacterium | reverse complement strand
ATGGCCAGCTGCAGGAGATGCGCCTCGTGGGGCTGGGCGGGATTGGGCGCGGCTTCCCAGGCCGCTCCGGCGCCCCACGCCCGGCAAAAAAGCTCCGCCAGGTCGCCGACGGTGCGCGCGCTGGTCGGCTCCGGCCCGAAGTTCCAGCCTTCGGCGACGGCCGCCCCCTGCTCCAGCAAGGCTTGGCCCAGCCGCAGGTAGCCGCCCAGCGGCTCCAGCACGTGCTGCCACGGCCGCACGGCGCGCGGATTGCGCACGGCCAGCTTCCGGCCCGTGCGAATCGCCCGCACGGCATCGGGCACGATGCGGTCCGCCGCCCAGTCGCCGGGACCGATCACGTTGCCCGCGCGCGCGGTGGCCAGCGGGATCGCGCCGCCCGGAGCGAAAAAGGCGGAACGGAAGGACGCCGCCACCAGTTCTTCGCAGCCCTTGGAGGCGCTGTAAGGATCGTGGCCGCCCATGGGATCGTCCTCGCGGTAGGCGTAGTCCTCTTCGCGGTTCTCGTAGCACTTGTCGCTCGTCACCACGACCACGGCGCACGGCCGGCCGGCGCGCCGCACGGCGTCGAGCACGTGGGCCGCGCCGCGCACGTTGACGTCGAACGTCTCGACGGGATCGGCGTAGGAGCGGCGCACGAGCGCCTGTGCCGCCAGATGGAACACCACCTGCGGCGCAAAATCGCGCGCCAGCGCCGCCATCCGATCCGCATCGCGCACGTCCGCCGTCTCGTGGCGGATCAACTGCGGCAGCGCGGCGCGCACGAACGGCCCCTCCGCGGTTTCCGGCTCGAGCGCCGTGCCCAGGACTTCCGCGCCCAAGCGCCGCAGCCAAAACGCCAGCCACGAGCCCTTGAAGCCCGTGTCGCCCGTCAACCAGACCCGTTGGCCGCGATAGCAGTCGCCGAAACTCATCGCCCCAGCCTCCGTTTCACGATTCCGGGAATCTGTTTCGCCAACCGATTCCAGCGCAAAGCCGGCGCCCAAACCGGCGCGGTGCCCGGCAGGTTGACGCGGCGCACGTCCTCCAGCAGAGAGGATCGATCCAGCCATTCCTGCTGAACGAAAAACGAGTAGTGCAACACGATCATGCTTTGATCCATCACGCAGGCTTGGCGGTTGGTTTCGAACCAGGCGCACCAGTCGGGTTCGTCGCGCGGCGGCAACGCCCCGCCCATCCGCTGCACGTGGGCATAATCGTAGCCAATGCACCCGATGCTGAAATACTTGCAGAACTCGTGCCAGCGCGGCAGCCCGCTCGCCTCCAGTCGCCGGCGCTGCTCTTCGTTGGCGGCGTCCACGTCCAGAAACGACCGCGTCGCCCACTCGGCGATGAATGGGCTCTGCCAAGTCGGTCCTTTGGGCTCGATCGAAGGCGGCGCGCCGAACCGCTGCGTGAATTCCGGGATTTTTTCCGGATAGAACGTGGTCAGCAGGCGATGCAAGCCATAGGCGTTGTTGGGGATCAGCGGCGTGATGAGCGCCAGATCGCCGCGGGCCGAGAACCGCTCGTAGGTTTCCAGCATGCGCTCGGCCCAACCGCGCGGGACGAACACGTCCTCGTCGATTTTCACGTAGACGGAATCCGGATAGCGGCGCACGCATTCGTTCTGCGCATGCGACAATCCGGCCGGCCGCGTGCCATCCGCTTCCACGACGTCCCAGCCCACCCGCGGCCGGGCGGCCATGTAGGCCTCCACGTAGCGCCGCAGGCGCGGCGGCACGCCGTTGAGCAGCAGCACGACGCGATCGAATTTGGAAAAGGCGTCGGCGCGTTCCAGCATGTCCAGGCACAACCGCAGGCAATCCAGGCGGTCGTGCGTCAGGATCATGAGGACTTTGCGCTTGGCATTCATGGACGATGTTCGGTTGTGCGCATCATAAACGAAACCCGCCCCCATGCAAGCCCGGGGGCGGGTTGGGAAACCAGCCGCAAGCGGCGCCTAGTGCATCCGGCCGGTGGACCGGGTCACGAAGGCGAAGCGGTCGCGGACGGCGTCGGTGAGCTGCGCCCACTGGAAGCGCCACTGCCAATTGCCGCCGGCGACGCCGGGGGTGTTCATGCGGGCTTCCGACCCCAGGCCCAGCAGGTCCTGCAGCGGGACGACGAAGGTGTTGGCGTTGGAGCGCGAGCCGAGGTTGATCAGGTCCCAGTGGATCTCGCGGCCATCGGTGCGCAGGTAGTCGAGAATCATCTTGCGCTCGGCGGCGATTTCCTCGGCCGTGCGGGTGCTGCCGGGGCCGGCCTCGCTCCGGAACCAGCCGACGGTGGTGTCGTTGTCGTGGGTGCCGGTGTAGACGCAGCAATGGGCGGGATAGCTCTCGGGCCGGAATTCGTCGGCGCGGTCGTCGTTGCCGAAGGCGAACTGCAGGATGCGCATGCCGGGGAATTCGAACCGGTCGCGCAGGGCTTCGACCGGCGGCGTGATGACGCCCAAATCCTCGGCGATGATCGGCAGCGGGCCCATCCGCCGCAAGAGCACCTCGAACAGGTGCTGGTCGGGTCCCTTGACCCATTTGCCGTTGATGGCGGTGACTTCGCCGCCGGGAATTTCCCAGTAGGCCTCGAAGCCGCGGAAATGGTCGATGCGCACGACGTCCACCAGCTCGAAGATGCGGCGCAGGCGCGCCATCCACCAGTCGTAGTCCTGGGCCTTGTGGGCTTCCCAGTTGTAGAGCGGATTGCCCCACAGCTGGCCGGTGGCGCTGAAATAATCCGGCGGCACGCCGGCCACCACGCTCGGTTGGCCGTCGGGCTTGAGGAAGAACAGGTGCGGATGCGCCCACACGTCGGCGCTGTCGTGCGCGACGAAGATCGGAATGTCGCCGACGAACTTGATGCGGCGTTCGGCGCAGTAGGCGCGCAGGCGCTTCCACTGGTGTTCGAACAGGAACTGGACGACGTGCACGTCGCGGATTTCGTTCGCGTACTGGGCGCGGGCGGCCGCCAGGGCGGCGGGATCGCGCCGGCCGAGTTCCGGCTCCCACTGCGTCCACGGCACGCCGCCGTGCGCATCCTTCAAGGCGGAGAACAGCGCATAATCGTCGAGCCAATAGGCGTTGCGCGCGCAGAAATCCGCGAATTCCGCCTGCAGTTCGGGCGACGCCTTTTCGGCGAAGGTCGCGCACACCTTCTTGAGCACGTCGAAACGCGCTTGGATCACGGGGCCGAAATCGACCTTGTCCGCGGGGAACGCCGGGAAATTTTTGAGCTGAGACTTGGCCAGCAGCTTGTCGCGCATCAGCAGATCGAAACTGATCCACAGCGGATTGCCGGCGAACGTCGAAGGCGACTGGTACGGACTGTCGCCGTAGCTCGTGGGCCCCAGCGGCAGGATCTGCCACAGATGTTGGCCGGTGGCCTGCAGGAAATCGGCGAAGCGCTGCGCCTCGGGACCGATTTCGCCGATGCCATAGGGACCCGGCAACGAGGTGGGGTGCAGCAAAACGCCAGACGCTCTCTCAAACTTCATAGGTCGAACTCTCCTCGACGGTTTTGTCGTAAGAGAGGAAATATGGCACAGTCCCCGCAGCTTGTCGAAGCGTTTTATGAGGGGCGGTCAAGCGATCTTTCGGGGGCAAAGAGGCCGCAAAAGCGCCCGGCCCGCGTCGGCCGCGAGCCGGGCGGCTGGCGCGCCTAAGGCGCCGTCAGGCGCACGCGCACGTCGCCGAACCAGATGCCTTCCGAGGCGTTGGTGACGACCATGCCCGGCACGCCCCACCCCAGGTTGCTGGTGACGACGGTCCGGAACAGATCGGTGGAATAGACGAGTTGGTAGAACCGGCCGGTGCTGGCCGGGAACGAGAACACCATGCGACCCGTCGCGTTGCTGGCGCTGGCGCGCACGTAGGTGCCGGAAAGCCGCAGCACCTGGTTGGAACTGTCCGGAGCCGTGTCGGCGACGTATTCCTGATAGGTCGTCATGCCGTCGCCATCGTCGTCCGCCGTCTCGTCGTAGCGGCTGTCCTGGGGATCCAATGCCTGCTCCTGCAGCCAAAGCAAGAAAGGATCCTGCCCTTCCGCGGAGATAGTCAGCGTGCCGGTCGCCGAGCCCTGGTAGTTGGCTTCCGCGATCGTGGCAACGACCGCGTAGCTCCCCGTCTGGACCGGCAACGTGCCCGAACCGTCGTAGGTGACGGTCGCGGTCAAGCCGGCCGGGGCCGTGGTCACCGTCGCGCTCTTGGCATGGCCGTCGTAGACATAATAGAGATCCGACAACGAGACCGTCGCGGCGGCCTTGACGATCGTCAGAACGCCGGTGGCGGAACCCGCGTAATTCGCGTCGGCCACGTTGCCGGTCACGGCGTAGCTGCCGGCCGCGGTCGGGGCCGTCGCGGAGCCGTCGTAGGTCAAATTCACCGTCAAGCCGCCCGGCGTCGTAGCGGCGCCCGCGCTCTTCGGGGTCCCGTCATAGGTCTGGGCCAGGCCCGTCAGCGTCACCGCCGCGGTTCCCTTGGCGATCGTGAAGGTGTCGGTTGCCCCGCCCGAGTAGTTGGCCTCGTCGACGGCGGCAACCACTTCATAGGTGCCGACGGCCACGGGCAGCGCGGCGGAACCATCGTAGGTCAGATTCACGGTCAAGCCGGCGGGTTCGGTCGAGATGGTGGCGGACCGGCCCGTGCCGTTGTAGCCGGCCATCAGGCTGTCGAAGACCACCGAGGCTTCCGCCTTGGCGACGGTCAGCGTGCCGGTGGCGCCGCCCTGATAGTTGGCGTCGCTCACGGTTGCCACGACTTCGCAAGTGCCGGCCGCGGTCGGCGCGTTCGAGGAACCGTCGTAGGTCAACACATAGGCCACCGCCGGCACGCAGGTCGCGGACGCGGCGCGCGGCGTGCCGTCGTAGGTCTGGCTCAGATTGCCCAAGGTCACGCCGGCCGCGGCCTTGGCGATCGTCAGCGTGCCGGTGGCGGAACCGGCGTAGCCCGAAGCCGTCACCGTTGCGACGACGGCATAGCTGCCGGCGTTGGACGGCGCCGCATAGGATCCGTTGTAGGAAACCAGCGTGGCCAATCCGGCCGGATCGGTCGTCACCGTCGCGGTCTTGGCGGAACCATTGTAGGTCTGGGAAAGATTGGACAGCGTCACGCTCGCTTGCGACATCGCGGCATAGGGCAGCACCACGATGTCGTCGACGTTCACGCGGTTTCCGGCCGTGCCGTCCACCATCTTCAAGCGCAGATAGGCGGATTCCGCCAGGGACAGGGTATTGGAGAACGAAGCGAACGTCGTCTGGACGCCGTTGGCCACGACGTTGGTGAACGTCGTCCAATTCGTGCCGTCGGGGCTGGTCTGCAGGGCCACGGTGCCGGCGGTGTCGGAACTGAACATCGCGTACTTGAACGCCACGGAATAGATGCCGTTGGAGAACGGCGTCAGGCTCTGCAGCACGCCGTTGCTCGTGGCCGCCGCGCTCACGAAGCGCAGGCGGATCGAATTGGTCGTGCCGCAGCCCGAGTTCCTGACGTCGGTCGCGGTGCTGCCCTTGTAGGCGTTGTCGAGGAACCACTGCTTGGGATTGGCCGCGTTCAACGTGTTCGTGTGCGGCCCATAGCTCGCCGTCGACGTGCCGTTGCAGTCGAAGTCGATGGTGAAGGGGTCGCCGATGGCCGCCTCGCCGCCGCTGCCCGCGGGCTGGACGACCACGGCGGACGGAAAGACGTTGGTGGTGCCGACGTATTCGGCGTTGCCGGTCACGCAGACCGTCGCGTCGTACACGCCGACGTCGAGCGGCAGAGCCGGCGAATAGCTGACGGACCACGGCAGGCCCGCCGGGGTCACGGTGAACGCGTTGGTGTGCACCGCCCCGTCGTAGGTCGTCGTGATCGGCGCATCCAGCGTGCAAGTGGCCTGCGCCTCCGAAATCGTCACGGCGTTGCTGAAGACGAACGTGCCGCCCTGATAGTGGGCGTCGCCCGTCACGGTCACCGTGGCGTCGTAGGTGCCCGGGTTCACCGGCGTGGACGGCGCATAGCTGACCGACCAGGCCAGGCCCGTGGTGACGGTGAAGACGTTGGTGTGCGCCAGTCCGTCGTAGCCGGTCGAGATCGGCGCGGCCAGTTCGCAGGTGGCCACGCCTTGGGTGATCATCACGGAGTTGGTGTAAACAAAGGTCCCGCCCAACAGGTATTCGCTGTCCGGAATCGCGACCGTGGCGGTGTAGATGCCGATTTCCACCGGACTTGCCGGAGCGTAGGTCACCGTGTACGCCAAGCCCGCCGGCACGGTCGTGAAGGTGTTGGTGATGGCGGAGCCGTTGAACGCCGCGGCCACGGCCGCATCCAGCGAACATTCCGCCTGGCCGGTTTCCGGCGGCGTGTAGGACGTGATCCAAATATTGTCGAGATTCGCGTATCGCGTACCGCCGCCGGAAGAGGAATTGGTCCAAACGATGCGGAAATCCACCGGTCCGACAACGTTCACCGTCGCCGAGTTGGTGGTCAGGGCCGTGGCGTTCAGCGTATCCGCCGTGGAAATGGTCACCCAGCCGGCGCCGGCGTTGTATTGCGGCTTGATGATCAGCCCTTTGCTGGTTCCGAATTGGGAATAGGCGAAGCGGAGATCGCCGATGCCATTGGTCAGCGCGCCCTGCAGGTAGATGCCGCCGGCGGCGCCGCGCAGCTTGGCCCAACGCAGGCCGTCGATGCGATCGTAGGCGTTCGTCGCCAGCACCGCGGCGTTGGACGCCACCCACGCGCGGCCTTCGATTTCGACGGGCGCATAGTCGGTATAGGTTTCCTTGAGGACCGAGTCCGGCTCCTCGAAATCCACCATGAGATTGCCGGAATAATACGGCTGGGGATCCTCTTCGTTCGGAATGCCGTCGCCGTCGGCATCCGGATCGCAGACGTCGCCGATGCCGTCGCCGTCGATGTCCGCCTGATTCGCGTTGGACACATACGGGCAGTTGTCGTTGGCGTTCAGGTCGCCGTCGCCGTCGAGGTCCGGATCGCAGAGGTCGCCGATGCCGTCGCCGTCCGTGTCGGTCTGGGTCGGATTGAAGGTGTCGGGGCAGTTGTCCACGTCGTCGAGGAACGCGTCCAGATCGGAGTCGCCTGGCGCCATGACGATGCTGCCGCTGATCTGCTGCGCGTTGATCGCGCCCGGCGACAGCGTGGCGTTGTACCACGTGCCGGTGGACATCAGGACGTTGTTGGGCGCCTGCGGGCAGGTGTCGGTGCTGGAGTCGGTGCCGATTTCGTGCAGATAGTTCTTGCTGCCGGGCGGCACGTTCCGGGATACCGTGCCGGGATCGTCCACGCCGATGTCGTAGGTGGCGCCCAGCCACACCACCGCATCAAGGACGTTGCCCTGCGCGTCGTACAGGATCAGTCCGTCGCCGGAATTGAGCAGGCCGCCCGGGAGGAGGAAGTCGGTGTTGGCGACGTAGTTCGAGTTTTGGCTGACGACCGCGAAGCCCAGGGGCACGTCGCCGGCGGCCAGCACGCCGTCGTCCGGGACGACGAACGACGGAAAAGTGAAGGTCCACACCGGCCCGTCCGTGGTCTCGCCGCCGTTGCGATGCTCGATGCGGCACCCCTGCAAATTGATTCCGGCCGGCGCGATGATCTCGACGAATTCGTTGGTGTCGGTGCTGTTGCCGTCGGACTGCACCTCGTTGAACATCGGATTGAGGTTCGTGGAAGAACCCAGCACCGGAAACATGTAGGCATTGGTGGCGGAGTAATTCGCGTGCACGCCTTCGGGCCCCTGGAACGAGAAGCGCACGTAGTAGTCCAGCACATCGCCTTGCGACTTCGAAACGTTCAGCGCGGGCGTGTGCCAGGTCGCACCTTGGTTGGTCATGGCGGCGCCGATCCAACTGCCGCCCGCCACGCGAAACATGCCCGTCACGGCGAGGTTCGAGGCCAGCATGTTCGGCGTAATGCCGACCGAGATGGCGAACGTGTTCGTCGCCTTGGGCGCCGCCGGATCCAGCGCAGGGCCGGCGGAGACGTAGGCCTCGGCGGCGGCCAGGGCCTGGTGCCAGCCCGGCGTGGCGTTGGTGTAGGAAACGATCGTCCATTCGTTCGAATCCCACGTGGACAGCGGATCGCTCACGCCCGCGAGGCGCGCCGCGGCCTTGTCCGTGAACGTCCAGCCGCCGGGCACGGCGCCGATTTGGCCGTAGATGTCCGAGATGGATCCGTTGGGCTTGATCAGCGCCACGGTGTCGTTGCCGTTGAGCGAACCGACGATGGCCGCCGTCTGGTCCGGCGTCAGACCCCAGTAGGTCTGGAAGCCGTTGGTGGACGTCGCCACGACGTGGGTGCCGCCGCCCGCGATCGTGCCGCTCAGCGCGATCTTGGTCGGATTCGTCGATCCGTTCAGGTAGACGCCCAGTTCGTAGCCCGTCAAATCCAATTCGGAACTGCCGGAGTTGCAGATTTCCACGTACGTGCCGTTGGTGGCGGAATGGTCCACCACTTCGCCGATGATCCCGACCGGCGTGATGCCGGGCACCGCGTCGATCAGGTGGAAATCGGCGAACAACATCCGGTGGTCCGAAGCCTCGTAGCTGGTGGTGGCGGACGGCACCGGCCCCGGCTTGTAAAGGCCGACGCCCGCGCCGTCGAATTCCGCGTCGTAGATTTCCCCCGTCGGCGAACCGTACGGGCTGTTCATGATTTCATCGCTGAACAGGATGTAGTCGAGGCGATAGCGTCCGCTCTCGGTTTCGTAGTAGTGGGTCCACGTCAGGTTCGTGCCGGTATGGATCGGGTTGATCCAGCCCATGTTGGCGTAGGAAAGCCGCGCGGTCGGATACTTGCTGTAGGGCAGCGTCCAGTTGGCGTTGGTGTTCCAAGGAACGTCGCTGCCGTCGTTGAAAGAAGCCGTGGAATTGCCAAGGCTCGAATAGACGGATTGGTAGTAGGCCAGATCGAACGAGTCGTTCTGGGTCAGCGAAATGTCGTCGTTGAAATCGCCCATGATGGCGTACTGGACGTTTTCGACCGGATTCGACGCCACGAGGCGCTCGAAATACTGGACGATGCGGCGCATTTCGAAGGCGCGCTGCAGGCGGGCGGACTTGGTCGTCGTGCCGGCCTTGTTGTGGGTCGAAGACACGTAGAAGGGATACAGGGCGCCGGGCACTTCGATTTTCGCCACGATCGGCCAGCGCATGATTTCCACGGCGGTGGGATCGTAATAGGTTTCCTTGATCAAGTCCGTGTCCGTGATGGGATACTTGCTCCACAGGCCCGTGCGCATCGAGTTGTCGAGCGAACCGCCCGCCGACATCGCATAATAAGGATAGCCCAGCTGGGCGGCCAGCGCTATCCAGGCCTGCATGTCCTCGTCCGCGTACAGCTCCTGGAAACAGATGATGTCCGGCTGCACGCGCCGGAGGATGTTCGACACCGCCACGTAGTCGACATCGTTGGTCGTGCCCGCGTCGCTGCCGGTGTCGATGCCGAACGCCACGTTGAAGTCCGCGATGCGCACTTGGACGCCTGCAGCCGGTAAAACCGCCCCCCACAGCGCCATCCCGATAAAAGTGCACAATAGTCCACGAAGAATTTTCATAAAGACCCAATGTATCGCGATTGCGCCCCGGCGCAAACACAATCTTAACAATACTAATTCGGCGCTTATGCGCTGAACCGGGTCAATCTGTCGCCAAATGCGTCTAGGGTGCCGTCAAACGCGAGCGAATGGCCCAATACCAGATGCCATTGGTATGTGCGGCATTGGTGACGATCCGTCCGGGAACGCCCCACCCCAAATTGCTCAACGCGATGTCCCCAAAGAGGTTGGTGCAGTATTCCAGCTGGTAGTAGCGGCCCGTGCTTTGCGGAAATTGCATGGTCAAGAGGCCATTGGCTGTGACATAGGTGCCTGTCACGCGCAGGCAACTGCCGGACAACGCCGGATCGGTGTCGGCCAGATATTCCTCGTAGGTGGTCATGCCGTCGTGGTCGTAGTCGGCATTGGTGGAATAATTCGAGCTGCCGGGATCCTCGCCCTGCTCCATCAGCCAGTCTTGGAACGGCGTCGTGCCGACGTTCACGGTCATGGCCGCCGGCGAACTGTCGCCGTCCTTGTCCTGCGCCGTGAAGACGAAGACGTTGGCGCCGATCTGGTTGGTGCCCGGCAGGAAGTAGAAATAGCCGCTGTTCGTATCGAACAACCAGACGCTCGCGCTCACCGCGCTCGTGCAGGCGTAGGTCAGCGGGTCGGCTTCCGTGGGCATGGCCGCGACCGTGCAGACGAAGTCCACGGCCACGGTCGCCGTCTGCGCATCGATGGGATCCAGCATCGGGGGGGTGCCCGTCTTGGTCGTCACGAAAGCCGTCGCGGAATTCGGACCGGTGCCGCCGGCGGAAACCGCCCGGGCGCGGAAAAAGTACGTTTCTCCGGCCGCCAGCCCCTCGATGATTTGACTCGTGCCCGCCACCGTCAGGTTCGAATATCCCGGCACGTACGCGGGCGCCGCCGCCACGCTCCAGCCCTGCACGACCAGATTCGAGATGCCGACGCCGACGTTGGCTCCGGCGTCCGGCGCCTGCCAGCGGATCCGGGTCTGGGCAAAGCCAAGTTGCGCCACGTTGGTGATCGTCGAAGCCGCCGCCCAAGTGGCGCCGCTCGGCGGATTCACCGTGGCGATCGTCGTCCAAGTGGCGCCGTCGTTGGTCGAAATAGAAACCGCAACGTTCGATTTCGTCGTGCCGCCGTAGGTGCGCGCCCGGAAATCGATCGTCAGGTTGGTGTAGCCCAGGGTGGAAAACGCCGAAGACACGACGTAATTCGTGGCATATCCCAAGATCAGGTAGGTGCTGCTCGATCCGGAGATGCTGTAGGCCCAATCCGTCGGCGGCGTCGCGTTGGTGGCGGGGTTGGACGCCAGCGCGAACTGGCCGGCCACGCTGCCGTCGAACAATTCGCTCGTGGCCACGTCGAGCCGGTAGCCGGTCGCGTTGGCGACGGCGCTCCAGGCGGCGGTGAAACCCGCGTTGTTCGTCGCGGCGGCCCAGAGCGAAGCCGGCGCGGCGGGCGGGCCTTGGCTCACGACGACGGTCACCGTCTGCGTCGCGATCCCGAGGGTGTTGCTGGCGGTGAAGGTGAAAGTCCGAGCGCCCATATCCGCCTGCGGGGGCACGTAGGCCAGCACCCCCGTGGCCGGCGTGAAGCTGTAGCCCGACGAAGCCGTCGTGCCTTGCAGCGCCAGCGCGGGGGCCGGCGAACCGTTGGCGCTCGCGACGAAGGAGGTCGCGATGCCGACCAGGCCGGTCTGCACTCCCAGCGCGTTGAACCAGGGCGCAAAATCGCCCGCGGAGATGGTCAAGGTGCCCGTGGCGGAGCCCGCGTATTCCGGCGCGACCACGGTGCCCACGACGGTATAACTGCCGGTGGCGACCGGTTGGTTCGTCGCGCCGTTGTAGGTGAACGCCACGGCCAGCCCCGCCGGCACGGTCGTGGCCGTGGCACTCTTCGGACGCGCGTCGTACGTCTGCGCCAGGCTGCCGAGCGCGACGGTCGCCGGCAACGCGTCGTAGGGCATCACCGTGACGTCGTCGAGATCCAGCCGCTGCTGGGCGGAGCCGCCCACCAGTTGGAAGCGCAGATAGCGCGCCTTCGTCAACGCCAGGGTGTTGGAATAGGTCGCGAACGCGAGTTGGTTGGTGACCACCAGGTTCGTGTGGCTCGTCCACGTGTGACCATCGACGCTGGTCTGCAGCCCCAGCGTGACCGCGGAGTCGGATCCGTACATCGCGTAATTGAACGCCACGGAATGGATGCCGGCGAACGGTCTCAGGCTTTGCAGGACGCCGTTGGTGGTCGCCGCCGCGCCGACGTGGACCAGGCGCAGCGAATAGCTGCCGTTCTTCACGTCGTTGGACAGATTGCCCCGGGTGGCGTTGAGCAGGAACCAGTTGGAAGGGCTCGTCGCGCACAGGACGTTGGTGTGCGGCCCGTAGGACGCATAGTCCGGCACGTAGGGACTTTCGAAGTTGATGATGAACGCGTTGGTCGCCACGGTCCGCGCGTCCTGGTTGGTGGACAGAATCGTCACCGCATTGGGGAAATCGAAAGTGCCGCCGAGGTAGTGGACATCGCCGGCGACGGCGACCGTCGCGCCGTAGATGCCCGCGTTCACGGGCGGATGCTGCGGCGCATAGCTCACCGACCAGGCCAAGCCGGTCGTCACCGTGAAGACGTTGCTGTGGACCGCACCGTCGTAGTTGGTCGTGACGGTCGGTCCCATGGAACAGGTTGCCAGCGCCTGGGTGATGGTCACCGCGTTCGTGAAGACGAAGACGCCGCCCGTCGCATTGGCGTTGCTGACCACCGCGACCGTCGCGGCGTACGTGCCCGGTTCCACCGGATTCGTCGGGGAATAGGCCACCGACCAGGCCATGCCCGGCGTGACCGAGAACGCGTTCGTGTGCCGCTGGCCGTCGAACGCGGTGGCCACCGGCGCGTCCAGCGTGCAGGCCGCCGCGCCCTGCGCGATGACCACGGAATCGGTGAAGACGAACGTGCCGCCCGTGACGAGGTTGGTGCTGGGGATCGTCACCGTGGCGGTGTAGGTGCCCACCCCCACCGGATTCGTCGGCACGGACGCCAGCGCATATTCCACGGAATAGTCGAGACCTTCGGGATAGATGATGAATTCGTTGGGATGCGGATAGCCGTCGTAGGTCGCCTCGTTCGTCGCCACGAGGGCGCAGAGGGCGTCGAGCGGTTCGTCGGGCAGCGTGTATTCGGCGATCACGACGTCGTCCACGTTCGCCCGGAGATCCGTCGTGCCGGTGGCCGCGAAGCGAAATTCCACGGGGCCCAGGACGTTCACCGTGGCATTGGCCGCCGTCAGGTTGGTGAGGCCCGCCGTGCCGACGGACGCGATGGTCGTCCAGTCGTTGGTGCCCTTCTTGTACTGCGCGGCGATCGCAATGCCGCCGTCCGCGCCGTAGCGCCCGTAGTTGAACGACAGCGTGCCGATGCCGTTGGTCAGCGTGCCCTGCAGGACGAAGGCGCCGGGCGCGCGCAACCGGAGGGATTTCAAATCGTTGGTCAAATCGCTCGCCGACGAACTGATCACCGCGTTGGACAGCACCCAATAACGGTTCGCGATCAATTCGGGCGTCAGATTGGTGTAGACGGCCTTGGCGAGGTTGGTCGGCCATTCGAAATTGAAAATCTGCGTGGTGGGCGTGTAGGGATCGGCGTCGTCTTCGTTGCTGATCCCGTCGCCGTCGAGGTCGTCGTCGCAGGCGTCGCCCAGGCCGTCGTAGTCGACGTCCGCCTGATTGGCGTTGGCATCGTAGGGACAGTTGTCCGCCGCGTTCAGGATGCCGTCGCCGTCGAGGTCGTCGTCGCATTCGTCGCCCTGCCCGTCGCCGTCGGTGTCGAACTGGGTGGGATTGTAGCTGGCGCAATTGTCTTCGTCGTCCAGCACGCCGTCCTGGTCGAGATCCAGGCGCGCGACGAACAGGCCGGCGTTGGTCTGCTGGGCGTTCAGCACCCCCGGCGTCGCCGCGGCGCTGTACCACGTTCCGGCGGCCATGAGGATGTTGTTGGGCGCCTGCGGGCAGAAGTCGGTGGGTTGGTCGACGCCGACGACGTGCAGATAGCTGGGACTGCCGCTGGGCACGAGGCGGGAAACCGATCCGGGATCGTCCACGTCGACGTCGAACGCGTCGTTCGTGGCGGCCAGCCAAACCACCGCGTCCACGATGTTGGTGGCCGGATCGTACAGGATCAGGGCGTGGGGCCCGTTGTTCAGCGTCTGGCCGAGCAGCAGGTCCGTGTTGGCGACGTTGTTGGAATTCTGGCCGACCACGACCAAGCCGAGATGGTTGCTGCCGAAGTCGAGGATGCCGTCGTCCGGCACGACGAAAGAGGGGAAGGTATAAGTCCACAAGGCGCCGTCGATGTTCGTCGCGCCGTTGAACTGTTTCATGAAGTAGCCGACCAGATTGGTTCCCGCCGGCGCGACCAGCTCGACGAATTCGTTGCTGTCCGTCCCCTCCCCGTTCGCCTGCACTTCGTTGAAGAGCGGCACGAGGCGCACGGTCGTCCCCGTCCCCGCCGGGAACGTGTAGACGTTGGTCGTCGAGACCTTCGGGCTGTTCGTGCTCGCCGTCCCGTAGTTGGCGTCGCAGAACGAAATCTCGACGCAGTATTCCATCACGTCGCCGCCGTTCTTCGCGACGTCCATCGGCGCCGTCTGCCAGACGTAGCCGCTGGAATTGGTCATGGCGTTGGTGATCCAGTTGCCGCCGGAAATGCGGAACCGCGCACGCGCCGTCAGGCCCGTCGCCGCCCGGTTGCGGAAGAAGCTGGCCTTGACGGCGAAGGCGTTCGTCGCCTTGGGCGCGAAGGGGTCGAGCCCGACGCCGGCCACGGAAACCGCCGCCTCCGGCATGGAGGCGTGGACGCCCGGCGTGGCGACGTTGGTCCCCGCCGCGATGGTCCACTCGGAATTGGTCCAGACGGTCAGCGGATCGCTGATGCCCTGCTTGCGCACCGCGGTCGAGTTGGTATAGCCCCAGCCGATCGGGTCCGACCGGATCTTGCCGTAGATGTCCGACGTCTTGTTGGACCGCAGCAGAACCACCACGTCGTTGCCGTTGAGTTGGCCGATCAGCGGGCTCTGCTTGTTCGCCGCTTTCCCGGCGTAGATCTGCGAGAAGTAGTTCGTCGACGTCGCCAGCGTATACACCTGGCCCGAATCCAGGCTGCCGCTGAGCGAAACGTTCGTGGCCGCCGTGCGGCTCTTGTCGAAATAGAGCGCCACCTTGTAGACCGACAAATCCAGCGTGCCGATGCCGGTGTTGCAGATTTCGACGTAGTTGCCGTTGGTCGAGGTCGGATGATCCACGAGCTCGCTGATGATGCCCACCGGCGTGATGCCGCCCACTTCGTCGATCAGATTGAAGTCGGCGAACACCATGCGGTGATCCGAAGCCAGGGGACTGAGGTTGGTCGCCAGCGGCGATCCGTACTTCGTCAGGCCCGCCCCGCCGCTGAGATAATCCCCGCGCGAGGAATACACCTCGCCCGCCGGCGGCCCGTAGGCGTTGTTCACGATCTCGTCGCTGAACAGAATGTAGTCCAGCCGGTAGCCGTTGGTGTCGGCCGGAGGATGGTTGTCGTGCGTCCAGGTGTTCGTGCCGCCGGTGTGGGCCGCCGCCACTTCGGTCAGCCCCGCGTTGGTCAGGCGTTCGACGGGATACAGCTTGTACGGCAACGTCCAACCGGAATTCGTCGTCCAGGGAACGTCGGAACCGGCGATGAAGTCGTAGGTGGTGTTGCCCATGTCGGGCTGGTGGTTGGTGTAGTAGCTCCAGGCGAAGGTTTCGGTCTGGCCCAGCCCCACGCTGCCTTCGATCGAGTCGTTCCAGTCGCCCATGATCGCGAATTCCGAATCCAGCGGGTAATTGGCCATCCAGTTGGTGATCCAATTGGCCGTCCGGTAGATTTCCAAGGCCCGCCACAGGCGGCTCTCCGTGTCCAGCGTGCTCGATTTGTTGTGCACCACGAACACATGGAACGGCTGCAGCGCGCCGGGCACCTGGACTTCCACGTGCAGCGGCCAGCGGGTGAACATCTGGGCGCCGGCATCGACGTAGTTTTCCTTGATCTGGACCGCGTTCGTGAGGGGATATTTGCTCCACACGGCCGGCAGGAGGCCGCCGGAAAAGAAACCGCCGTTCGTCGGAATCACGTAGTACGGATAACCCAGCGCGGCGCCCGCGGCCAGCCAGTCCGCCTTGTCCGTGCTCGTCTCTTCCTGGAAGCAGATGATGTCCGGCTGCACGCGCGCCACGATGGCCGTCACGGCGGAAAAGTCGTCGTTCAGGTTGGTGGCATGGTCGTGTTCCGTATCCACGCCGTGCAGCACGTTCCACGTCGCGATGCGAACCGATACGGCGGTCGCCGGGGTCGCCATCCCCCACAGCGCGAGACCCAGCCCGAGAAGGCAAACAACACTTTTCTTGTTCACCAGACAAAGATGAGCCACGGGCGGCCCGAAATCAAACGCAATCGTAACATTTCGTCCGATGCCACTTCATGTTTTCTTCAGCCTCGCCGGGAATTCAAACCAACGCGGACAAGCGGTCGCGCCGGTTGCCGGCGCTTTCCCAGGCGGCCAACTTGGCCGCCAAGGCGTCTTCGATTTCCTTGAGTCGCCGCCCAGCCGAAGCGCGATCTTCCAGCGAAGTTTCCGGCGCCGCCAGGCGCTCGTGCAACGCGGCTTGATCTTCTTCCGCCCGGGCGATTTCCGCTTCCAGCGCCGCAACTTCTTTTTCCGCGCGGCGCAAGTCCGCTTTCAGCGCCTTGCGGTCGCGCAGGGCTTCGACCCGGGCGGCCTTGGCTTCGTCCATCGGTTTGTCCGCAGCCGGAAAAGCCTCCCCCGCCTCTTGGGAGATTTTTTCGCGGTAGTAGTCGTAGCCGCCGGCGAAACGCCGCACGCCGCCCCCGTCGGGTGCCACCGCCACGATGCCTTGGGCCACGGCCCGCACGCACTCCACGTCGTGCGACACGAGCACGACCGTGCCGCCATAGGCCGCGAGAGCGGCTTGCAGCGCCTCGCGGCTTTCCACGTCCAAATGCGTCGTCGGTTCGTCCAGCAGCAGCAAATTCGGCGGGCGGATCAGGACCCGCGCGAACGCCAACCGGATGCGCTCGCCGCCCGAAAGCACCTCCACGCGCTTTTCCGCCGCCGCGCCGGAAAACCCAAAGCCGCCCAGCAGGGTGCGAATTTCCGTTTCATTCGCGTCGGGCGCCATGGCCTTCAGCGTTTCGAGGCAGTTGCGCGTCCGGTCCATCGTGTCGGCCGTTTCCTGGCTCTGGTAGCCCGGCACCACCATGTGTCCGGCGGTCCGCTTGCCTGCGAGCGGCACCAGTTGGCCCGCCAACACCCGCAGCAGCGTCGTCTTGCCGGCGCCGTTGGGGCCGACCACGGCCAGCTTCTCGCCTTTCTGCACCGCCAGGTCCACGTCGCGGAAAATCCACTTTCCCGCTTCGTAGGCGAATCCCGTTCCTTCGCAGCGCAGCACTTCCTGGCCGCAATGCGGCGGCGGCGCCAGCCGGAACTGGCTGCGCCCCCGCGCCACTTCGACGACCTCGGTGCGTTCCATCTTCTCCAGCATCTTGATCTTGCTCTGCACGCGCGTCGCCAGCGTGTTCTTGGCGCGGAACCGCTCCACGAACCGTTCGATCTGCTCCCGCTTGCGGTCCTCGTTCGCTTGCCGCGCCAGCGACACCTCCCGCCGCTTCTCGCGCTCGAGCGCGTACCAGGAATATTTTCCCGGATAGCGCGTCACCCGCCCGCCCGCCACCTCGATGGTGATTTCGCAGAGGCTTTCCAGCAAATAGCGATCGTGCGAAATCATCGCCAGCGTGCCGCGGAAGCCCTCCAGCCGGCGCCGCAACCATTCCACGGCGGGCAAATCCAGGTAATTGCTGGGTTCGTCCAGCAACAGCAAATCCGGTTCCGCGATCAACGCCCGCGCCAGTTCGGCCCGCATCTGCCAGCCACCGGAAAACTCGCCGAGCGGCCGCTGCAGGTCCGCCACGCGGAAGCCGAGCCCCGTCAGCGCCGCCGCCGCCCGCGCGTGCAGATCGTACCCGCCCTGCGCTTCGAATAGCGTCTGCAGATCGCCCAGCCGCCGCAACAGCAGCCGCGCCTCGCCGTCCTCGCCCGTCGCCAGCCGCGCCTCGATGTGGTGGATCTCCGCGCGGATCGTTTCCAGATCCGGCGCCGCCTGCTCGACGTAGGCTTGGATCGGCGTCGCCTCCGCGCCGGGCGCAAGCTGCTGCCGCAGATGCCCGATGCGCACGTCCTTCGCCCGTTCGATCGTTCCCGCATCGACGTCGCACTCGCCGACGATCAATTCGAAAATCGTGGATTTGCCCGCGCCGTTGGGCCCCACGATGCCCGTGCGTTCGCCGGCCAGCAGGCGAAAATCCACGCGATCCAGAACCACTTGGCCGCCATACCGCTTGCTCACCTGCCGGAATTCGATCATCTCTCCCGAATATCACGACCGGCGCTGAGTCGCAAGTCTGCGCCCCGCCTCGCCGTTCCCGGCGCGCGAACGATCAAGGCGAATCCGCGTCGCGCGGATCGGTGCCCAGTTCCCATTCGGCGCCGTTGCTCAAGCCATCGACGTCCGCATCGCCGATCCAGTCGTTGACCTCGGCCAGTTCGTTGGTCCCCAGCGCAGCCCGGTAGATGCGCACGTCGTCGAGCGCGCCGCGCCAGAACGCGATGTCCGCGTTCACGTGTCCGCGGCCGATCCACAACTCCGATTGCCGTTGCGCCGCGAATCCATTGGTCGCCGCCGCCACCGCCCGCCCGTCCACGTACAGCCGCGCCGCCGTCCCGTCGTGCGCCAGCGCCACGTCCACCCAGCGCCCCGTCGCGCCCGCGCTCCAGTTCGTCGCCGCCACCCCGCCGATCGCCGCGTTCGTGTCGCCCGCGTAGCCCGTCAGCCGGTCGCTCGACCGCTCCCGGCGCAGCAGGAATCCCGGCCACCGGCTCCCCGCCAGCAGCGTTCCGTCCGAAATCACCGTCGGATACAGCCCCGTCCCCCCGCCGGGTTCCCACACCGTCGCGGCCACCGTGAAGGGCGCGGCCGTCACCACCGCCGTCGCCTGGCCGACCGCCACGTAATCGTTTGTTCCGTCGAACCACAAGGCGCCGCACGCCCGCCCCGCGACCCAGTTCGACGCCGCCCCATTTCTCAGCGTCCCCGGCCAGTTCGTCGATGCCCAATTCGACGCCGTCGTGCCCGCGCCTTCGTCGAACGTCCACCGCGCCACCAATGCGTGATTCGTCCCGCCGTCGGACAGCGGATCGAAGGCATAAGTCACCTCCCATCCGTCCGGCAACCCGTCGCTGTCGCTGTCTGCCGCCAGCGGATCCGTGCCGGCGGCGAGCTCGTCGCCATCTTCCAGCGCGTCGTCGTCCGTGTCCGCGTCCTGCGGATCCGTGCCCGCGCCCAATTCATCCACGTTCGACATCCACACGACGTCCGCATCGACCGCCGCGTCGGCCAACGTCC
>CAYTEK010000027.1:14834-24712 GCA_964436715.1 uncultured Verrucomicrobiota bacterium | reverse complement strand
CGTAGGCGCTCAGATGGTCCTGGTTCCGGCCGCGCTCGCCGCGGGGCAGGACGAAATGGGTTTTGCCCGCGCCGAACGTCGTGCCGAGGTTGCGGATGCCCTTGCGCAGGACGGCTTGGATCGCCCGCAGCAACGCCGCGGCCTGCGCGGACGACAGCGCGTCCGCGCGGCGCCGGGGATGCAGGCGCGCGGCCCAGAGGGCTTCGTCGGAGTAGATGTTGCCGACGCCGGCGAGGAAGGTCTGGTCGAGCAGCAGGGGCTTGAGCAGCCGCGCGCGGGCGGCGAGACCGGCGGCGAACGCGGCCGGGGAAATCGCCAGCGGTTCGGGACCGAGTTCGCCGAGCACCTGCGCGGGATCGTCCACGAGCCAGACCCGGCCGAACTTGCGGGTATCCTCGCAGCGGAGCTGGCAGCCGACGTCGAGCGTCCAGACGTCGCGGTCGTGGCGCCGCGGACGGGAACCGGCGGGCGCGACGTCCACATGGCCGCTCATGCGCAGATGGACGAGCAAGGTGCGGCCGCCGGAGAGCGCGGCGGCGATGAATTTGCCCCGGCGCGACAAGGCGAGGATTTTTCGGCCGCGGATTTCGCGCGCGAACCGCGCGGGATCGGGCGCGGCCACGGTTTTGTTCCAGAAAACGTGGGCGCGGACGATGCGCCGGCCGATCAAGCGGGCGGCGCGCAGGTCGCGCACGACGGTTTCGACTTCGGGCAATTCGGGCATGGGGATGGAGCAGAGTTCAGAGGTCGGATTTCAGGGGGGGGCGTCGGGAATCGGCGGATTTCAACATCCAATCATCCAGTGGAGGGCTTTTTGAGGGAATGGGAAGGGCCTTGGGCGATGGGGCGTCCGAGGGCGCGCAGGCGGGCTTGGACGCAGAGCGTGCAATCGGAGGCGTCTTCGTCGATGCACGGCTTGCCGGGATAGAGCTGGTAGTTCTTGCGCAGCCGGCCGGGCGTCGCGTTGGGCATGAAGACGTTGGCGCCGCGCTGGAGGGCGAGATCGCGGCCGTTGGGAAAGACGGCGTCGAAGGCGGTGGTGGCGGGGATATGGGCGTCGGGATTTGCGAGGCGCAGGACCGCGATGGCGCGGAAGAACGTCTCGGGATCGTCCGCATAGGCGTTGGGTTGGTCACCGAGCGGCGTGTCGGGATGGGGAACGTAGGGGCCGATGCCGATCATGTCGAAATCGAATTCGCGGCAGAGCCAGACGTTGTCGGCGAGGACGTCGAGGGTTTCGCCGGGCAGACCGATCATGAAGCCGCCGCCGGTCTGGACGCCGAGCGACTTCAGGTCGCGCAGGCATTGCAGGCGCGCGGCGAGGGTGCAATCGGGATGCAGGCGGGCGAACAGCGCGGCGTCGGAGGTTTCGAAGCGCAGCAAATAGCGATCCATGCCGGCGTCGCGCCAGCGGGCGTAGACGTCGCGCGGGCGGTTGCCGACGGAGAGCGTGATGGCCAGGCCGGGTACTTCTTTTTTGATGCGGCGCAGGAGCGCGGCGATTTCATCGTCGGCGTAGCCGGGCGTTTCGCCGGCTTGCAGCACGACGGTCCCCGCGACGCCGGCGGCGGCGATGGGGCGCACGGACGCGAGGATTTCGTCGGGCGACATCCGGTAGCGCGTGGGGCCGGGATTGGAGGCACGGATGCCGCAGTAGAGGCAGTCGTTGGCGCAGAAGTTGGAAAACTCGATGATTGCGCGGATGGGGACGGCATCGCCGCAGCGTTCGCGGCGGACGACATCGGCGCGGGCATACAGCGCGGCCAAGTCGTCGCCGGCGGCGCGCAGCAGCGGCAACAAGTCGGCGCGGGGCGCGGGTTTTCCACGCTGTGGAAAAGTTTTTTCCATGGCGTGGAAAACTACCACGTGTTCGCCGGCGCCGAAAGAACGGAGCGTTTGGGCGACCGCCGCCGCCATCCCAGGGAGAATTCCGGAGGAATTTCGACGGCCACCTTTTTATAAAAAGGTGGCCGTGAAAAAACGGCGAAATATATCCTTAATCCAATGGAGAGGAATCGAATGCGCCGATTAACGGCGAAAGATCGAACAAGCCTACAACGCCGCCAGCGCCTGATCGAGGTCGGCGAGAATGTCGTCGACGTGCTCGATGCCGACGGAAAGGCGCACGAGGTCGGCGGAAATGCCGGCCGCGCGGAGCTGGTCGTCGGAAAGCTGGCGGTGGGTGGTGCTGGCGGGATGCAGGACGCAGGTGCGCGCGTCGGCGACGTGCGTGACGATGGCCGCGAGCTGGAGGCCGTCCATGAAGCGCGTGGCGGCTTCGCGGCCGCCGCGAATGCCGAACGACACGACGCCGCCGACGCCGTCGGGCAGGTATTTCTGCGCGAGCGGATGGTAGGGGTTGCTTTCCAAGCCGGGATAATTCACCCAGGCGATGGCCGGATGCTTTTCCAGATGCCGCGCGACGGCCAGCGCGTTGCTGCAATGGCGCGGCATGCGCAGGTGCAGGGTTTCGAGGCCGAGATTGACGACGTAGGCGGCGAAGGGGCTCTGCTGGGCGCCGATGTCCCGCTGGAGCTGGACGCGCGCCTTCACGATGAAGGCGGCGGCGCCGAACCGCTTCGCGTAGGAAATGCCGTGATAGGACGGATCGGGTTCGCAGAATTCCGGAAACTTGCCGTTGGTCCAGGCGAAGGTGCCGGCATCGACGACGACGCCCCCGACGGTTTGCGCATGGCCGTCCATGTACTTGGTCGTGGAGTGGGTGACGACGTCGGCGCCCCACTCGATGGGCCGGCACAGGATCGGCGTGGGGAAGGTGTTGTCCACGATGAAGGGCACGCCTTGGCCATGGGCGATCGCCGCGAGCTTTTCGAGGTCGGCGATCTCGAGGGAGGGATTGGTGACGGTTTCGGCGAAGAACGCCTTGGTGTTGGGCCGGAACGCGGCGGCGATTTTGTCCGCCGCGTCGTTTTGATTCACGAAGGTGAATTCGATGCCGAAGCGCCGGAGCGTGACGGCGAAAAGATTGAACGTGCCGCCGTAGATGGCGACGGTGCTGACGACGTGGTCGCCGGCCTTGCACAGGTTGAGGATGGCGAAAAGCGAGGCCGCCTGGCCGGAAGACGTGAGCAGGGCGCCGACGCCACCTTCGAGGGCGGCAATCTTGTTCTCGACGCACTCGAGGGTGGGGTTGCTCAGGCGCGTGTAGAAGTGGCCGGGCGCCTCGAGGTCGAAGAGCTTGCCCAGATAGTCGGCGGAATCGTACTTGAAGGTGGTGCTTTGGAAGATCGGCAACACGCGGGGTTCGCCGTTCTTGGGCTGCCAGCCGGCCTGCACGCAGCGGGTTTCGATTCGTTGTTTCGGATTCACGGGAGGCTCCTGATTGACGGGAAACGGTTCTACCGCTTGGCAGGCGGCTTGGAAAGCCGGAAAGGGCGGGCCGCGCGAATTCGCGCTTGCCAGCCGCCGCGCGGCGGGGCGTAATGGGCGGCGAGACGGGTGCAAACGATGAAAACCATCTGGACAAGGGGCGGGTTGGTGGCGCTTGGCGTCGCCTGCGCGACGTGGGGCGCCGGGTGCGGAAATTCCAGTTCCGATCCCGACGAATTCAGCCGCCAGCGCGCCGAACAGGCGCGCGAAGATCATCTCATCGGCCATGATCCGCGCGGCTTGCCGGTCTATGGCGTCGATGAAAACGGGCAACCCGTCTACCAGCGCGACGACCAAAAGTGAGGCGGCGGACGCGCGGCGTCAGGGTTCGACGGCGATGCGATAATAGGCGGGGCCGGCGACGGACGAAACGTCGACGGTGACGACGCTGGCCGAGGCGCCAGCCGGGATCGCGGCCGCGACCACGTTGGTGAAACCGGCGGCGAGATCGGCGGTGGCTTGGATTTGGTACGTGCGGCCGGTGGCGCTCTGCCACGTCAGCACCAGTTGGACGGCATCGTCGCGGGGAGCGTATTGAACCAATCGGGACGTCTCGTTGGTTGGATCGGTGCCGGCCCGGATTTCCTGCGCGTTGGAAAATCCGTCGCCATCGCCGTCGGCGGAGCCGACGGTCTGGGTGACGGACCCGAAATGCCAAAGTTCCACGGCGTCGGACAAGTCGTCGGCATCGACGTCGTCGGCGGGCTGGAACTGGCGATACCACATGACGGCTTCCTGGTTCAGGTCGTCGTCGTCGGTGACGATGCACCCCCCGGCGTCGTTGGTGGCGGCGGCGGGCGCGACGGTGAAGCCCTCGAGATTGCCGTTGCGCGGGCCGGCATATTCGGCCAGCGGGCGCAGGCGCCGGTCCGCGCCGTCCAGATAGGAACCGAGTTCGACGACTTCCAGATAATTGACGTTGGCCGGGTTGTGCCAGACGTAGAGCTTGCCGGTGCGGCGGTCGAAGTGCAGGTCGGCGGTTTCGGCGCGCCCCGTTTTGTAGCGGCCGACGAGGCGGTAGGTGCTGGTCGTGCGGTTGAGGTCGAGTGCGTAGACGAAGCCGTCGTACTGGTAGCCGACGAACATCAGGCCGCCCAGGCCGTTGGTGCTGACGTAGGCGACGCCGTTGGAATCGCAGAAATGCTGGCGGCGGAGATAGTCGTCCGGCACGAAGGCGATGCCTTCGCCGCCGGACGAGCCGCCGACTTCGGGGCAGTGGGAGGTGACGTTCCAGACGCGGGTGGCGTTGGTGACGGCGTAGTTGGAGACGTCGTACTCGCGGATGTAGCCGTTTTCATCCATGACGTAGACGCGGTTGGACTCGGCGGCGGTCTGGCAGATGCCTTCGAAATCGCCGCCGGGCGACCACTTGGCCTTTGCGCCCGCGGCGTTGGTGGCCACGCGGAAACCGCCGGCGCCGTTTTCGACCAGCGCCCAGAAATAGCCGCTGTTGCAGGCCAGCCAGAGCGTGCGCGTGTCCGGATTCCAACAGGCGCCGCTCCAATTGGCGACGTTCAGGCCGGCATCGACGTCCGTCAGGCGCGCGGCGGCGACGTTGGTTTCGGCGGGCCAGGCGTCGAGGCCGCGCGCGGCGCCGGCCGCCAGCATCAGAATCGCAAACAGAATCCAACCCCGCTTCAGTTGCATGCGTTTCCGCCTCCATGGGGAAGCCTACGCCGCCCGCATGGGGAACGCACTAATTTTCGGCAAAAACCCGGGCGACGGTGCGGCGGACTTCCGCGAGCCATGCGCGGCGCTGTTCCGCCGTGCTGACGACCACGACGCCGAAGGTGCGGCGGTGGAAATCCGTCACGCCGCACAAGCCGAAGATGCAGTTGCGCCAAAGGGTTTCGAGCGGATCGCCGAAAACGGCGCGTTCGCGTTCCGGCGCGGTGTTGGAGGTGTTGAACACGACGGCGGCGCGGGCTTTCAGGAGGCCGCGCGGCACGCCTTCGCCGGAATCGCCGGCCAGGAATTCGTAGGCGACGCCGGGGCGGATCACGCGGTCCACCCAGCCCTTGAGGATCGCCGGCGGCTGGCCCCACCAGTTGGGATGGACGATCACGATGCCGTCCGCCGCCGCGATTTCGGCGCAATGGGCGGCGATGGCGGGCGGCAGGCGGGCGTCGCGGGCGCTTTCGCCGGGCGGCAACAGGGCCTCGAAGCGTTCGGCGCAGAGATCGTGGAACGCGACGCGGTGGCCGGCGGCGGCGAGTTCTTCCCGCGCCACCTGGGCGATGGCGTGGTTGAAACTGCCGGGCTGCGGATGGGCGAGAAGCAGGGAAACGTTCATGGCGGGGCAGTATGCCATGCGGCGCCGCTCGCCGCAGTCATTTTCGGGGAACGGCGACTCCGGGATGGACGAATCCGCGCGGCGCAGGCATAGTCGGCGCATGAATCCGTATTCGATCTTCTGCGTGCTGGTGGTGGCCGTGGCGGGGGCCGTGCTGTGGTGTTTTCGGCCCCGGAAGTGCAAGGAATGCGGCGGCACCGGCAAGATCGTGTGCCACGACGGAACGGATCCGTACTACGCCGAATGCTTCAAGTGCCAAGGCACGGGCTGGAAGGATTGAGCTTCCGCCGGGCGGGACGCGTCACGAGGCCGCCGCCGCGAGCGCTTGTTCGACGCTCGCGAACCGATTCAGCCGCTTGTCCATGCCGAGCAGCTCGATGGTGCCGGAAATGCGCCGGTTGAGGCCGGCGACGCCGAAAAAGCGCGGATGTCCCGGCGGCCCTTGGACCAGCAAGGCGAGGCCTTCGCTGCTCGCATAGGCCAGTTCCGCGCAATCCAGCACGATGCGGGCGCCGGCGGGCTGCGCCCAGACGCCGAGCTGTTCCCGAAAATCGGCCTGCGCCGCGGCGTCCAGCGCGCCCGCCAGGTGCACCAGCTGGACGCCATCGCGATTTTCGGTTTTCGTCGTCAACATGCGGGGCTCCCGGCTAGCGGAGAATGAAGAACACGGCCAGCCCGCCCGCGGACAGGAGCACGAGCGCCAACTGGGTCTGGCCGTTGTAGTCCCAGCGCCGGCGGGCCCGCTTGCGGCTCAGAACGAGTCCCGCGGCTCCGATCAGCAAGCCGGCGAGCAGCAGCGGCAAAACCGTGAACAAATCGGCATGGCTGACGGGAGCGGCGCCGTCGGAACGGCCGAACTGCATGGCCATGGCGCGACTGTGGTCTTGGCTCGCCACGCCGAAGAATATGAACAGGAAAACGACGAGCAGGGGGTAGACCAACAACGTCAGCAGGCGGAACACCACCGACCAGGCGTCGGGTTTTCCCCGGCGGCGATCGGGCATGCCCGGTTGATAGGCGGTCGGTTGCGGCCGTTGCGCGGCTGGTTCCATGATGCCTACTCAGGCGCCCTCGGATGACAACAAATCGAGGTTCGGGACGTGGGGATGCGCCTGCACCAGGCATGCTTCCGGATTGGCGGCCAGCGGGCCCATTTTCAAGGTGTAGGGGAAAGGCACGCCCGCCGCGGCGGGAAGCAAATCGACGTCCCAATCGACGTTGCTTTCGTCGGGGATGCAATCGACCCAGCAGCGGAATTCTTTCTCCGAAAGCTGGCCGACGGCCAGCCAATAGCCCAGCTTGATGACCAATTCCGCGCGCTTGGGCGGTCCGTGCAAGCCGGGGGAGTCGAACAACGCCGTATCCTCCTTGAAGTGCGCCAGGCTGCCTTGGATTTGTTCGGCGACGTCGATCGGAATCTTGCCCAGCACGGACGCCCAATGGATGGCGCTGGCAATGGATTTTCCATATTTCATGATGCGCTTGCGATCGTTCCTCGAGCTTATTGTTAGAATCGTGTTTCTCTCATGCTGTCCAGAGAGATACCATGTCCGCGCAAGGCCTTGACATCATGGAAACCCTGAATGTGGGGTAGCGGAAAACGGGATGGGGCGAAGGCGCGGGCCAGCTTAATCGCTGGCGACGAACCGGGCGGCGCGGGCGACCAGCTCCGTGGCGCGGGTCACGCCGAGCTTCAACTTGATGTTGGCCCGGTGGGTTTCGATGGTGCTGACGGCCAAACGGAGTTTGGCGGCGATTTGCCGCGTGCCGAGGCCTTGGCCGAGGGCGCGGAAGACGTCGAGCTCGCGATCGCTGAGCAGTTCGGCGAGATCGATTTGCGCTTCGCGCTTGGCACGGCTGTTGGCGCCGGACAGCAAGCGGCTCACGATGTCGTCGCTGACGGCCATTTGGCCGGCCAGCACCTTGCGCAGGGCGGCCAACACGCGCTCGACGGGTTCGCGCTTCATGAGATAGCCCCGCGCCCCGGCGCGGATGGCGCGTTCGGCGTAGAGATGTTCGGGGTGCATGGACAGCACGAGCATGGGAAGTGCCGGATCCCGGGCATGGATGTCCTTGATGAGATCCAATCCGCTGCCTTCTTCCAGGCTCACATCCACGATGGCGACGTCGGGGCGGAGTTTGGCGGCGGCGGCCAGTCCTGCGCGCGCGTTCGCGGCCTCGCCGCAAACGGCGAGATCGGGCTGCTGGTTGATGATCTTGGCGAGGCCGTCGCGCAGCAGCGGATGGTCGTCGACGATCAGGACCTTGCGTCGCGGAGAACGATTAGGGGCGAGTTTGGTTTTCACGTTTGGGTCTCCTTCGGGAGGCGGAGAGCGGCACGAGGCAATGGACCGTCGTGCCGCGATTCCGCGTGCTGTCGATCCACAATGCGGCGCCGATGAGTCCGGCGCGATAGCGCATGATGTCCAAGCCCAGGCCGCCGTTTCTGGATTTTGTTGTGGCCAGTCCCCGGCCATCGTCGCGCACGGCCAGATGCAGGCCGGCGGGGGTGTTCGTCAGCCGGATTACGATGGTGTTCGCCCGGCTGTGCTTGGCGGCGTTGGCGGCGGCCTCCTGGGCGATGCGATAGAGTTGGCCGGCGGCCGCGGCATCGGCCAGCGGCACGGCGGCGGGACCGGCATAGCGGCAGGCGGCGCCGAACAGTTCCTGCGTGCGGTAGGCCAGCTCCTGCAGGGCGGAGCCCAGGCCGCCGCGCTTCAGGTCCGCCAGCAGCAATCCTTGGGCGAGGGCGTGCGCCTCGTCGGCGGTCTGGCCGATCAAGCCGCTCAGCTTTTGCAGCTCTGCGGCTTCGGGCTGGTGCCGGCGGGCGAGGGATTCGCGCACGGCTTCGGCAAGATAGCCGATGCCGGTGAGCGACTGGCCCAGGCTGTCGTGCAGGTCGCGGCCGAGGCGCTGCCGCTCGGCCTCGCCGGCGTTTAGGATTTCCGCTTCGAGCTTGTGGCGTTCGGTGACGTCCCGCACCACACCCGCGGCGCGGAGCGGTTTGCCTGCGCGATCGCGGATCATGGAACCGGAGGATTCGATCCAGCGGATCGAGCCGTCGGCGCAGATCAGGCGGTAGGTGATCATGCCCGGGATGCCGGTGTTCATTCCCTGCGCAAAGGCCTTGGCGACCCGCTCGCGATCTTCGGGATGAATGGCGGCAAGCCAATCGGCGATGTGTCTTTCCCGCGTTCGGGCGGGCCGGTTCCAAATCCGGTCGAAGGCGGGACTGACGTACAGGATCTTCCAGGTCCGGGCGTCGATGAGCCAGAACGCCTCTTCGATGCTGTTGGCCATCTGTCGGAACTGCTCTTCGCTGCGGGCCAGCGCGGCGCGGGATTTCTCCAGTTCCGCCGTGCGCGCGCGCACCCGCTGTTCCAGTTCGTCGTGCGCCTGCCGAAGAGCCTGCTCCGCTTGCTTGCGTTCGGACACGTCGCGAACGACGGCGGACAGGCCCACCGGGCGGCCGGCGTCGTCGCAGACCAGCATGGTGCGCAATTCGACCGGCACGACCGTGCCATCCTTGCGGACGTATTCCTTTTCGTAGACGGAGGAATAGCCGCGTTTCCGCACCTGCTCGACGACGATGCGTTTTTCGCGGGCGTGCCATTTGCTGGGCGTGACGTCGCGGAAGTTCCGGCCCAGCAGCTCGTCGCGTTCGTAGCCGAGCAGGTTCAGGAAGGCCGGATTGCATTCCAGCAGCCGGCCTTTCAGATCCGTCGTGGCGAAAGGGTCGCGCATGGCCTCGTACAACTGGCGGTATTTGGCCTCGGAGCGCTTCAAGGCTTCCTCGGCCTGCTTGCGCTCGGTGATGTCCAGTTCGATGCCGTCCCAGACGAGGTGGCCGTTGGGCAAACGGCGCGGGGCGGAAGAAAACAGCCGCCAGCGGATTTCGCCGGAAGGCAGGCGAACGCGCGTTTCCGCGCTGAAAGGTCGTCGGGCGGCGACGGCTTTTCGTTCGCACTGCACCAACCGGTCGCGGTCCTCCGGCAGCATCTGCGCATAAATGAAACTTGCATCATGCAAGGCGGCTTCCACGGAAACCCCATGCAGTCGCTCCACGCCCTTGCTGATGAAGACCAGGCGGCGTTGATTTCCCCGCACGCCGGAATCGACGTGGTAGACCAACCCGTTGGGGAGATTATCCTGGATGGCGCGGCGCTGGGCTTCGCTTTCTTGCAGGGCCAATTCG
>CAYTEK010000027.1:2424-14824 GCA_964436715.1 uncultured Verrucomicrobiota bacterium | reverse complement strand
CTTGCTTGCGCTCGGTGACGTCGAGCTCGACGCCGTCCCAGACGACGTGGCCGTTCGGCATTTTGCGCGGCGCCGAAACGATTTGGCGCCAGCGGATTTCGCCCGAGGGCATTCGGAAGCGGGCTTCGACCCGGAAGGGAATCATCGCCTTTCTGGCGCGGGATTCGAGTTCGGCCACGCGGGCGACGTCTTCCTTGAGCATCTGCCGGTACATGATGCGGGCATTCGCGATCAGTTTGGCTGCCGAAACGCTGTGCAGGCGCCGGACGCCCTCGCTGACGTACGTGTAGCGACGCAATTCGTTGTGGCGCCCGGAATCGATTTGGAACACCATGCCGTCGGGCAGGTTGTCGTTGATGGCGCTGCGCAGCGCCGCGCTTTCCCGCAGGGCCAACTCGGCTTCCTTGCGTTCGGTGATGTCCGTGTCGCTGCCCCGGTAGCCGGCGAAGGAGCCGTCGGGCGCCTGCTGGGGGATGGCGGAAGTGATCACCCAGACCGTGCGGCCGTCCTTGGCCAGCAGGGGATTTTCGTAATCGCGGAAACTGCGCCGTTGGTCGATGGCCGACTGGATTTCGTCCGCCAGTTGGGCGCGCATCGCCGGCGGGAACAAGTCGTGGTAGTGCAGGCGGCCGACGATTTCCTCGGGCGCGTAGCCCAGCACGTCCGCAACGACGGGGCTGACGTAGACGTAGCGGCCGGCGGCGTCCACTTCCCAGAGGTAGGTGCGGCTCTGCCGGGCGCTTTCGGCGAAGCGTTTCTCGCTTTCCCGCCAGACCGCTTCCATGCGCTTGCGCTCCGTCACGTCGCGCGTGACGCCGTGGGCTTCGATCCGCCCGGTCTGGGGATTGCGCACCACATGGGCGACGATTTCGGACGGCACCGTGGAACCGTCCTTGCGGGGTTGGAGCATTTCATACGTGAGGTAGGTGTCGGACGTGATGCGGCCGGCGCGGAAATCCGCGACGGCCTTGCGGGTGAATTTATCCAGTTCCCGCCGCTGGGCCGGCGCCCACGCGTCTTCCAGCGGCCGGGCCATGATTTCCGCGGGCGTGTAGCCGCGCAGGCGCACGATCGACGGACTGACGTAGACGAACCGGCGGCTTTCGAGATCCAGCACCCAGACCACATCCTTCATGCTTTCCGTCAGCATGCGGATTTGCCGTTCGCTTTCGCGCAGCGCCCGTTCGGCGCGGACGCGTTCGGTGACGTCGCGCGCCAGGCAGATGAACCGGCGGTCGGGACTGCGCAGCGAGCCTTGGACGGCGATGGACGCTTCGTACCAGCGTTCGCCGTCGCGATAGGGCAGCGGATAGGCCGCGCTTGCGCTCCGGCCGCACCGGGCGGCGCGCGCCAGCGCTTTCCGGACGATGCCGGCGGCCGGTTCCGGCAGGACGTCCGTCATTTTGCGGCCGAGGAAGCGGCGCGGCGGCAGGAACGGTTGGTTGGCGGGCGTGGCGCGGCAATCGAGAATCCGGCCGTGGCGGTCGAGGATGAAATAGAGATCGGAGAGGGCGGCGAGGGTGGCCTTCAGCCGGTCGGCCGCTTCCGCGGGCGCGAAGACGTCCGCGGCACCGGGGCGCGTGCGGACGGAAGTTTTCTGCGAAGCCACGATGAAATCCTGTCTGTTGGACTGGATTTTACGCGCGGCAGGCGCACGGCGTCAATCGCTCATATTGTGGGAGTCCGGAGCGATGCCCGTGCGCCGCGGTGGCGGGGACGCCGCGCGGCGTCCGACCGCGGCGGCGATTTCGGATCAAGGCGCGTCCGATTTGGACGACGGCCGGTCGGCGAGGTAATGGGCGGTTTCGGGGGTGAAGGGAACCGGCGCGATCTGGGCGGCCAGTTGGCGGAGGGGCTGGGTGGCTTCGTCGTATTCGTCGAGGTGCGGCAGCAGGGGATCGAGGATGGCGCGGGCTTCCGCGCGGGCGCCTTGCGCGACGTAGGCCTGCGCGCGGGCGGCCACGGCGGCGAGATAGGCGTTCCAGCGTTCGGCGTGCCGGCGCTGCTGGCGGAAATCGTCGTCGGCGCCGCGGACGATGCAGAGGGCGGCGAAAGCCTGGGCGGCGGCATAGGAGGCGCGGGCGTCGTCCAGATCGGCCGGCACGGGCGCGGCGCCGGCGCGGGCGGCCGCCTGTTCGGCGTCGCGTCGGAATTCGTCGGTGCGGGGCGCGAGGGAAGCGCGGAGCGGGCGGAGCAGGTCGTCGAGGCCGGGCACGCCGCTGCGCAGATATTGCGCGAGCACGTAGACGTTGCCGGCGGCGACGAGCTTTTGAATGTCGCCGAACGCGTTGGCGCGGGCCAGCGCGCCGTGGACTTCGCTCAAGGCGTCGGCGGAGAGGAAGGGCGCATGCTGGGTTTCGGCGTCGGCCATTTTCTGGACGGCGGCCAAGTCGTTCTGGTCGGCGTTGCGTTCGAGCAGGTCGGCCCAGGCGACGGCCGCGCGGCACTTGGCAAGGCGCGCCCACGCGTCGGGCAATTCGGGGATGGCCTCGGCGGAGAGGCCCTTGAGCAGGGTTTCGGCCTGGTCGAGTTCGCCTTGGTCCAGCGCGGCGAGGGCTTGCCGATAGTGGATGCGCTGGGAGATTTTCGCCTGCGTCTGCTGGACGGCGTCCGGCGCGCCGACCAAGGCCTTCTGGCGTTCGAGCGCGGCGAGGGCTTCGGTGAACTGGCCGGCGGCGACGAGGTCGTCGATCTGCTTCTGGATGGCGGCGGAATGGGAGCCTTGCAGCCCCGCGAGGAGCAGGGCGGCTTCCGACAGGTTGGGATTGAGGGCGAGCGCCTGCTGGAGGCGTTCCGCGGCGCCGAGATCGTCGAGGCCGTCGGCGATGATCCGGCGGGATTCGTCGAGGAGTTCGGCGGCCGACGCATATTGGTCGCTCATTTTCTGGAAGGCCGGATCGGCCGAGAGCGGGGCGAGGGGGCTGGGTTCCTCGGGCGCCGCGGCGGGCGCGGCGGTGTGGGCGTCGCGGATCAGCGCGGACACCAGCGCGGCGAGCAGGAGGCCGCCGAGCGTCAGGCCGCCGAGCAGCAGCAGGCGCGCGCGCCGCGCGGCGTAGTCGGCGGGTTCGGCGGCGACCTGGAAGGGCATGCCGCCGATGGAAAACACGTCGCGGTCCTGGAGAGTCGCGCGGAGGACGCGGGCGTTGCGCAGGACGATGCCGTTGATGGACGCGAGGTCGCGGACGACGAGCGTGCCGGATTGCCAGACGAGCGCGGCGTGGCGCGGGGAGACGTCGGGGGAATCCAACAGGATCTCCGCCGGCGCCGCGCGGCCGATGGTCAACTGGCGGCACGCGCGGGAAAGGGTCCAGGAATCCGCGGTGGGCTGGCGGTTCTGGGGATCGAGGCGGGTGATTTTCATGGGCGGTTTCGGGGTGGATTATTTCAGGAGGGCCGCGGCCTTGCGGAGGCGTTTCTTGTCGAGGGCGCGCGCTTCGGCGTCGAAGGGATAGGAAAGATCGGCGAGGAAGCGCGCCTGGGCCAGGGCTTCTTCGCCCTTGCCCTGGCCGCAGGCGACTTCGAAATCGGTGCGGCCCTTGAGGAAGTCGGCGAGACGGATGGAGGCCATGTTGTCGAGCAGCGCGCGCACCTCGGGCAGGCGCGGATCGGCGGGGGCGCGGGCGTGCAGGTCGCGGGCGAGGAAGAAGGCGAGGCCGATGGCGGTGGTGTAGTTGACCGGATTGGCGTTGCGCGACGCGAAAACGTTGCGGATGAATTCGAGGGACTGGGCGGTGTCGGCCGAACCGCCGAGCAGGTCCTGGTATTGGGCGGCGTCGGCGAAGGTGCTCTGGCCGACGTCGGCGATGCGCAGGTCGGCGACGGACGTCGCGAAGAACGCCGGCAGGTCGGCGAAGGCGACGTCCGGGCCGGAGAGGCCGAAGAAGACGAAATGGGTCTTGTTGCACTGGAAGGCGAAGCCGACGACCTGGTCGGGATCGCGGGCGCGGCCGGCGAGCAGCAGGACCGGCGTTTGGTCGGGCAAATTGGTGGCGGACGTTTCGAGCGTCAGGAAGGCGCCCAATTCGTTGCGGAGCACGCGTTCGGCGACGTCGGCGTGGGTGGCGGGCGGCGCACCGACGGCGGAGACGAGCGGCGGCGAATAGACGTGGAGATAGAGCAGGGTTTGGCGCGGGCCGTAGGGGATGCGCGACACGAAGCGGTCCTTGGCGGCCGCCGGGCGATCGAACGCCGTGGCGGTTTCGGGCAGGGCGAGGGTGATGCCGGCGTTGCGATCGGTCAGGGCGGGCCGGGCGGAGGCCTGCGCGCGGCGGGAACAGGCGGCGCCGCTCCCGAGCGCCGCGCCGAGGAGGAGCACCAACAGGAACGTTCCGGCGATTTCAGGCAGGCGTGATTTCAAGTTGATCTCCCGATTGAAGATTCCAGAGTCGAAAGGCGCCGGCGGCGGTTTCCAGCGCATCGGCGCGTCCGGGTTCGCGGCAGAACGCGATGCGCCACGGCGGCAGGTTCGCGCGCAGGTCGCGGACGGTGCCGTCGGGGGCGAGAAACGCGACGTCGATGGGCATCTGCATGAAAAAGGTGTGGATCATGCGCACGCCGGGGAAGAACAGGCCTTCGGCGGGATCGAGGGCGGTCCGGCCCAGCAGGCCGCGGCGCTGGTCGCGCGGCGCGATGGCTTGGTGCAGGCGGGCGAGCAGGACGCGGCCATCGCGCCGGCGGCGGAGCACGCCGGGGCGGCCGGGCAAGGCGGGCGCTGGAGGGGCGGCGGTCATTTGCTGAGGAAGAAGGAGATGAGCACGGGGCCGATCAGGATGCCGAGAATGGACGGGAAGATGAACACGGCCATGGGCAGCATCATCTTGACGGGCGCCTCGAGGGCCTTCTTCTCGACGCGCAGCATGGCGGTCTGGCGGAAATCGCGCGCCTGTTCGGCGAGCAGCGAAGACAATTCGGTGCCCAGTTCCTCGGACTGGATGATCAGTTCGATCGAGGTGGACACGACCGGCAGCTTGGCGCGGTCGGCGAAGGCGCGCAGGGCGGCCGCGCGGGCGGAACCGAGCCGGATTTCGTTGAGGATGCGGGTGATTTCCTCGGCGAGCGGCCCGTGGGGCAGGGCGACGGCGACGCGTTCGAGGGCGTTCTGGAGGCCGACGCCGGAGGACAGGGCGATGGACATCAGGTCGAGCAGGAAGGGCCAGTTGCGAAGCACTTCGGCGCGGCGGCGCTTGACGATGGAATCGATCGGCATGATCGGCAGGACGACGCAGGCCACGGCGGCGATCAGCACGATGAGTTCGGCTTGGCGGAGGGAGATCTGGTGGACGTTGAAGTGGGCCGCGCCGAGGAAGAACACCGCCAGCGCCGTCGGCACGACGAGGACGCCGAGCACCTGGGCGGCGAACAGCTCGGCGGCTTCGAGCGGATAGGCGTTGCCGACGAAGCGGAGCTGGTTGCGGATGGCGCGTTCGATGGCGTTGTTCGGACCCAGCAGGTTTTCGATCCAGATCCGGACGCGGGCGAGGGCCGGCGTGATCCAGAGCAGGAACCCGCGGCGGCGCCGGCGCATGGCGGAGTAGGCTTCCTCGTCGCGCACGAAGGTGGACGTGGTCGAATAGATCAGGAGGAAGATCGAACAGAAGATGAGGAGGAGGGCGGGCGTCATGGCGTCAGATCTTGATTTTGCAGATCCATTGGATGGTGAAGAACCCGAGGACATCCATCACGGCGAGGACCGCGAGCAGGATCCAGCCGTAGGCGGTGGTCCACAGCAACGAGGTGCGCACGGGATCCACCGCGTAGGTGATGAAGATCATGACGACCGGAATGGCCGCCACCAGCAAGGCCTGCAGGCGGCCCTGGGCGGTGAGGGCGTCGATCTTCGCGCGCATGATCGCGCGGGCGCGGATGGTGGCCGCGATGGTGGCGAGTCCCTGCGGCAGGTCGCCGCCGGTCTGGAGGGTGAGGCGGATGGCGGACACGGTCAGATCCATGTCCTCGCAGCGCAGGCGCAGGCGCAGGCGGTCGAGGGCGTCTTCCATGGGCCGGCCGAGCTGGATTTCGTTGAGGGCGACGTTCATCTCGGAGCCGAGGGGGTCCGGCGTCTGGCGGGTGGCGAAGGTCCAGGCCTGGAGGAAGGACATGCCGGCGCGCATGCCGTTGGCGACGAGATCGAGGGCGGCGGGAATCTGCCGTTCGCGGAGCTGGAGGGCCTTGCCGCGGCGGACGCGCGCGAGAAAGCCCGGCAGGAACCAGCCGGCGACGCCGCAGAAGATGGCGGCGGCCAACATGGCGAACAAGCCGCCGCGGAAGGCCAGCAACGCGCCCAGCAAGCCCAGGCCGCCGGCGGAAAGCACTTCGCGCCGGCGGCGATCCGCGGGCGCGGCAGGCTCGCCGGGCCCGGCGGCGCGCGCGGCGGCGAGGCCTTGCAGGTGCAGGGTCAGGGCGATCGCCACGCCGCAGGCCGCCGCGGCGGCCAGCACGAGCGCGAGAATCAACTGGACGGAAAAGTTCATGCGGAGAACATGGATTCGTCGAAGGTAACGCCCGCGGCGCGGAGGGTTTCGATGAAGGCCGGGACCACCCCGGTGTATTCGTAGTGGCCGAGGATGCGGCCGGTTTCCTTTTGGATGCCCGTGCGCCGGAACAAATACACGTCGCGCAGGGCGAGGTCCGAGCCGTCGGGCGCCGGGACGATTTCGGCGATGGACACGATGCGGCGGGAACCGTCGGGCAGGCGCGATTGGTGGCAGACGAGATTGACGGCGGACGCGATCTGCTGGCGGATGGCGCGCTGGGGCAGTTCGAGGCCGGACATCATGGCCATGGTTTCGAGGCGGGAGATGACGTCGCGCGGGGAATTGGCGTGGAGGGTGGTCAGGGAGCCGTCGTGGCCGGTGTTCATGGCCTGGAGCATGTCGAGGGCTTCCCCGCCGCGGCACTCGCCGACGACGATGCGGTCGGGCCGCATGCGCAGGGCGTTCTTGACGAGGACGCGGATGGGAATCTCGCCCTTGCCTTCGATGTTCTGCGGCCGGGATTCGAGCCGGACGACGTGTTCCTGGCGCAGGCGCAGTTCGGCGGAATCCTCGATGGTGACGATGCGCTCGTCGGCGGGAATGAAGGAAGACAGGATGTTGAGCAAGGTCGTCTTGCCCGAGCCCGTGCCGCCGGCGACGATGACGTTCTGCCGGTGGCGGACGGCCAACTGGAGAAACGCGGCCATCTGCGGGGTGAGGGATTCGCCGCGGATCAGGTCGTCGATGCCGAGCTGGTTGGCGGTGAACTTGCGGACGTCGAGGGTGGGGCCGTCGAGCGCGATGGGCTCGACGACGGCGTTGATGCGGGAGCCGTCGGGCAGACGGCCGTCCACGATCGGAGACGATTCGTCGATGCGGCGGCCGATGGGGCCGACGATGCGCTCGATGATGGCGCGCAGCTCGGCGGGATCGTCGAACTTGCGGTCGGCGAGGGTGATCTTGCCGCGTTTTTCTACGTAGATGCGACCGTCGCCGAGGCACATGATTTCGGAAATCTGGGGATCGGCGAGGAGGTCGTCGAGCAGGCCGTAGCCGAGCGCGAGCTGGAGCAAATCGCGGCGCAGGGTTTCGGCGGAGATGCCGGCCTGGCGGATTTCCTCGCGGTATTCCTCGATGAGCGACAGGATGAAGCGGTCGGTGCGCAGGCGCAGCTCTTCGGGGGAGGAGGATTCCATGCCGCGCAGGTTCATGCGCTCGATGAGCGCGGAATGGACCTTGCGTTTCAGGCGCTCGTAGTCGGTGAGATCGGCCTCTTCCCGGCGCTTCTTGGCGAATTGGCCGCGCGGGGACGCGGCTTCGGCCGCGCCTGCGGCGCCGGGCTCGTCGAAGAGCAGGGTCCATTCGCCGATCTGGATCTTGTCGCCGGCGACCAGGGAATGGCCGTCGGGATCGATGTACTGGTCGTTGAGGAAGATCGGGAACTTGGGCGAAACGGGCGCGACGGTGAAGAGCCCGTTGTCGTTGGCGATGCGGGCGTGGCGCGGCGCGACGCCGTCGGCGGTCAGGCGGACGTCCGCGTTGGCGGCCGAACCGAGGACGAAGAACTCGCCCGGCTTCAGGGCCAGCAGGGAGGATTGGGTTTGGTCCGGATGGATGAGGGCGGGCATGGGCGTGTCGGGGTTATTTCGACTTTTCCGCGGCGGCCTTTTGCTTGGCCTCGGCGGCGGCGCGCTTGGCCGCAGCCTTGGCTTCGGCTTCCTGGCGCGCGGCTTCCCGCGCGGCGAGCTGGCGATCGCGGGCGGCCTGCTTTTCGGCCAGGGCGGCCTCGCGCTGGGCCTTCTTGGCGGCGAGCGCGGCTTCGCGCCGGGTGGCCTTGTCCTGCAGATCGACGTTCTTCATGCTGGACTTGAGATCGGTTTCCGCGAGGCCCGCCTGGAGTTCGGTGAGGCGCGGCTGGACGTTCTGGGTGCGGAGGTCGTTGAGTTCGGCGTTCATCACGCGCGGGGTGATGATGGCGACGATCTCGGAATTCTTGAACGTGCGGTTGGATTCGGAGAACAGCAGGCGCACGAGGGGAATGGACCCCAGGAGCGGCGTGTGCGCGTTCTCTTCGTTTTCGATCTGCTCGGCGATGCCGGAGATGACGATGCTCTGGCCCACCTTGCAGACGATGGTGGATTCGATGGTGTACTTGTCGAGGGAGAGATCGGAGGTGCCCGCCTGGGTGACGGGGAAGGACAGGGTCATGGTGAGGGTGTTGCAGATGGTGTTGTCGGCCAGGAACTGCGGCACGACGCTCAGGTCGATGCCGTATTCCACGCTTTCGAGGCCGCCGGACACCTCGCCGGACACCTTGTAGTACATTTCGCCGCCGGACAGGAACCGGCCCTTCTGGCCGAGGCGGGTGCCCACGCGCGGCCGCGCGACGACTTCGGCCTTGCCGGCGTTGACCAGCGCATTGATGACCGGCGCGATGGAGGCGGACCAGGTGACGCCGACCGCGACGGGCGACCACGTGTTCTGCGCGTAGTCCTGGGACCCCTCCAGGCCGGCCTGCAGGCCGACGAGCTCGCCGCCGTCGAACAGGTTCTTGCCCCAGCTGTGGCCCTTGGTCTTCTCCGCGCGGACGAAGAGCACTTCGGTTTCGATCATCGTTTCCCGGACTTCGAGCATGTCCATGACGTTGGCCACCTGGGTGCGGACCAGCGCGAGGACGTTGGAACGGGCCGCTTCGTTCGGCACCGCGCCGCGCAGATAGGCCGTGTCGCCGAGGATGGAGACCTCGAGGCCTTCCACGCCGGCGTTGCGGCGGATGAAATCGGCGACGACGTCGTTGGACGTGCCGGTGTCGAGCCGGGTGAGGTTGAGGATCTGTTCGCCGAACGTGTCGGCGATCTTCTTCACGCGATCGACGTCGACGACGGACGCGAGGCCGCCGTCGAGGACGACGCGCTTGTTGGCTTCGTAGACGCTGATGCCGGGGATGTCCGCGACGAGGTTGTAGATCTCGAGGGCGACGCCCTTGAGCGGCGGCGCGACGATCACGACTTCCGACACGGGCGCCGCGTTGGTCGTGCGGTAGGTGAGGAACGTGCGGCCGGGCGCGAGGGCCGAAACGACGACCCGGTGGCCATCCGCGGCGGCGACGGTCGCGATGCTCGGGTCGAGGATCCGCGCGGACGCGGGATCGTCCAGCGTGCGGATCGTCTGCTGCCCGGCGACGGCGCGGATGGTGGACACGGGGGCGACTTCGACGGACTGCGCCTGCGAGTGGGGCGCGAGGCCCGCGGCGAGGGCGAGCAGGAACAGGGGAACGGGGAGGAACCGGAGCGAGAGCATCTTCATGGGCGCATGTCCTGTCGGGGTTGGATTCCTGCGGAAGCCGAGATCATTTCTGCGTGGAGGTCTTGAGGAAAGCGGCGACGTCGGCGGGCCCGACGTAGATGGGGCCTTTTTCGACGTCCGCTTCGCCCACGTGGCGCAGGAGGAGATTGACGGCGCCGGCGGACATGGCGTGGACGAGGATGCGGGCGGATTCCGGCGGCAGCATGAGGGTGATGGTGCCGTAGGTTTCCGGCTTGTCGGTGTTGCGGCGGGAGCCGCGCTGGTCGCCCACGGCCATCACGAGCACGTTCTGCAGCAAGACGGTGGTGATCTTGGTCGGCTGGCCCGCGGTCTTGGACGCCTGCGAACTGGCGCGCAGCATCATCTTCTGGACGTCGGCGGCGGACGGCGCGGCGGCCGCGTCGGCCGCTTCCTCCGGCGGCGCCTCCGGCGCGGGCGGCGGCAGGACGGCGGCGGAGTCGCCGGTCCAGAGCACGTCCACGTACATGCCCGGGCGCAGCATGCCGTTGAAGCTGCTGAGCTGGTTGATGGGGATGGTGACCGCGCGCGTGTTGGCGCCGAGGTCCGACGCGAGGCCGAGGGCGGTGTCGATGGGCAGATCCACGTCGGTCCACATGATGGGTTTGCCGCGTTCGGCGGGCACCTTCAGCACGCCGCCGATGACGATTTCGGCGGCATCCGGCGTGAGAACGCGGCCGGCGATGTACTTGGACGGATAGGACCGCGCGGCGGTGTTGTCCGCCGTGAGCGTCGCGCCGACGGGCAAGTCCGCGTTGGCGACCAGCACCGTTTGCATGTCCCAGCCCTTGGTCTTGGCCTCCGTGGTCTTTTGGATGTAGCTGAACATGAGGGCGACGGCGGCCACGCCGAGCAGGAGCGAGAGAATCAACGCGATTTTTTTGTTCATGGGATCGTTCCTTGATCTGCTTCCAAAGGGTTCACCAGACGATGGTGGCCGCGCCGACGGGCGCGTCGCCGGAGAGGTCGTAGCCGCCGTCGGCCACCGCGACGGACAGGCGGAATTCAGCGTTTTGCGGGGTGAGCTCGTGCTGGCCGTGGCGGCTGACCGTCGTTGCGGTGCCGTTGGTGGCGGTGGTGCGCACGACTTCCAGCGGAATGCGGGCGACGGCGACGGCCGTCAATTCGCCGGCGAGTCCGGAGCATTGGATGGCGAAGGTCGCGATCGTGGCGCCGGCCGCGTAGGCGTCGTCGGCGCCGGGTTCGGCGAGCGCCGGACCGTCGGCGGTGCCGGAGTAGACGTGGCCGGCGTCGTCCGCGACCTGCACGCTCCAGGTCGCGTCGCCGGCCTCCGTCGCCGTCAGGCTCAGGTGCGCGACGGAGTCGCCCGGCACGACCGTGGTGACGACGTTGGTCGTGCCCTCGACGACGTTGGTGGTGGCCGTGATTTCGTCTTCGGCCGGCGGATCCTGGACGACGGAAAATTCGCCGGCCGGCGCCAGCGTGCACTCGGCGGTCTCGACGTTGGTGCCTTCGACGTCGCCGCAGCCGCAGGGGAGCAGCGCGAGCGCGAGACCGCCGCAAGCGGCCAGAAGAGCCCATAGGGAAGCGGAAGGACGCCGGGACGCGGTGGCTTTCATGGCCGATACCTTAGCGATTGGAGAGTCGTTGCGCAATGTTTGTTCATCCCGGCGGCGGCAGGGGCCATTGGAGGAGGGTGCGGAGGACGAAGGTGTAGGTTTGGACGGGACCGGCGTCCGTTTCGCCATCGCCCGGCACGTGGAGGATGGTGAGCTGGGAAGTGCCCCGGTGGTAGACGCGGAACAGGTTGTTCAAAAGACTTTCCATGAGGGCGACCTTGGCGCGGACGGACCGGTTTTCGGGGTCGGCGGCCGGGGGGGCGGCATCCACGGGCGGGACCCAGCCGATGCCGGCGAGAATCTGGTCGGCTTGCGGCAGGAACAGTTCGGGGGGCAGCTGGGACGTCCAGGTTTCCGTGCGGGTGATTTGGCCGGCCGCGGCTTGGATCGCGGCCTGGACGACGGCGGCGGCGTGGAGCGGTAGGGGCAGGTCGGCGGTGAAGGCGCCGGGGCCGGCGGGGCCAGCGTCGGGCGGCAAGGGAAAGGTCAGGCACAGCGCCGCGTTTTCGCCGGGGGCGTAGAGCAGCTGGATGGCATCCAACGTCCAGGATTGGAGACCCCCGCGGACGAGTTGGAGCGCGGCGTCGTAGGGCTGCTGCAGTTCCGAGGTGGGCGCGAGGGCGCGGAGCTGCTCGAGCGCGGCGGACGCGCGCGCGCCGTCGGCGAGCTCGGCTTTCCAGTTGCGCTGGGCGAGCGCGGCGGAAAAATCGGCCAGTTCGTATGCGGCGAAGGGACGCGAAAGGACGGCGACGTGCAGGTAGCGGTCCGGCGCATAGACGGTGGACGATTGGCGGACGCCGAGATCGGCGGCCGGCAGCGGAAACGGCAGCGCGGGCGGTTCGGGCAGCGCCGCGCCGGCCGCGGCGGCGCAGAGCCCCAGCGCCGGAACCGCGGTTTTCCACACCGTGGAAAAAAGTTTTCCACGGTGTGGAAAAAGGCCGCGGGCGGTTTTCGGGCCGCGGAAAGAGCGGCCGGCTGGCGCGGCGGGCGGGCTGCAGCCGCGGGGTAGCTCTGGGGGATTTG
>CAYTEK010000027.1:0-2396 GCA_964436715.1 uncultured Verrucomicrobiota bacterium | reverse complement strand
AGGAAGCCCAGGCCGATCTTTTCCATGAATTCGGAGAACTTGCCGGACTCGCCGATGGCTTCGCCGAGGTATTTCATGAACTTGGCGTAGGCTTCGCCGATGGTGATCTTGAGGCCGGCCTCGACCACGAGGTCGGGGCGCAGGCACATGAAGCACAGCAGGGACAGGATCTCCAGCTTGGGCTTTTCGCCGCAGTAGTTGCGGACGACGACGACGGGGTCGGTCGTGGCCTGGGCGAGGAAATCCAGCACGTGGCTGTCGCGCTGGCCGGGCGCCTGCGGCGGCGCGAACGGCAGGGCGGGCACGTCGGCGGAGAGCGTGATCTTGTGCTGGTTGTCGTTGTCGACGATGGTGAACGACGCGCAGTAGAGGGTGAGCATGTTGTAATACTCGGAGTAGGTGCCCTGCCGGCGTTCGGCCTCGACGTGGAGCGTGGCGTTGGTGGGGAAGAACGGCACCGCGTATTTCCGGAGCTCGCCGTCGTCCACGTCGAGCGTGGCGCGGGCCCAGGCGACGTGCCGCGCGGCGAGGAGGCTGCGGGTCTGGGCCTGGGACAGCAGCGCGTGGTGCCACAGGCCGAGGAACAGGGCCAGCAGCGCGGGGATGACGATGCACGCCTCGAGCATGGCTTGGCCGGAGTCGTCGCCGCGGCGGCGAAGGAGGCGGGCGAATCTGGAGGGGCGAGTCGGCATGGCGTCAGTGGAAAATCAGCATGTCCGTGCCCTTGACGACGTGGCCGCCGTATTCTTCCTGGAACGTCACCGGGGTCTGGGCCACTTCGAATTCGCCGCCGTAGCCGTAGAAGAGGCGGACGAGCGGCAGCGGCCAAAAGGAGAAGGCAAACACGGGCGAAGAGAAATACCAGCGGGCGGCGTCGGTGGGGCCGGCGTCGGTCAGGCGCCCGCCCGAGAAGGACACGCTGGAGACGGCGACGTTTTCGTAGTCCTGGTCGAACCAGCCGCCGACGAGGGGCAGCTTGGAATAGTAGTTGGTGGCGGTCTCGCGGACGGCGAGGGTGTAGGTGGTGGATTCGTGCTTTTTGCCGCCGCCTTCGAGTTCGGAGGTCAGGCGCACGAATTCGCCGTTCCAGTCGACGAACTGGAGGAAGAAGACGGAGCAGAGGAACGGCCAGTAGAAATGGGAGCGCATGGGGCTGAAGATGCCTTCGGGCTGCGCGCCCCATTCCTCGAACTTGGTCAAGGAGGTGTAGGAGAAGGCGGCTTCCGGCTCGAACGCGGGGGAAAGCGGCCAGGCGTAGAAATCGAATTCCTCGCTCTCGACCTCGACGAGTTCCTCGATGGCTTCCGCGATGAAGGAGCCGATGACGGGGATGGCTTCGATGACCACGCAGAACGTTTCCCACCAGCGCATGGCCGATTCGCTTTCGCCCAGCCATTCGCGAACTTCCTTCTGGGAGTCCTCGTATTCGGGCGCTTCGAGGCCGAAGGTTTCGAAGAGGCTTTCGAGCTGCTCCTGGGAGTCGATGGGCGCGGCGCCGTTGAGCTTGGCGGTGGTGTTGGCTTCCGCCAGCGCGAGCTGGGCGTAGCCCGGATGCATGCTTTTGCGCGGGAATTCGCTGATCATGCGGCAATAGCCCGCGTAGCGGTTGACGGTGGCGATCTTGTCGATGCCTTCGAACCAGTGGATGATGATGTCGACGACGGCGAGGATGTCGCCTTCGCACACCAGGGCGACGTCCTTGATGATCTTGGCCATGTAGACGTAGGTCGTGATTTCGACGGCGAGGACGGCGCTGGTGTAGATGTCGTACTGGAAGCCGTTGCCGGCCTGGAGCATGTTGGCGCCGCGCGCGAACCAGGTGCCGGCGGACAGCGCGGCGAAATCGGCGGCGTTCTGGGCCTGGATGCGCCGCTGGACGGCGTTGCCCACCGGCATGATGGACGTGGCGAACATCAGCAGCGCGAGGGACAAAATGCCCGTGGCCAGCAGGGCCTGGCCGGACTCGTCGCCGCGCAGGCCGGCGTGCCGCCGGCGCAGGCGGGCCAACCAACTGGGCTTTGCGGCGCGCATGGCTTCAGCGTTTCCCGAGCAGGCAGCCCTTGATGACCGGCACGACGTAGAGCCCGGATTGGCTGCGGATGGAATCGGCGCGGGTCCAGTAGTTCTTGCTGGACGGCGGCGCCAACGGATCCGCCGCGCCGCCGAACAGGGAGGACGGCGAGGCGTCCGTGGCGGTGCGGTCCTTCACGCGGACGATGAACGCCGTGAGCGCGGCGAGGGATTGCACGCGCAGGGGATAGGTGAAGCAGACGCCGGACTTGACGTAGGTGAAGTCCTTGTCGGTGGCCGCCTGGTCGCTGCCCTTGTAGAGCTTGCACCAGGTGTCGGTCTGCCACTTGAAGGAATTGGCGATCCGGTTTTCGGGTTCGTTGAGC
>CAYTEK010000026.1:0-24889 GCA_964436715.1 uncultured Verrucomicrobiota bacterium | reverse complement strand
CCCGGCCTCGGCGAGACCGGCTACAGCAAGACCAAACAGCCCGGACGCCTCGGAGCGGCGTCCCTACCCGTCCATCTCCCAGCCCGTATGATCGCAAGCCCGCCGCTCCTCGCGATTCCCTCTCTGCGTTCTCTGTGCTCTCTGTGGTGAAATCTTCACCATCCTGTGAATCCCGTCTAAATTCCCCTCGCCCGGCGTTAGCGTTCCTTTCGCGCCCTTTGCGCCCCTTGCGTTAAATTCCTCCGCTTGGAGCAGGCCCCACGATGAAGCCCCGCGGGACGGCGTTCAGGGAGTATCCAGCTCGATATGCAAGCGGTAGAAGGCACCGCCGAGGTCGGCGTCCACGGGGCTGGTGTAGCCCAGGAAACCGCCCGTGCCCGCCAGCGGCGGCGCGATCAGCGGGGCGCTCCACTCCGCCGGCGCCAGATTCGTGGCGCGCACCAGGGAATAGAGCCGGCCGGACACGCTGTTCCAGCGGAAGGCCAGTCCGCCGGCATCCGGAACCAACTCGGTCACATTCGGGCAACTGGCGACGGAATCGGGCTCCGTCCCGGCCACGTATTCTTCCCACGCGAGCTTGCCGTCGCGGTCGGTGTCGCTCAGGGCCAGCCCGTCCGCATCCGCGATGACTTCGATGTCGGTGTAGTATTGCGCCAGCCACCACAGCGGGACGCCGTTGGTGGCGTATGTCGCCGGCCACGGCCGGCCGCTGGCGAGGCTGGAGGATTCGCTGATCCCTGCGGCGTTGCCCGCGCGCACGCGATAGAAATAGTCCCGACCGGGAACCAGGTCCTCCAAGGCGTGGGCGCAGGCGGGGCCGACGGACGCGTTGCTGTAGCCCGCCAGATAATTCGTGAATTCGGCATCCAGCGCCACGTCGAGCCAGTAGTTCGTCGCGCCGGCGCAGGACCGCCACCGGGCGTCGAACCGGTTGCTCGTGAGATTGTCCGGAGCCAAAACGAGCGGCGCGTTCGGCGCGGTGGAAAAGATATCTTCCCAGGCGCCGGCATCCGACACCTTGAGGAATTCGTATTCGCCGCCATCGCGATCGTCGGCCGCGTTGAAGACGATGGGGCTGCTGGCGCCGGCGTAGGTCGCCGCCTGGGCGCGGATGGCCTGCCGGACCTCGGCGACCGTGCCCGTGCCGCCCGTTTGTTGCAGCGCGAGAGCGGCCAGCCGCAGCGCGTCGTAAGACGTCACCGCAAACGTCAGCGGGCGCTGATGGCCCGTATCGGCGCGGATCCGCGCGGCGACTTCCTCATACTTCGCGTTCGTATAGGCCGCGGGCTGGGAGCAGACGAAGCGGGTCAGGCGGGCGGTCTCCCGCGCGGCGGCGTTGGTCAACAGCGCCGAGTTGCCCGCCACGCCGTCGGTTCCGTACCACCGCACGGAGGTCAGCGCCGGAAAGGCCGCCGCCGCTTCCAGCAACTGCACGCCTTCGTCGAAGGCCACGATCAGCACGCCCAGATTTTCCGCGCCCGTCTGGGCGATCTGCGCCGCCACGGTTTCGTTGAAGTTCGACATCACTTCGCCGAACAGCTCCGGCGCCCGGGGATAGTATTCGCTGTAGAACACGGTGCCGCCCAGATTCGTGTATTCGCCCCAAAAAGCGTCCCGCATCCCGTCGCCGTACATGTCCGACCGCTTCAGCACCGCCAAATTCGTGATGCCGTCGGCCGCGATCCGCCGCGCCAGTTCGCGGGCCTGGTGGGAATCGTCCATCGTCAGCCGCATCAGGTTGTCGTCGGGGATCGCCAGCGGAACCGCCGTCGCCGAACTGGACAGCAGCAGCATGCCCGCGCCATTGGTGGCCATGTGCCGCAGGGCTTCGCACTCGGCGCTGCTTTCCGGCCCGAGCACGATTTGCACGCCGTTCGTATAGAGCGCTTCCAGCTTCATGGCGGCCACCAGGGGATCCGCATCGGTGTTTTCGATCAGCAGTTCGATGGCCGGCATCCCGGGCACCTCGGCCAGGTCCGCCAGCGCCTTGCCGTAGGCCGACGTGTAGGAGGAACCGACGTCCGCCAGATCGCCGCTGAGCGGCACCAGCGCGCCGATGCGGATCGGTCCATCCGCTTTCGCCGCCGTCGCCCGCCGCGCCGCGGGAACCGCCGGCCAGGCCTTCGGTTGGGCAAGTTCCGTTCCGGCGGCGCCGAAGCCGCCGCTCTGGATATACATCGCCACGCTGCAGCTCATGTCGAACGGATACCAGTTCTCGTAGCCCGCCATGACCCAGCTGCACAGCGGCCGGAACACGTCGTTGAGCACGTACATCGTCGTGCCCCAGCGCAGCGAGGTGGACAGGATGGAAAAGTGCTCGCCGAACGACGGCGTCGCCTTGATCCGTAGCATCACCACCTCGCCCGTCGTCGAACAGCCCGACAGCGAAAAGCCCCGGTAGCTGCAGATGCCCCGGTAAGCCTCATAGTTCTCCCGATTCCTCAGCATGTTCATGCGGTAGCAATCGCCATAGCCATTGGTCATCACCAACGTGAACGCCTTGGGCTCGGCCTGTGGCTCGGCCAAAATTTCCCTCATGATCCGTTGCTCGTCTAGAGGCGGCTCTTCTCCAAGGCTGGCCGGAGCGAGTTCGTCCGCCATTCGCTTGGCGATCCCCGCGTCGCTGTACCCGCCCGAGTTGACGTACATCGCCACGCTGCAGCTCATGTCGAACGGATACCAGTTCTCGTAGCCCGCCGACACCCAGGAACACAGTGGCCGAAACACGTCGTTCAGGAAATACATCGTCGTGCCCCACCGCAGCGACGTGGACACGATCGAACTATACTCGCCGAACGACGGCGTCGCCTTGATCCGCAGCATCACCACCTCGCCCGTCGTCGAGCAGCCCGAAAGCGAAAAGCCCCGGTAGCTGCAGATGCCCCGGTACGCTTGGTAGTTCTCCCGGTCCCGCAGCAGGTTCATGCGGTAGCAATCCCCGTAGCCGTTCGTCAGCACCAAGGAGTATCCCGCTTGCGCAGACGGACAGATCAACGTCCACCCGGCCACCACCCCCGCCATCCACAACCACCGTTTCACGCGTTTCATGGTCACCTCGCCACCTGGGGTCGAAGCCAGATCCACCGGCACACCATCATCGTATGCTCCGGCCGCCGTGTTGTCCATGTCGTTTCGGCTGGAAAAGGATCATGCCCCTGTCCCCCGACGCAGGACACGATGCATCGGGGTCAACGCCCCCCCCGGCTACAATGGAGCCGGACAGCCCCGGCCTCAGCGAGGCCGGCTACAACAAAACCGGACAGCCCGGACGCCTCGGAGAGGCGTCCCTACCCGTCCTCGCGATTCCCTCTCTGTGTTCTCTGTGGTGAAATCTCCCTGCCTAGAATCCTGTCCATCCTGAGCAAAAAGCAAGCCGTTCGGCCCTCCCCTGGCCGACCCGAACAAACCGTTTTGCTCGTTCGGCCCTCCTGTTCTCCGAGCTTCCGTCCGCTCGAGAATTCTAACGACACCCGAATTTGCGCCGGCACGTTTCGTCGCATACGGTTTACGGCAGAGAACGACCTGAGCGAAGGAGGTCCGCCATGAATGCGACGAGAGGTCTGTGCGTCGGGCTGTTGGCGTTGGCTTGCGGCGGATGGACGGGGTGCGACGACGGCGGATCCGACGGCGACGCCGAGGAAACCGCCGAAGAGATCGCCGCGGAGGACACTGCGATTTCCGAGGGCGAAACGTTGCCTGCCGATGAGGCGCCGATCGCCTTGACGGCGCCGACCTTGATCTATCCCGCCGCCGGGCGGATCTTCTTCATGGACGACGAGGACGACGAGATCAAGATCCGCCTGGACTGGACGGCGGTGCCGGGCGCGGCGTCCTACACGATCGAAGTGCGCGACCCTTCCTACAACGGGCACGTCGTCACGAACGTCCATTCCGGACAAAACTGGTATTTCTACCTTGGCTTTTGGAAATGGCGGGTCTGGGCGGTGGATGCCGGCGGAACCGCTGGCCCCCACAGCGCCCAATTCTACTTCGAGGTCAAGTCGATGCCGACGCCGCAACCCTGATCCCCGCAGCGCTACACGGCCAAGGCGGGATGCAGGGCCTCTTCGACGGTAGGCGCCAGCTCCAGATATTTTCCCAAGCCCAGCCGTTGGATGCCTTTCATCAGGCGCGAATTGAAGGCGGCGATCTTGAAGTTCGACAAGCCCTGCATGGCCCACCGATGATAGTGCATCAGCAGCGTCCAGGCGTGGCTGTTCACGTACGTCAGGTTTCGGCAATCCAGCACGATGACGAGCTTCGGCTGGGCGACGACCGGATCCATGAACGCCTTGAATTGATCGTAGGTCGCGGAATCCAGCGGTCCGGAGATGTGGATCAACAGGACGCCATCCACCACCTCCGATGCGAGCTTCAATGCGCCGGACTGCAGCGCCCGCTCGCTTCGAACCTCCGAACCCAACTGGACCCTTTCGCTCATTAACGTATCCGTTATCTGTTTTTAATATATGGCATGAAATCAACGTCTGCAACCGGCCGGTGTCGATTTGGATAAATCGTCTCATCCGATTGGCAGATTGGATGTTGCGCCCCCCTGCCGCGCCGCAAAAGCCAGCCTTCGGCGCGCGGGGGGCGAGATCGGTCGGAAGACTCGAGCCGCGCCTAACCGCATGGGAAACCTCGGTGCGGTCGGCGGATTTTCGGGGGCGCGCATTGGGGATTTGATCTTCGCGCCGGCCGATGACAGGATGAGCGCATGAAGAACGAGCGTTTCGAGGACCCGACCGCCTGGCCCTCCGCCCGGCGCCGCTTCCGGCTTCCCGAGGAAGCGGGATTCCATGCGCTGTTGGCCGTCGCGGCGTTGTGCTATGCGGCGCTGCGGTTCACCTTCAATCCGCCCTTCGACGCGACGTTCTTCCAGAAGATCTACGATTTCATCGCGCCGGTGCCGTTCGGCAAGCGGGTGCTGATCGCCTGGCTGGCGCGGCCGCTGGTGGCCGGCGGCCTGTCGATTTCCGGCGCCTACCAGTTCTGGGAAGCGTGCAGCGCGTTCGCCCTGCTGCTGGGGCTTTATCGCCTTTTCGGCCAGATGGTCGAAAAGCCGTGGGCGCGGCTCCTGAGCGTCGGGTTCGTCTTCGTCCTGCCGCCGATTTTCCTGCTGCGCACGCCGTTTCCGTACCTGTTCCCCTGGGACACGCCGGCCATGGCGTTCCTCGCGTGGGCGCTGCATTTCCTGCTGCAAGGCGCCTGGGGCCGGGCGCTCGTCCTGACGCTGTTCGCGGCGGCGAACCGGGAATCGGCCCTGCTGATTCCGCTGCTGTTCGGCGCGCTGTACGTCGATCGCCTGCCCTTGCCGAAGCTCGTCGGGATCGGGCTGGGGCTCGCCGCGGCCTACCTGGCCGTCGCCGGGCTGGTTTCCCTGACGCTCGCCGACAACCTGCCGTACTACAGCGCCTCGCCCTTCGCGAGCTTCCACAAGCACGGCCAATGGCGCATCTTCATCAACCTGGACTGGCTGACCGCGAACTGGCGGAACGGCTGGGTGCTGCTGGCGAGCATGGGCGGCCTGCCGCTCGCGTTCCTGGCGCTCGTCCGGCAGATTCCGCCGCCGCTGCGGCGGTTCGCGCTGATCGCGTTTTTCTATTTCGCCCAGCTCGTCTTCATCGGCACCCTCGACGATGCGCGCATCTAGGGCGTGAGCGGGGGGTTCGTGTAGGGGTCGGGCGCGCGCGGCTGCGGCCGCCCCGGCGGCGGCGGCGACCGGTTCCGGCTGCCCGGCGCCGACAATTTCCTGCACCCGTACATGCCGATTCTGGAAGCCGCCGCCGCGGCCGCGATCGCGGCGTTCCTGGTCTTCGGCTACTGCGTGCTGAAGGCCAAGCCGCTCGTCTGAAGCGTCTCCGGAATTGCCCGCCCGTTTCCGATCCGCTAGATTCCGGTTGTTCCATGAACCCGCTCGAACTCAATCTCGGTCCCCAGCCCATCGCGCGCCTCATGGCGGAACTGTCCCTGAAAACGGGCGATCTGGTGGACGCCTCCGAGGAATTCATCACCCGCAAGATGGTCGTCCGCGCCTGCAAGGGCCGGCGGCTGACCCCGAACGTGAAGGGCAAGATCCTGCGCGCCCTGAACCGGGCCACCGGCAAAGCCTACGCGCTGGCGGATCTCTTCGATTATTGAGCCACCGGTTGGACCGCAAACGGCGCGGCGCGCACGTCGGGCCGGTCGAAGTAGGCCGCGAACGCATCGGCCACGGCGGCCGCGCGCACGGCGACGCAGGTTTCGTTGCGCGTCTCGAGCGCATCCTTGCCCCAGTTGACGGAACCGATCACCGCGACCTCGTCCGCGACGATCAGCTTGGCATGGGTGGTGGTTTTTTCCGGATCGTCGAACACGGCCACGCCGGCGCCGGCCAGGAATTCCTTGGCGGGCCGGTTAACCTTGTTCAGCAGCGCGTTGTAGTCGCTGAGATCGATGATCACCGCCACGTCCACGCCCCGCGCACGCGCGGCCGCCAGCGCTTCCACGAGCTGGTTCACCTTGCCGCCGGCGTATTTCGGCGAATAGCTGATGCCGTACATGACGACGCGGATGCGCTGCGTCGCCGCGTTGAACAGGCCCATGACCTCGGGAAAATACTGGCGGTTCACGAGGGTTTTCACGGGGCCGGATTCGACGAACGGCAGGTCCGGCTCCGCGGCGCTGTCCGCCCAGAGCGCGGCGAAATAGCGTCCGAAGGTTGCAGCCAGGACCGGATCGTCCAGCCGGACGTTGGTCTCGTTGTTGTTGCCCATGGAATTGCCGGTCCAGTTGGTGGAGCCCAGCAGGACGACGCGGCCATCCACGCTCACCAGCTTGCTGTGGGTCATCTTGACGGGCGTGTCCAGCTTGGCCTCCGCGCCCAGCGCGCGCAGGCGTTCCACGGCGGCGGCGTTGAAATCCACGCCGTCGTCCAGAATTCCGCGCACGCGCACGCCGCGCCGCACGGCCGCGGCCAGCGCGGCCTCGACGGCCTGCATTGCGCGGTCGTCGTGGCATTCCAGCTGGATGAATTCGAGCGAATTCGTCGCGCCGTTGATCAGGTCCAGCACCGCCGGCAGGTATTCGCGGTTGACGACCGGCACGACGGGCGCCTCCGCCCGGAGCGACGTTCCGGCGCAACCCAGCAGAAAGCCCAACACCACGACGCAGGACAGGCTGATTTTCATGGCGCCGATCCTACCCGTCGCGCGGGCGGACCGCCATCCCGAAAGACGCCGGGCCGTTCGGCCGGGTTTCCGCTCACGGCGTCGAGCGGATGAACATCTGATCGACGTACAGGGTATCCGTCGCCGTCTTTCCCGCCCGGTGGTCGGTGTCCACGACCTTGACGTACACCTTGCCCTTCAGCGCGGCCGGCAGGGCGCAGGTCTGGGTGCCGTCGTCGTCCGCGGTTTTGACCACGACGAGCAGCGGAACGTATTTCACGTTGTTCGTGGAATACGCGAACGCGAAATGATCGCCGTCGGCGCTGGCCGAATGGTGCGCCTGCACGAAGAAAGCCTGCGCGCTGCCGCCGGGGACGTCGAACGTCCAGACGTGGGCCAGGCTCGAGTAGCGCTTCTTCGCGGGGCCGCTGGACAAGCCTTCCTTGAGAGACTCGTACGCGTCGTCCGCGACCTGCAGGGCCGCGATGGAACCCGCCACGGTGCCGAGGCTCCGGATTTCGCCGGTGGCGAAGACGTCCACGTTCGTGGCCGGCGGCGGCGGCGGCGGCGGCGCGTCCAGCATCTCCTCGCCGATCGCCTCCAGCAGCGGCTGGTTCCCGATCGCCACGACGTCCTGGCTGAGCTCCCAGATCGCCACGCCGGCGAGGCCCTTGGAGCGGGCGTACATGCACTTCAGGCGGACCGACGCGGGATCGTCGAACGGCACGATGGTGCCGCCGTTCAGCGGCGAAACGAGATACGGCACCCAGGACACGCCATCCCAGTTGTAGGCGTAGTTCAAGGCGGCGACGTTCTTGTAGAAGGTGGCGCTGCCGCCGCTGGCGGTGTGATAGAGCTGCGTGGTCCCCGTGTAGGTCAGGCCGTAGAAGGGGATGCCCAGGGTCATCTTGTCGTACGGCACGCCGCGCTGCTCGTGGAAATACTGGCGGATGCTTTCATCGGCGGAGCCCGCCGCCAAGGGATCCCGCGGATCGGAATACAACGGCGCGTTGTGCCCGGCGATCCCGCTCCACGAACCGTAGTAGCAGTAGGTCATGACGTCGATCCAGTCCAGCAGCGGATGGAGCGCGGCCACGTCGAAATACTTCGCGCTCCAGTCGTCGGCGCCGATCGTCATGGTCAGCATCAGGCCCGGCGCGACTTGATTCCAGTGGGCGCGGATGCCTTGGACCAAAAGATTCAGGTTCTGCCGGTCCGCGAGGCTCGCCGGAAATTCCCAATCCAGATCCACGCCGTCGTAGCCGTTGGCGAGACAGAACGCCGTGAGATTGGAGATGAACAAGGCGCGGGTCGCGGCGCTGGCCGCCAGCGGCGAAAAGGCGTCGGAATCCAGCGCGCCGCCCAGCGAGACGAGCACCTTCCGGCCGGCGGCATGCGCGCGGCGGGTCAGTTCCGGCACCGGCGTCAGGAATCCGGCCGGATGGGAAATGCTGCCGTCGGCGTTCGGCCAGGCGAAGGCGTGGATGACGTGCGTCAGGTGCTGCAGGGGAATCGCGGAAGGCGGATAGCTGGAGGCGCGCCATTCCGGATAGTAGCCCGCCACCACCTGCGCCGGCGCCGCGACGGCGAGGGCCTGCAGCAGGCCGGCGACGAGCAGCGCGGACCGGAGCGCCGCCCGGCGGCGCGAGCGGAAAACATAGGGCGGAGGATTCTTCGCGTTTCTTGCGAATGGCCGGGATTTCATGATTCCGCTCCTTTCTGCGGACGGACGGTCGCGGGGGCTGGTTCGGCTCGTTCCATTGGATTCGAACGTACCGCAGAATTCGCGGACTGCATCCCGCTTCGTGAAATTTCGCGAAAAATGTCGGAACATGTCGCAATCATCCGGCGGAGAACGGGGACAATCGACCCCGTCCCGGGTTGACGCCGCATTCGGTAAAGGTTTATTGTGTTTTCCAGCTCGGAAGACCTGGACGTTCGAAAACGATCGCGTCCAGTCCCACACGCGGCGGAACGGAAGGCGGACTTGAACAAGCGAGGAATCCAGCGATTGTACGAGGATTTGCCGCAACTGGTGGCGCGCGGCGTCCTCGCTCCCGACGCCGCCGAACGCTTGCGCGCGCACTACGGCCCGGTCGAAACGGCGAAGCCGGCCCGGCTGGCCATCGCGTTCTTCGGCATCCTCGGCGCGCTGCTGATCGGCGCGGGCATCATCCTGCTGCTGGGCCACAACTGGGAAAACCTGACGCGGCCGGTCCGCGCTTTCCTCTCGTTCCTGCCCCTGCTTCTGGCGCAGGGCCTGGGCATCTGGACCCTGCTCCGGCGCCCGGGCAGCCTGGCTTGGCGCGAAGGCGCCAGCGGCCTGATCTACCTGATGATCGGCGCCAGCATCTCCCTGGTGGCGCAGACCTACAACATCTCCGGCGACATGCCCGCCTTCCTGCTGACTTGGTCGCTGCTCGGCCTGCCGCTGGTCTACCTGTTCGACGCCGTCGTGCCCGCGCTGCTGTATCTGTGGTGCGTCACCGAATGGCCCTGCCACGTGGCCTGGGCCAACGGTTTTGCCGGCGGCTACTGGCTGCTGGCCGCGCTGCTGGTTCCGCAGCTGGCGCGCTGGCTGCGCGCCGGCCGCCACCAGGCCCGGCCGACCCTGCTGCTGTGGGCGTTCTGCTTCAGCCTGACCGTGGCCGCGGGCGCGACGCTCCAGCGCATGCTGCCCGGGCTGTGGATCATCCTCTATGCGGGGCTGTTCGCGCTGATGTTCCTGTGCGGGGAATTCTGGTTTGCCGGCGCGTCCGGTTTCTGGGCGCGCCCGCTGCGCCATTTCGGAGCCATCGGCGGGCTGGTCCTTTCCTTCATGCTCACCTTCGAATGGCCGTGGCACGAGATGGGCTGGACGTATTGGTTCGACATGAACCTCCATGGGCGGCCCGCCTGGTGGGCGCTTCTCGACGTCCTGCTCGGCAGCCTGGTGCCGCTCGCCGCCGTCGTGCTGCTGGTCATGGCCCTGCGCCGAAAGCGATTCCAGGACCTGCTGATCGGCAGCCTGCCCCTGCTGGCCGTCGCGGGCTACGGCCTCGCCAGCCTGACCGAAAGCCATGCCCTGCCGGCGGGGTTGTTCGATCTCTACGTGATGGCCGCCGGGCTTGGGCTGCTGATCGCGGGCATCCGCGGCCAGAGCCTCGCGCAAATGAACACGGGCTTGTTCATCGTATCCGCCCTGTTGGTCGCGCGGTTTTTCGACGGCGATCTCGGCTTCCTGCTGCGCGGGCTGATCTTCATCGCCCTCGGCAGCGCCTTTCTGATCGCCAACGTCGTCATGCTGCGCCGGAAAGGAGCCGCCCATGAATAAGCGCCTGTGGCTGTCGTCGGCCTTCGTCCTCGCGGCCCTCGCGCAATTGGCCGTGCCGGCCTGGATGATCCGGCAGCATGAGCTCACCCTCCGCGAAGGCCGGGTGTTTTTGTTCCGGACGCGTCCCGTGGATCCGTTCGATGCGTTCCGCGGCCGATTCGTTTGGCTCAGCCTGGAGCCCGCCAGCGTCAAGCCGCCGAAGGTCAACGACTGGACCCGCGGCCAGAAGGCTTATGCGGTGCTGGGCACCGACACCAACGGGTTTGCCACCGTCCTGCGGCTGGAACGCGGCCGGCCGGCCGACGAACCCGCCATCGCCGTGCGCGTGAACTGGCCCGCGGTGGATTCCGGCGAAATCCATTTCTCGTGGGAAGGACTGGAACGCTACTACATGACCGAACGCAAGGCCCCGGCCGCCGAAAAGGCCTATCGGCAGCACAACGCGCGTTCCAACCGAACCTGCCACGTCGCCGTCCGCGTCCGCGGGAACCAAGCCAGCATCGAGGAATTGTTCATCGAAAACCGGCCCATTCGTCTGTGGCTGGAGGAACATCCCGCCGCCATGGACCTGGACCGGCCGACCATTTGAGCCCGGTCCGGCGCCGGAAACCACTCCCGGCTTGAATCGCCGACCCATGGGTTTATACTGGCCGCATGATCGCATTGGAACTGTTGGCGGCGCTGGTGACGATCTGCGGCGGTTTGCTGGCGGGGGCCGTCTGGCTGTTCAGCCGCATGAGCGCGCTGCGCAAGAACAACGACGAACTGCGCGCCTACATCGCCGCCCTCCAGACCGCGCCGACCCAACCCGACGGCGCCGATTATCTCCAGAACGCGCAAGGCGAGCGGCTGTGCATCCGCTGCTTCAATTCCACCCAGAAGCAATGGAAGCTGATCCCGGACGGCCCGCATTGGCGCTGCCCCGTCTGCGGCACCGAATCCGTGCATCCCGCCCCGGCGCGGCGTTCCGGACCATGAAGATCGATTCGCGGGCGAAATTCGGCATGCGCGAGTGTCCCAACTGCGCGGTGGACGTGCCGGCCAACGAGAACCGGTGCCCCATCTGCGGCTACGCGTTTCCCAGCCGCGGCCCGCTGCAGCGCAGCCTGATTTGGATCGTGGCGCTGTTCCTCGCCCTGCTGCTGGTGCCGCTGCTGCTGTCCCTGCGCTGAGCCGTTTCCGGACTCGAGCGGCGCCTAACCGCATCGGAAACCCCGGTTCAGGGCCGGCGCACGCGGACGCGATAGAATCCGCCGTCCGCCGGCGGCGCGTTGGTCAAAACGATTTGCACATCCGCGCCGGGCAGGTTGGTCGCGCCGGCCAGCGCCGTCCAGTCCCCGGCGACGGCAGGGGCGGTTTCGACGTCGTAGCGGCGGCCGGCGACCCCCCACCAATCCAGGACGAATCCCGGGCGGGCGCCGTCCACGGCGAACCACGCGGCGGCGTTGGTGGCATCCGTGCCGGCAACGATTTCATCGGCGTCGCGCATGCGGTCGCCGTCGGAATCGGCCAGCGGATGGACGAATTCGCGCGCGCCGACGTCCCAGCGGTTGGTGCCGTCGTTCGTGCCGTCCAGCGGCCGCGGGCGGCCATCGACGTCGCGGTCGAGCTCCGGCCGATCGACGCCGGCGTCGATCGCGGGACTGTTGGACAGCAGCGTCGGGTCGAAGGCGGCGAGCGTCATGCCCGCGAGCAGCGGGCTGGCGCACACGTCGTGGGCGCCGGTGGAGCAGGCGCCGTTCTTGATGCCGGCGACGACGGAATAATCCACGTCGAACGGATCGCCGACGAAGCCCTCGCCGTAGGTCAGGCAGGCGTTCTCGAACGGCTGGTGGTAGTCGGCAAAGCCGAGGAACACGTTGTTCCGCAGCACGATCTTTTCGGAGCCGTCCACGGCGCCGCGCGCATCGGCCAGAACGAGGCAATCGCCCTCCCCGGCGACGGTGCAATTCACGATGGCCGCCTGGTCGCCGGGCCCCAGCGACAGCGACAGCACGTTGCCCAGCGCGCGGCAGGGATCGACGGCGTAGGTGAAATCCCGGCCGTCGAAGAATCCGCAGTTGCCGACGACGACGCAATTTTCGATGCGAACCGGGCCGGCGGTCTTGAGCTGGTTGCCGGCGTTGCCTTCGGACCAGACGCGGCGGACGGCGATCGTGGCGTCGGCGCGGGTCGCGTACAGCAGGTCGAGGCCGTCGGAGGTGTTGTGGAGGAAGCGAGAATCCTCGAAAATCCACGCGCCGCCGGTTTCGCCCGTGCCGAGGCCATCGCCGTAGCCGCCGGCGGTCTGCGACCAGCAGCCCGTGGGCGCGCCGCCGGGCCAGGTCTCGCCGCAGCCGTTCCACTCCACGACGAAATTCCGGAAGGTCAGCGTGCCGGCGTTGCCGTCGTCGCCGACGACGTCGCCGTCCCAGCCCGCCCAGCCGTTGCCCGCGAGGCGCACGTTTTCGACCGTCCAGTCGGCGAGGCGGCCGGCGTGGATGCCTTCGTGGGCCAAGCCGTGGACGTCGAGATCGTGCAGGTAGACGTTGCCGGCGTCCTGCGCGTAGATGCCGCGCGGCGCCCAATCGCCGTAGGGATATTCTTCCCGCGGGCACGGCAGGCCGCCGGTGTGGAATTCGACGCAATCGGAATGGTCCGTCAGCTCGAGGCAACCGATCTCCACGTTGGTGGCCCCGGTCAGGTCGAAGATGGACGCGGCGCGTTCGGCGCCCCACAGCTCGGGCGGATTCGTGCAGCCCGTCGCCCAGCCGGCGCCGAGGATGCGCGTGGGATTGCCCGGATGCGGCCCGCCGGGAACCGGCGGCGCGCGGCAATCCCACGGCATGGAATCGCTGCACGCCTCGGCGCCGGGCGCGCCGAACCCCATGCGGTAGCTGCCGGGTCCGATGATCAGCGTGTCGCCGCCGGCGATGCGCGGCGCGCCGCCGGGCGGCAGCGCGCGGAACGGATGGTCCCACGCGCAGGGCTGGTTGGAACCGGTGCCGGGATACGGCGCATCGACGAGGCCCGTGCATTGGTCGGGGGTGCCGCCATCCACCCGCACGTACCACGTCGTGCCGCCGGCGGTCGCTTCCCGCACGAGGATGGAAATGGTTTCGGAATCGGCGCCGCCGTGGCCGTCGTCGGCGTAGAACGCCACGCCCGCGTGCGTGCCGGTCTGGGCGGCCGTCGGCGTCCAGCGGAAATCCGGCGCCAGGAACGTCGCGCCCGGCGGCAGGTTGGACGCGGTGAAGATCACGGAATCGCCGTCCGCATCCGTCGCCGCGAGAGCGAACCGCAGCTCGTAGCCCGCCCAGGCCGTGCGGTCGCCGATGGCCTGCAGGACGGGCGGTTCGTTCGTGGCCGCCGTCCGAATCACGATCTGCACCTCGTCCGCATCCTGCAAGCCGTCGTTGTCCGTCACCGTCAACGCGACGACGTTCGTGCCGGCGGGCAGCTCGATCTGGACGATTTCCCCCGTCGCCACCGGCGCGCCGCCGATGGACCAAACGTGGCTTTCGATCCAGCCGTTGGGATCGGTCGAACCGGAGCCGTCCAGCACGATCAGCATCCAGCCGGCGCCTTCCTCGTCCTCCCACTCCTGGTCCGCGCCCGCGTCGGCGACGGGCGGCACCTCGGCCGGCATGCCGTAGACCACTTCCAGCGCGGGCCGGTTGGAGGCGACGGGCGCATCGCAGGTGAACAAGGCGCCGCGCAGGGTGTCGTCCGCGGCGGCCTGCACCAGCCAGCCGAGGTTGGCCGCCGGATCCTGCACGAAGGCTTGGACGTCGGCCGCAACGTCCAGCTCGATCCAGCCGGTCGTCCCGGCCACGTGCCACGCGCGCGCCACGGCGCCGGTGACGTCCGTGACGCGCCCCCCGACGACGGTCCAGGCCTCGTTGGGCCGCTTGAAGGCCGCGCAGCCCATGGCGTTGGACGGCGCGGCGATCCCATAGTCCGCCTCGACGGCGTTGGTGTTTTCCTGCCACGCCCCCGTGCCGTCGGGATCCCCCAGGCGATGGACTTCCAGATCGCCGGAATTCGTTTCGTTTTCGTCCGCCGCCAGCCAGATCCGCAGCGTGGCGGACGTGACGACCGCCCACGACGGCAAGGACGAGAGGTCGAAGCGCAGCAGCGCGGCGCCTTCGCTGTCGGACCAGCGCGGATCGAACGCCGCGTCGCGCCCGAGCGACTGCATGCCGAAGGTGTAGCCCGTGAGCGAGCGCAAGGTGGAATCCTGCCCGCCGGCATAGGCCGCCGTGGGCGCCACTCCGTTCTGGAACAGGCTGGTGACGCTGCCCTGCCCCCGGCACGCGGCGCCGCACAACCACGCGCCCAGCCCCAGCGCCACCGCCGTCGTCTGCCCTCTTGTCATGCGCCCGCCTTTCGCATTCGGAACGTCCGTTTGCCTGTTTACCACGACCGCGCCGGCGACGCAAGATTCCCCCATGCGGTTCGGCGCCGCGCGCGCATCTTGTTGAAACGGACCGAGTGCGGTAGAGTGTGCGGACGTTCAACGCCATGCGCGCGCACCCCCGCATCCTGGTTTCCGATTTCGACGGAACGATGACGAAGCACGACTTCTTCGATCTCGCCCGCCGCGACCTGCCGTCGGCCGCCGACCACGACTACTGGCAGGACTACGTCTCCGGCCGGATCACCCATTTCGAGGCGCTGGCGGGCATTTTCGGCTCGATCCGCGCCGACTGGGCGGGCATCGAAAAGGTGCTGGACGACATGCAGCTCGACCCCACGCTGAAAGAATCCGTGGCGCGCCTGCGCGCGGCGGGGTGGAAAATCGTCGTGGCCTCGGCGGGCTGCGGTTGGTACATCGAGCGCCTGCTGCGGAAGGCCGGCGTGGAACTGGAAGTCCACGCCAATCCCGGCGTTTTCGCCCCGGAGACGGGGTTGGCGCTGGCGCTGCCGACGGCTTCGCCCTATTTCAAGCGCGAGACGGGAATCGACAAGCCGGCGATCGTGCGCGCCGCCTTGGCGCGCGATCCGAACGCGGTCTTCGCGGGCGACGGCCGGCCCGACCTGGCGCCGGCGAGCCTCGTGAAGCCCCGGCGGCGCTTCGCCACGGGCTGGCTCGCACACCATCTGAAGAAAACCGGCGAGGATTTTCGACCTTTCGAAACCTGGTCGCAGATCGCCGCCGCGCTGCTGGAGGAAACACCATGCTGAACCGCACCCAGATCTCCATTCCCAACCTCGTCCGCGTCAAGCCCGGCGCCGTCGGCCGCGTCGGCATCTACGCCCGGCGCCACGCGTTTTCTGAAATCGTCGTCCTGCACAGCGCCGATCTCCAGATGGACCTGATGCACAAGCTCTGCGACGGCCTGAAAGCCGAGAACATCTCCGTCCTGCAGCGCTGGCCGATCCAGGACGCTTCCTTCGAGCAGGCCCGCGCGTTGTTTCCGCAGCTGCCGGCCAAGACCCGCGCGATCGTCGGCTTCGGCGGCGGCAAGGCGCTGGACGTGGCCAAGTACGTCGCCTTTCTCACCCGCATCCCCTATCTCGCCGTGCCGACGTCGCTGTCCAACGACGGCTTCTGCAGCCCGCAATCCAGCTTGACGCTCGAAGGCAAGCGCAAGTCCCTGCCGTCCGCCATGCCCTGCGGCGTGGCGATCGACACGGAAGTCTGCCTGGCGGCCCCGGAAATCCTGTGGCTGGCGGGCGTGGGCGACCTCGTCGCCAAGCTGACGGCGGTGATGGACTGGAAACTGGCCTTCAACGCCGTCGGCACGCCCGTGGACGACTTCGCGGCGCTGCTGTCGGATGCGACGGTGTTCCAGTTCATCGCGCGCCCAACGCGCGACCTGGAAGGCGTGCGGCTGCTGGGCACTTCGCTGATGCTCAACGGCATCGCGATGGAAGTGTGCGGTTCGTCGCGCCCGGCCAGCGGCAGCGAGCACCTCATTTCGCACGCGCTGGACTCCCTCGGCGGGGCGCCGCGGATGCACGGGCTGCAGGTGGGCGTGGCGACCTATCTCGTCAGCCGCCTTCAAGGCAAGAATTCGGAACTGATCGCCGATTTGTTCGAGAAAACGGGATTCTGGCGCGCCATCGCGGCCCAGCCCTTCCGGCGCGCGGACTGGCTCGAAGCCCTGCGCCGCGCGCCGGCCATCAAGCAGGACTTCTACACGGTCCTCTCCGCGCGCGACTGCCTGCCGGAAGCGGAGGAAATCCTCCGCACCGATCCGCGGCTGCAGCCGTGCTTCGCGGACTGAGGCGCCGCCCGGCCCTACTCGCAGCGAATGACGTAGAACTTGGCGCGGTTGGTGGACGATCCGACGTTGTGCCAAACGGTCGTCGTCGCGCCCGCCAAACCCACGCCCGTCAACGTCGCCACCTCGTTGGTGATGAAATGCACGCCGTTGGTCAACCCGCCGGGCTCGATGTCGATATACTCCACCGAATAGGCGTTGTCGTTCACCACCAGGAACGTGATGCCCATTTCGCCCGTGTTCGTGTGGACGATCGAGGTGATGCTCGGGTTGTAGAGCGTGCAGGCGTCCTCGGCTTTCCAAAACCCGTTGAGGACGACGACCCCGGCCGCGTTCGTGGCGACGTAGGGCAGGTAGCCCTGCGCGAGGGTGCCGCCGAGCTTGTAGACGCCGGACGTCGCATAGGCCGCGCCGCCGGGTCCCAGCCGCTCGTAGAGGATGTCCGCGTCGCCGCCGACGCGCCCGCCGGCGGCGCCGAGGGCCAGCGCGCACCACAGCGCGGCCAGCCCCGGCCATCCGATCAAGGGAATGCGCTGGTTCATCGCGCCCGCTCCCCTAGTCCACCCACGCGGCGGGCAAGGCCGGCGCGACGACTTCGTGCTCGGTGTTGCCCGAAGCGTCCAACCCGGTGCCCACGCCGGCCTGCAGCCAACCCGGCACGCCGCCCACGTTGTTGATCAAGCCGTAGACGAGGTTGTTGGCGAAGAACTGGAGGTGGCCGTTCAGCCCCACGTTGCCGAGCACGGTGTTGTGGGCGAAGGCGATCGTCGGCCCGCCGGCCCCACCCGCTGCCGGATCCTGGACGACGACGGAGGCGGGCACGCCGCGGATGTAGTTGTGCGTGTAGAGATGCAGCGGCACGATCGGCCCCGTCTCGTTGTCCACGATGCAGGCGAAGGGCGATTTGTTCACGACCTGGCAGCCGAGCATCTCGAAGTTGTACACGCCCAGATTGACTTCCACCGTGCCGTAGACGCCCGAGTCGTTCAGGAACGACGACTGGGTCAGCGCGATGCCGTCGATGTTGTTGATGCCGTCCCCGACGATGACCGCCTGGGCATCCTGCGCCATGGCGAAGCAGTCCTGGACTTCCACGTTCGGGCCGTAGATGCGCAATCCCAGCTCGAACCGGCAATTGTGGAACTTCACGTCCTCGCCGAGGTCCGCCGCCACGATGGTCGTTTGCAGCACGATCAGGTTTTCGACGCGCTGCTTGCCGGCGATGGAATTGGCGGCGGCGGTGATCGTCAAGTTGGTGATTTCGCAGCGGCTTTCGCCGATGACGTGGACGTTGCCCGCATTCATGTTCAGCGGCGGGTAGCGGCCGGCGGCGATGACCACGGCCGCCGGTTGGCCGGCATAGGTCGTCGCGGCATACGTGTACGCGTTCTGGGGCGTGTCGAACGGCCGATCCACGGTGCCGGGCCCGGCGGAGGTGCCGTTGGTGGCGACGAACACCGCGTTCTGCAGCGGCGGCAGCGGCAGCAATTGCCGGAACGAACCGGTCGCGAACGGGATGCGTCCGTACACGGCCCGGCCGCCGTCCATGAACAGATCGCCGCGGATCCGCGCGGTTTCGTCCACGTCGTTGGTCACGTTGTGGCCGATGGCGATGCGCTCCGTGCCCTGCTGGGCGCTGGCGGCCACGCCGATGGCCACGTTGGTGAACGCGCCGTTCGCGCCGAAGCCGACGGCCACGCCGTTGGTGGCGCCGTTCGCGCCCCGGCCCAGCGCCGCGCCATACCAGCCGGCCAGAGCGCCATAGCCGACGGCCGCGCCGTAGGAAAACCCGACGGAATTGTACCCCACGGCGGTACCGCTGGCGGTGCCGTTGGCCTGATAGCCGACGGCGGAACCGTTGTTGGCGCCGTTGGCCAGATTGCCGAAGGCCGCACCCGTGTTTTGGGCCAGGGCCGTTCCGCCCACGGCGGCGCCGTTCATGCTGCCGTCGGCGCCCGCGCCCACCGCAACGCCGCTGATCAACGCCACCGCGCCGTTGCCCACGCGCACGTTGTTGCCCGCGCTGGCGATTTCCAGCTCGTTGCCGGCGCCCGAATTGATCGTCAACGCGCCGGTCATCGTGTCGCCCGCGACGTCCACGAACAGCCCGTCCGCTTCCGTCTTCTGGTAATAGGAATTGCTCGCGGCGGTCCAGACGGGATCGTGCTCCGTCGAGAGATAGCCGGCGGCGGAGTGGTCGCCCCAACCGAACGCCGCGTTCCAGTTGGCCAGATCGGCGAGCGTGATGCCGGCCGACGCGCTGGCCACGAACACGGGATCCGTTTCCGCAATGCCGCCGCCGAGCAGGTCGGCCGCATGGTAGCCGTCGAGCATGTCGGCGTTGAGGGCGTAGGGCGCGCTCAACAGGTCCTGCGCGGGCAGCATCTCGTTGAAGGTGACGCCGTCGGAACTGAACCACACGCGCAGGAACAGCGACGTGTCGAGCCCGAAGATGGTCGGATCGACGTCGGTCATCGGCGCGCCGCCGAGGATGGCGCTGAACACGCCGTTGTGGCAGTCGTTCGTGACGTACGCCGCCGGCTCGCCGGTCGGCGTGCCGTCGTTCGCCCAGAAGTTGGTCGCGCCGGCCTCGTCGGAGATCGCATACTTGAAGTAGCCCGGCCCGGTCAACGGGATGTCGTTGACGAGAACCTTCCCTTGGTAATCCATTTCGGGAGGCGGCACGCCCAGCGCGCCCCACGTTCCAGCCAGCAGCACCCACCCCAGCAGCCACGGAATCCGTCCACGTTTCATGGGAACCCTCCTTGGATTGCAACTTCGTCTTCTGAGTCTATCGTGGACTTCGCGTCCGCATCGTCAAGCGCCGATTCGCTAATAACGCGTTAACTCGCGCGTTGGCGACCACAGGCAACAACGCCGCCGCGCCCCGCCCCGCCGCTTGACGCGCCGGGCGTTTTGGCGCATCCTGCGGCCCATCATGAGCAAGAAACTCGACATGGAAATCCTCGCGTCCCTCTGCAAGCGGCGCGGCTTCATCTTTCAATCTTCGGAACTCTACGGCGGCATCAACGGCTTCTGGGACTACGGTCCCCTCGGCTGCGAGCTGAAGCGCAACATCAAGGACGCCTGGTGGAAGTCCATGGTGCGCAACCGCGAAGACGTCGTCGGCCTCGAAGCGTCGATCATCATGCACCCGGCCATCTGGAAGGCCTCGGGCCATGCCGACGGCTTCGCGGACCCGATGGTGGACTGCAAGGACTGCCGCAAGCGCTTCCGCGCCGACCAGCTTTGCGAGGAACAGGGCTTGGAACTGATCAAGAACGGTTCCGCCTTCGCCCTGCCCCCCGGCGCGGTCTGCCCGGCCTGCGGCTCCAAGAACCTGACCGAGCCCCGCAGCTTCAACCTGATGTTCAAGACCTACGTCGGCCCCGTCGAAGACGATTCCAACGTGGCGTGGCTGCGGCCGGAAACCGCGCAGGCGATCTTCGCGCAGTTCAACAACGTCGTCGCCACCGCGCGCCAGAAGGTGCCCTTCGGCGTGGCGCAGATGGGCAAGAGCTTCCGCAACGAGATCAATCCCCGCAACTACACCTTCCGCTCGCGCGAATTCGAGCAGATGGAGCTGGAATTCTTCATCCGGCCCGACGAGGCCATCGAGTTGATCTGCGGCAAGATCGCGACGTTGGCCGACAACCCGAACCTGGACGGCGAACCGCAGGCGGACTGGGGCTGGGAAGTTTGGCACCGCTATTGGGTCCACCAGCGCCTGAGCTGGTACCGCGCCATCGGCTTGCCCGCCGCCGACCTCGAGCAATATTGGCAGACCGGCGACGAACTCGCCCACTACGCCCGCGCCTGCGTGGACATCGAATACGCGTTTCCCTTCGGCGTGCAGGAGCTCGAAGGCATCGCAGCGCGCTCCGATTTCGACCTGACCCAGCACCAGAAGCATTCCGGCAAGGGCATGGACGTCTTCGACGAGACCCTCAAGCAGGCCGCCGACAAGCTCGACGCCGCCGCGAAGGACGCGTTCGTCCAGAAGGTCGTCGCCGCCTGGACCGCCCGCGGCAAGGCCGAGGAGGACGCCCGCGCGTTCGCGATCAAGCTGCTGGAAGGCAAATACGTGCCGCACGTCATCGAGCCCTCCGCCGGCACCGACCGCCTCGCCCTCGCGCTGCTCTGCAACGCCTACGACGAGGAAACCCTGACCGACGACAAGGGCAAGACCGACGTGCGCACCGTCATGCGCTTCCATCCTTCCATCGCCCCCATCAAGCTCGGCGTCTTCCCGCTGGTGAAGAACAAGCCCGAACTCTACGGCAAGGCCCGCGAAATCTTCGCCAAGCTCCAGCGCCGCTGGAATTGCTTCTGGGACGAATCCGGCGCCATCGGCCGCCGCTATCGCCGCATGGACGAAGCCGGCACGCCGTGGTGCGTCACCGTCGATTTCCAGACGCTGGAAGACGGCACCGTCACCCTGCGCGACCGCGACAGCATGAAACAGGAACGCTTGACGATTCCGGCCTTGATCGAGAAAATGGACGCCGAAATCGGTTAGGCGCCGCAAGCGCCGGGAGGTTCGCCATGTTCGTCAAAGTCCAGTGCACGTTCTGCCAGCAGACCTTCGATTTCGACAGCACCAGCGGCATTCCCCGGATCGACTGTCCCCACTGCGGGCGCCAAAACGAAATCGAGGAAGGCACGGGCCAGGCGCACGAACCCGCCCCGCGCGGCAACTCCCAAACGGCGCCCGTCAAGCCGTGTCCCGCCTGCCGGCGGCCGGTCCCGCACGACGCCGTGCTGTGCGTCCACTGCGGCTACAATTTCGCCACCCGCAAGAAGCCCGGCGACAAAAGCTGGCTGGCGGCGAACCAAGGCTGGCTGCTGCTCCTGGGGTTCGTCCTGATCGCGCTGGCCGCGGGCGCGACGTTCTGGTTGCACCCGAACGACGACGAACTGCCGCCGCCCCCCGAGGCGCTTGCCCAGCCGAAGCCCGCGGCGAAACCGGCGCCCGCTGCCGCCGCGGCCACGAACGAACCGGAGGCGCCGGCCGATGCGACGGTCGCCGCCAAGCCGGAGAAAGCGCCCAAGCCGACGCCAACGCCCAAGCCGACGCCCGAAGAAATCGCCGCGCAGAAGGCCGCCGCCGAGCGCGCGGCCGCCGAAGCCCAAAAAGCGCAGTGGGAACGCAACCTGCGCCTCCAGCTCGCCACCCGCGCACCGCCGTACGAGATCAACGAACCCCTCGAACTCCGCCGCAAGAACGGACTCGTCGACAAAGGCACCCTCACCAGCTTTTCCGGCACCGGCACCGGCCGCGTCGTGCTCGTGGCCACCCCCACCGGCGAAATCGGCGTGCCGCTGATCCAATTGGACAATTCGTCGCGCCTGCGCCTGGATCCGGAATATCGGGAAGCCTACATCCAGCACATGATTGAAACGCGCGGGCCCAGCCTGCCCGACGCCCCCCCCGCGAAAGCGGCGAACAACGATCTCTAGGTCGCGCGAGTCCGCCGGCGCAACTGGCCGCAGGCCGCGTCCACGCCCTTCCCCTTCGAATCGCGCAGGGTCACCGACACGCCGCGGTTTTCCAGCGTGCGCTGGAAGGCTTCGATCGCCGCGCGCGGCGGGGCTTCGCCGGCGAATTCCTCCACCGGGCTCAGCGGGATCAGGTTCACGCGGCAGGAGAACTTGCGCAGATGGCCCGCCAGTTCCTCCGCGGCGCGCGCGGAATCGTTGACGCCGCGGATCAGGACGTATTCGAACGTCACGAAGCGCTTGGTCTTCGCCGTGTAGTCCACGCAGGCCGCCAGCAGCTCGGGCAGCGGGTGCTTGTTCTCGATGGGCATCAGCTGCCGCCGCAACTCGTGGTTCGGGGCGTGCAGCGAAACGGACAGTTCGACCTGCAGACCTTCCTCCGCCAGCCGCCGGATGCCGGGCACGACGCCGCTGGTGCTGATCGTGATCCGCCGCGCGCCGACGTTCAGGCCTTCGGAATGGTTCAGGATGCGCACGGACTTGAGCACCTCGTCGTAGTTGTCGAGCGGCTCGCCCATGCCCATGTAGACGACGTTGTCCGGCCGCCGCCCCGCGGCCGCGGCCACGAGCTGGAATTGCGCCGAAATTTCGCCCGCGGACAGGTTGCGGGCGAATCCGCACTTGGCGCTCGCGCAGAAGGCGCAGCCCATCCGGCAGCCGACCTGCGTGGACAGGCAGACCGTGGTCCAGTCGCGGGCGGGAATCAGCACGGTTTCGACGGCCTCGCCGTCGTCGAGCCCGACCAGCCACTTGCGCGTGCCGCCGGCATCGCCGGATTCCTTGAGGATCTTCGCCGGTTCGGGCGTGTGGGTGGCGGCCAGCTTCTCCTTCAGCTCCTTCGGCAGGTTGCCCATCTGGTCCCAGCGCGTCGCGCCCTGCACCTGCACCCATTGCCACAGCTGCTTGCCGCGGAACGCGGGCTGCCCCGCCGCCCGGCACAACGCCTGCAGCTCTTCGGGCAACAAGCCTTGAAGGGCGATTTTCATTTTTCGTTCCAAACGCAACGGGGCGCTGCGCGCGCCCCGTCGAGTCGTTGGGATCGGCTTGGCCGCGCGCTCAGTAGCGATAGTGCTCGGGCTTGTAGGGCCCGTCCACGGGCACGCCGAGATAGGCGGCCTGCTTGCGGTTCAGGCGGTCCAGCTTGACGCCCAGGTGCCCGAGGTGCAGCTGCGCCACCTTCTCGTCCAGCTTCTTGGGCAGCGTGTACACGCCCACCGGATATTTCTCCGTGCGGGTGAACAGTTCGATCTGGGCCAGCACTTGGTTCGAGAAGCTGTTGCTCATCACGAAGCTCGGGTGGCCCGTGGCGCAGCCGAGGTTCACCAGGCGGCCTTCCGCCAGCAGCAAGATCGACTTGTCCTTCTTGGTCCAGATGCGGTGCACCTGCGGCTTGATTTCCTCCCAACGGTACTTTTTCATCGCCGCGGTCTGGATCTCGCTGTCGAAGTGGCCGATGTTGCAGACGATGGCCAGATTCTTCATCTTGACCATGTGCTTTTCGGTGATGACGTCGCAGCAGCCGGTCGTCGTCACGAAGATGTCGCCCTGCGTGCAAGCTTCGTCCATCGTCATGACCTCGTAGCCGTCGATCGCCGCCTGCAGCGCGCAGATGGGGTCGATTTCGGTCACGATCACGCGCGCGCACTGGCCCTTGAGGGACTGGCACGAGCCCTTGCCCACGTCGCCGTAGCCGGCCACCACGGCCACCTTGCCGGCGATCATCACGTCCGTCGCCCGCATGAGGCCGTCCACCAGCGAGTGCCGGCAGCCGTAGATGTTGTCGAACTTCGACTTCGTCACCGAGTCGTTGACGTTGAACGCCGGGAAGAGCAGTTCCTTGCGTTCCGCCATCTGGTAGAGGCGGTGCACGCCCGTCGTGGTTTCCTCCGTGACGCCCTTGATGCTCTTGGCCATCTTGAGGAAGCGGTCCGGATTCTTCTTCACGGCCTTGCGGACCTGCGCCTTGAGGATTTCCTCTTCCTCGCTGCCGTAGGGACCGTTCAGGACCTGGAGACCTTCCCGCGCAGCCTTCACGCCGAGGTGCACGAACAGCGTCGCGTCGCCGCCGTCGTCGAGGATCATGTTCGGGACTTCCTTGCCCCAGTCGAGGATGCGGTCGGTGTATTCCCAGTATTCCTTGAGCGTTTCGCCCTTGACGGCGAAAACCGGCGTGCCCCTGACGGCCAAGGCGGCCGCGGCATGGTCCTGCGTGGAGAAGATGTTGCAGCTCGCCCAGCGGACGCGCGCGCCCAGCGCCTGCAGCGTCTCGACCAGGACGGCCGTCTGGATGGTCATGTGGATGGAACCGGAAATCCGCGCGCCCTTGAGCGGCTTCGTCTTGGCGAATTCCGCGCGGACGCTCATCAGGCCCGGCATCTCGTGCTCGGCCAGTTCGATTTCCTTGCGGCCGAACTCCGCCAGGGAGAGGTCCTTCACCACCGCGTCCAATGCTTTCTTGCTCTTCGCCATGCCGACTCCTTTGGGTTGCAAAACAGTCCCGGAATATACCCGCGGAAGCCCCCCGTGGCAAGGGGCCTCTGCCGTTCCCAGGCGGTCCGGCGCGGCTTGCGGCCTGCCGCACCGTTTTACGCGGACAGCGCCCCGACGGAAAAGATCAATTTATGAAAGTGACCCCTTTCCTGAAAGTGACCCCTTTCCCACATAGCCGGGATAACTGCTCCAAATGTAGTCCGCCAGTTTCGTGGCCTCGAAATCGTATC
>CAYTEK010000025.1:24987-25492 GCA_964436715.1 uncultured Verrucomicrobiota bacterium | reverse complement strand
GCGCCGGGCGAGACGGTGCTGTTCCAGGGGCGGTCGTACAAATCGTATCGCGGCATGGGCTCGCTGGGCGCGATGCAGCAGGGTTCGGCGGACCGCTATTTCCAGGAAACGAACGGCGGCGGCGCGGCGGAAAAACTGGTGCCGGAAGGCATCGAAGGCCGCGTGCCGTACAAGGGACCGGTGGCGGGCGTGGTGCACCAGTTGATGGGCGGATTGCGGGCGGCGATGGGCTATACCGGCTGCGCCACCGTCGAGGAAATGCGCCAAAAAGCGGAATTCGTCCAAATCACGGCGGCCGGCATGCGGGAGTCGCATGTGCACGACGTGCAGATCACCAAGGAAGCGCCGAACTACCAATTGGGCTGATGGGGCAACGGGTTAGAGCGGACGGCAAAAGATTTTTTGGAAGCGGGGCTTGACGGATGGCGAAGAGACCGATACTTTGGCGCCTCGGTAAAGCGTTTTATCTTCCGGTGCCGAAAACGGGCGACTGGCGGATGAGGCA
>CAYTEK010000025.1:8202-24977 GCA_964436715.1 uncultured Verrucomicrobiota bacterium | reverse complement strand
AAGCGATGGCAAGGCGCGCATGCTGGCAGCGGCCCCGACCGGCGTGGATTTGGGTCTCGGGGATCGATGTTCCCGACGGGCCTTTCGTTGGGCGGAGCGCAGCTTCGAGGCCCGTCGGGGCCAAACGGGTTTCCCGCTGTTCGGCGGCGCCGGCTCGTTCTCCAACTGGATGGATTACGGCCCACTCCAGATCGCGATGACCTGCGACGGCATCGGCACCAAGGCGGAAATCGCCGAACGCACGGGCATCTACTCCACGCTGGGCTACGACCTCGTCGCCATGGTGGCGGACGACCTCGTCGCCAACGGCATCGAGCCGATCAACCTCGTCAACGTCCTCGACGTGGACAAGCCCGACGAGGAAATCATCGACCAGCTGATGCAGGGTTTGCACGCGGCGGCGACCGAATGCGGCATCGCCGTCGTCGGCGGCGAAATCGCCGAGCTGGGCAGCCGCATCGGCGGCTGGGGTTCCCGGATGCACTTCAACTGGTGCGCGACCGCCATCGGCGCGCCGCGCCACGGCTGCGCGCCGATCGACGGCGGCCAGATTCGCGCCGGCGACGCCGTCGTCGCGCTCCGCGGCGCCGGATTCCGCAGCAACGGCTTTTCGCTCGTGCGAGCGATCCTGGAGGAAGCCTACGGGCCCTCGTGGCACGAGGTGCCCTCCGTCGACGGACGGAGTTGGGGCCAAGCGGCTCTGACTCCGTCTTTTTTATTCACTCCGTCGATCCTCGCGCTGATCGATGCCGGCGTGCCGCTGCGCGGGGTGGGGCACATCACCGGCGGCGGCATCCCGAGCAAGTTCGGACGCGTGCTGAAGAAATCCGGCCTCGGCGCGCGGCTGGACGGGCTGTTCCCGCCGGAAGCCGCCGTCCGCAAACTGATGGAGCTGGGCCGGGTGGAGTTCGAAACCGCCTACCGCCAGTGGAACATGAACAACCCCATGCTGCTGGTGGTCCCGCCGGAGGCCGTCGCGCAAACCTTGTCGATTCTCCAGGCGCGCGGCGTGGCCGCGCAAACGGCCGGCGAAATCGCGCCGGGCCCCATCGTCATCCAAGGAGTGCCCTTCGCGCCATGATCGCCCTGCACCATATCGCCTGCACCTGGAATCCGGAACTGCCCGATGCGCGCTGCGCGTCGCTGCGGCGGCGGGCGGAACGCCATCTGGGTTTGCGCCTGAATGGGCTCCGGCACGTTTCCGTCTACGCGGTGCGCGCGGCGCTCGATGCCGCCCAGTTGGAACGCTTGGCCCGCGAAGGCCTGAGCGACGCCGTGGCGCAACGGGTCGGTCTCGACCGTCTGCCGGACGGTTGCACCGGATTCGCGTCGTTCGTCCTCGTCGGCAAGCTGCCGGGCACGACGGACGACGAAGGCCTCTCCGCCCAGCGCACGCTGCACGACCTGCTGGGCGTGCCGTTCGCCCCGGCGCCGCAGGAAATATTCTCGAGCGATCTCTGGCTGTTCGAAGACGCCTTGGACGCCGCGACGCTGCGGCGCCTGGCGGAAGAAGAGCTGGGCAATCCGCTGGTGAACCAGTTTGCGTACGGCCCGTTCGCGGAATTCGCCTGGCCGGTGCCCGAAGCGGAACCGTCCGCCGCGCCGACCGTGGAGACGGTCTCGCTCGAGGTCGCCGACAACGCGTTGGACGCGTTGTCGAAGCAGCGCCTGCTTTCGCTGGACCGGGCGGAGATGAAGGCCGTGCAGGCGCATTTCCGCGAGCCGCAGGTCCAGGCGCGCCGCCGCGCGGCCGGCCTGGCGGCGGAACCGACGGACGCCGAACTGGAAATCGTGGCGCAGACCTGGTCCGAGCACTGCAAGCACAAGGAATTCAACGCCCTGATCCATTTCGTAGACCGGGAAACCGGCCGCGAAGAAACGATCGATTCGCTGTTCAAGACCTACATCCGCGCCAGCACGGAAGACGTCGCGCGGCACCTGGAAGCGGCCGGCAACAACTGGCTGGTGAAGGTGTTCAGCGACAATGCGGGCGTGGTGCGGGTGGACCGGGACCGGCTGTTCGTGTTCAAGGTGGAAACGCACAATTCGCCGTCGGCGCTGGATCCGTTCGGCGGCGCCATCACGGGCATCCTGGGCAACAACCGCGATCCGCTCGGCACGGGCCGGGGCGGCGCGACGCTGCTGTTCAACACCGACGTCCTGTGCTTCGGCCCGCCGGCCTATTCCGAGCCTTTGCTGCCGGGCCAGCTTCATCCGCGCCGCGTCTTCGCGGGCGTGCGGCAAGGCATCGAGGAGGGCGGCAACAAGTCGGGCGTGCCGACGATCAACGGCGCCATCGCGTTCGATCCGCGCTACGCGGGCAAACCGCTGGTTTATTGCGGCACCGGCGGCATTCTTCAAGACAACTACGGCGGCAAGCCGGCGTGGGAAAAGGAAATCGCGCCGGGCGATCTCGTGGTGCTGGCCGGCGGGCGCACGGGCAAGGACGGCATCCACGGCGCGACGTTTTCCTCGCTGGGCCTCGACAAGCATTCGCCGCGCAGCGCGGTGCAGATCGGCAGCCCCATCACGCAGAAGATGCTCTCCGATTTCCTCGAAGTCGCCTGCCGGCGCGGACTGGTCAAATGCGCGACCGACGACGGCGCCGGCGGCCTGTCGTCGTCCATCGGCGAGCTTGCGCCGCTGGCGGGCGGGGCCGAAATCTGGCTGGAAAAGGTGCCGCTCAAGTATCCGGGCCTGCAACCGTGGGAAATCTTCCTGTCCGAATCGCAGGAGCGCATGACGCTGGTGGTAACGGCAGAAGCGGCGCCGGCGCTGGCCGAACTGGCCAAGCTCTACGAGGTGGAAGCCTCGGTCATCGGCAAGTTCACGGCCACGGGCCTTTTGGAGGTATCGCACGCCGGGCGGCCGGTGGCGCAGCTCGATCTCGGCTTCCTGCACGACGGCGTGCCGCGCAAGCGGCTCGAGGCCGAATGGACGCGGCCCGTCGCGCCCGAACCGGCGATTCCGGAAAACCTCGACCACGCCGACGTCTTGAAGCGCCTGCTGGCGAGCGACAACGTCTGCTCGCGCGAGGCGGTGATCCGGCAGTACGACCACGAGGTCAAGGGCCGCACGGTGATCAAGCCGCTGATGGGTCCCGCCGGCATCGCCCCGCAGGACGCGGGCGTGATCCGGCTGGGTTTCGACGATTGGCGCGGTATTGCGGTGGCCTGCGGCCTCGCGCCGCGCGTCGGCGATCTCGACGCCTACGCGTCCTCCGCGTGCGCCTTCGACGAGGCCGTGCGGCAGATCGTTTCCGTGGGCGGGCAGTTGCCCGAGCCGGGCCGGCTGGGCGAATCGACGTTCTGGTGCGCCAACGACAATTTTTGCGTGCCGGATTCGGTCTACGACGCCGCAACCAATCCCGACGGCAAGTACAAGCTGGCGCAGCTCGTGCGCATGTGCCGGGCGCTGGCCGACCTGGCGCGCGCCTACCACGTGCCGATGACGTCCGGCAAGGACAGCATGAAGAACGATTTTCGCGCCGCCGGCCACAAGATCTCCGTGCCGCCCACGGTGCTCTATTCCGTGGCCGCGGCGATTTCCGACGTGCGGAAAACGGTCACGAGCGAAATCAAGGAAGCGGGCGACGGGATTTATCTGCTGGGCCGGACCTACGACGAACCGGGCGCTTCCGAATTCCAGCGCCTGTTCGGCGCGCCGGGCGGCCGCGCGCCGGCCGTGCGGCCGGAAGAGGCCCTGCCGCTGTACTACCGGACGATGGCCGCGCATCGCGAAGGGCTGATCCGGTCGAGCCACGACCTGTCCGACGGCGGCCTCGCGGTCGCGCTGGCCGAGATGGCGTTCGGCACCGGGCTGGGGCTGGACGTCGATCTCGCGCCCGTCGCGGAATCCATCGCGGGCGGCGGCGCTCCGGATGCGCCGCGCCGGCGGCTCGCGGCGCTGTATTCCGAATCGCCGTCGCGGTTCGTCGTCGCGGTGAAGCCGGGACATCGCGCGCGATTCGAGGAGCTCATGGGCGGTCACGCGACGTGGATCGGCGAAACGACCGCCGAGCCGCGGTTGCGCGTTGCCGACGCCGAGCGCTGCCTGGTGGACGTTCCCGTCGCCGAACTGGAGCAAGCGTGGCGAAAGGAGCTGCTGGCGTGAAAGCGGTGCGCGCATTGGTTCTGACGGGTTTCGGCATCAACTGCCAGGACGAGATGGCCGCGGCCTACCGCCTTGCCGGGGCGGAAGCCGACGTCGTCCATTTCAACGAATGGCTGGCCGGGACGGTTTCGCTGCGCGGCTACGACGTGCTCAATTTTCCGGGCGGTTTTTCCTTCGGCGACGATTTGGGCGCGGGCAAGGCGCTGGCGAACAAGATGCGCTTTTGCCGGCTGGCCGGCGGCCGGACGCTGCTGGACGAAATCGCGGACCACCTGGCCGGCGGCGGCTTCGTGCTGGGGGTTTGCAACGGCTTCCAGATCTTGGTGAAGACCGGCCTGCTGCCGAACGTGGGCGGGCACTTCGCGCAGGAAGTCTCGCTGATCGTGAACGACAGCGGCAAATTCGAAGACCGCTGGTGCCATTGCCGCGCTGAACGGCCGGCGTTGTCGCCGTTCCTGAAAGACGTCGATGTGCTCGCGCTGCCGGTGCGCCACAAGGAAGGCAAGCTGGTGGTCCGCGACGACGCGATCCGCGCCGCGATCCGGGAACAAGGTCTCTGCGCGCTGCGCTACTGCGACGCGGCGGGCGCGATCGCGACGGACTATCCCGCGCTGCCCAACGGCGCCGAGATGTCGTGCGCCGCGCTGACCGATCCAACCGGCCGCGTGCTGGGCCTGATGCCGCATCCCGAGGCCTATCTGTCGATTTACAACCACCCCGACTGGGCCCGGCGCCGCGAGGCGGCGGGCGGAAACGAGGAAGGGGAGGGCTTGCGCCTTTTCCGCAACGTCGTTGATTACATCCGGAGGAACCGCCCATGAACGTGCTCCCCGTTGCATCCACGCCCCAGCTCAAGACCCTTCACCGCGGCAAGGTCCGCGACAGCCTGCGCGTGGATGCCAAGACCCGCCTGCTGATCGTCAGCGACCGCCTGTCGGCCTTCGACCGCGTGCTGGACACGCCGATTCCGCTGAAAGGCGAAGTGCTCAGCCGCCTGGCGAACTGGTGGTTCGAAAAAACGACCGATATCGTGCCCAACCACGTGCTCCGCGCCGTCGATCCGGTGGCGACGCTCGTGCGCGAAGTCGAACCGATCCGCATCGAGATGGTGGTGCGGGGCTATCTGACCGGTTCGATGGGCCGCGCCTACGCGGCGGGCGCGCGCACGTTCTGCGGCGCCGCCGTGCCGGACGGGCTGGCGCCCAACGCGCGCTTCCCGCAGCCACTGGTCACGCCGACGACCAAGGAAAAGAACGACCGCGAAATCAGTCCCGCCGAAATCGTGTCCGAGGGTTGGACCACGGCCGAACGCTACGCGCAGATGCGGGACGTCGCCTTGCGGCTGTTCGAACGCGGCACGCGCCTTTTGGCCGAAAAAGGCCTGATCCTGGTGGACACCAAGTACGAGTTCGGCCTGCTGGACGGCCAACTGACGTTGATCGACGAAATCCACACGCCTGATTCCTCGCGCATGTGGGACCAGGCCGCCTACGACCGCGATCCGGCGCGGGTCGAGGCGCACGACAAGGAATACGTCCGCGCCTGGCTGCGGCAGAACCGGAAGAACGGCGAATATCCGACCGCGCTGCCGGACGACGTCGTCCGCGAGACCACGCGGCGCTACGTCGACATCTTCGAGCGGATCACGGGCGAAAAGCTGGCCGCGACGGACGAAGACCCGCGCGCGCGGCTGGCGCGGAACCTCGCGCGGGCCGGCCTGATCAAGGATGGCTTCGTGGCGATCGTCATGGGCTCGCGCGCCGACCTCGAACACGCCAACAAAATGAAGGCCGTGATCGAAGCCCACGGGATATTCGCCGACGTCCGCGTTTGCTCCGCCCACAAGAACGGCGAAGACCTGCCCGCGCTGGTCGCGGAATACGACGCGGCCATCGAGCCGGGCGCGCTCATCGCCGTGGCGGGCCTCTCCAACGGCCTGGGCGGCGCCCTGGCGGCCAATTCCGCGCTGCCGGTGATCAGTTGCCCGCCGTTCAAGGACGGGACGGATCTGCTGCTCAACCTGAATTCGTCGCTGATGATGCCCTCGCAGGTGCCGGCGATGACCGTGGTGCGGCCGCAGGAGGCGGCGCTGGCGGCGCTGCGCGCGCTGAACCTGCCGCGGCTCAAGGATCGCTTTCGCGCCGAAATCGCCGAAATGAAGGCGGGCCTGCGCCGCGCCGACGCCGAAGTCCGGGAGGCCGCCCGTGCGTAGGGAAATCTCGCCCCTCGACGGCCGCTACGCCGACAAGCTCGGCGAACTCGCGGAGCTCTTTTGCGAGCATGCACTGATGCGCAACCGCTGCTTCGTCGAGCTGGCCTATCTGGAGGCGTTGGCGGACACAGGTCGGTTCTTCGCGCTGGACGCCGCCGAACGCGCGGCGATCCGGAAAGAACGGGATTCCTTCGGCGAGCGCGACTACGAAAACGTCAAACGCCACGAGGCGCGGACGGCCCACGACGTCATGGCATGCGTGGAACACCTGCGCGAGCGCTTTCCGGCGTGCGCGGAATGGATCCACTTCGCCCTGACGTCCGAGGACGTCAACAACCTGGCCTACAGCCTGATCTTCCGCGAGTACGCCGAAAAGCTGCAGCGCCCCCTGCTGGAAGGCGTGATCCGCAAGCTGCTGGAACTGGCCGAACGCTGGGAAGACGCGCCGTTTCCCGCCAAGACCCACGGCCAGCCGGCGTCGCCTTCGACGGCCGGCAAGGAGCTGGCGGTCTTCGCCGCGCGCCTCGCGCGGCAATACGGCCAACTCAAGGCTTTCCGCTTCCGCGGCAAGTTGAACGGCGCGACCGGCAACTGGTCCGCGTTCGCCGCGGCGGACCCGGATTTCGACTGGATCGCGTTTTCGCGGCGGTTCGTCGAATCGCTCGGTCTGGAATTCAATCCGACCACGACGCAGATCGAAGACCACGACGCGTGGAGCGAATGGTTTTCCATCGTGCGGCGGGCGAACGTGATCCTGCTCGATCTCGACGTGGACGCCTGGGAGTATATTTCGCGCGGCTACTTCGTGCAGCGGAAGAAGGACGGCGAGGTGGGGTCGTCCACGATGCCGCACAAGGTCAACCCCATCAAGTTCGAGAACAGCGAGGGCAATCTCGTGCTGGCCGACAGCCTGCTGTCCACGCTGTCCGAACGGCTCTGCCATTCGCGCATGCAGCGCGACCTGTCCGACAGCACGGTGGTGCGGAACGTGGGCGTGGCGCTGGCGCATTCGCATCTGGCCTGGCAGGAGACGCTGGCCGGGCTGGAGCGCATCGAACTCGACGCGGCGGCCTGCCGCGACGAACTGGAGCGTGAACCGCAGCTGCTGGCCGAGCCCTACCAGATCGTGCTGCGCCGCGCGGGCCGCAAGGACGCCTACGGCCAGTTGAAGGAGCTGACCCGCGGCCGCGCGGTGACGCTCGCCGATTTCCACCGCCTGCTGGATGCCGGCGGCCTCGACGAAACCCTGCAGGCGCGGTTGCGGGCGCTCGACGTGCCCGGCTACGTAGGGCTGGCGCCGCGCGTCTGCCGCGAGGCGCGGGCCGCCGCGGAACGGGAGCTGGCGCCGTGAAGATCGCCGTCATCGGCCGCGGCGGCCGCGAACACGCCTTGGCCTGGAAACTGGCGCAGTACGCCGGCGCGGAAAACGTCTTTTGCCTGCCCGGCAACGGCGGAACGGCGAACAACCGGCCGATCGCCGAGCACGATTTTGCGGGCATCCGGAGCTTTTGCGAATCCGAAGGCATCGACCTCGTCGTGGTCGGGCCCGAGGCGCCGCTGGCGCGGGGGCTCGTGGACCTCCTGTCGGGCGCGAAATTCCGCGTTTTCGGGCCGACGCGCGCGGCCGCGCGGCTGGAGAGTTCCAAGACGTGGGCCAAGCAGTTCATGCAGCGCCACGGCATCGCCACCGCGGCCGGGGCGTTCTTCGAATCCGTGCGCGCGGCGGCGGAACATGTGCGGACGCAGCGCGGCGGACTCGTGGTGAAGTACAGCGGCCTGGCCGCGGGCAAGGGCGTGTTCGTGTGTCCCGATCCCGCGGAGGCGCCGGCGGCCTTGAAGGAAATCGAGCGTCGCCACGGCCCGAACGCGCCCATCGTGGTCGAGGAACTTTTGGAAGGTCCTGAAGTATCCATCATGGGCGTGGTCTCCGGCGCGACGATCCAGTTGTTCCCGCCCTCGCGCGACCACAAGCGCCTGCTGGACGGCGACCGCGGCCCGAACACGGGCGGCATGGGCGCCTACGCCCCGGTGCCGGACATGGATGACGAATATGGCAGTTTTGCTCCCCCACGGCCTTGTGCCGTGGGAAGCAAAGTTAGCTCCCCCACCACGCAAGGTGGTGGGGCCCGCCCGAACATGATGGCAGAAATCCGGCGGACGATCATCGAGCCAACCCTGCAAGGCCTGGCCGCGGAAGGAATCGCCTATCGGGGGTTCCTCTACTTCGGCCTGATGCTGACGGCCGCCGGCCCCAAGCTGCTGGAATACAACGCGCGCCTGGGCGATCCCGAAACGGAAGTGCTGTTGCCCGCGCTGGATGGACCTTTGCTGCCGACGCTCCTGGCCAGTTTCGACTGCACGCTGGAGCAACACCCCTTTGCGATCAAGTCCGGCGCGGTCGTCGACGTCGTGCTCGCGGCGGGGGGCTATCCGGGCGAGGTGCGCGCGGGCGTGCCGATCGCCGGCGCCGCCGCGACCGACGCCCTGGTGTTCCACGCCGGCACCGAAATCCGCAACGGCGCACTGACGGTGACCGGCGGGCGCGTGCTGAACGTGGTGGCGCATGGCGCCGACTTGGCTGCCGCGCGGAAAAAGGCCTACGCCGCGTGCGCGCAAATCCATTTCGACGGAATGCAATACCGCACCGACATCGGTGGGAGGGCGCCGGCATGATGCCGCGCGTGGCCATCCTGATTTCCGGGCGCGGCAGCAACATGGTCGCGCTGGCGCAGGCGGCGCAAAACGGCGTGCTGGCCGGACGCTGCGAGATCGCCGCCGTGGTTTCCAGCCGGCCTGCCGCGCCGGGGCTGGACCGGGCGCGGGAACTGGGGCTGGCGACCTTTGCGCTGGACGCGCGCCAACTGAGCAAGGAAGCCTACGATGCCGCGCTGCTGGCCGTGCTGGAGAATTGCCGCACCGACGTCGTCGTCTTGGCCGGCTACCTGCGCCTGCTTTCGCCGCGCGTGGTGGCGCGCTATCGCGGGCGCATCCTGAACATCCATCCGGCCGACACGGCGCGGCATCAGGGACTCCACGGCTACGAGTGGGCGTTCAATCAGCGCCTGCCCGCCACGCGGATCACGGTGCATCTGGTGGACGAAGGCCTCGACACGGGCCGGGTGCTCGCGCAGCGGGAAGTGGATCTGCGCGGCGCGGAGACGCTCGCGGAAGTCGAACGCCGCGGCCTCGCCGTCGAACATGCGCTCTATCCCGAAGCCCTGAAAACCTTCTTAACTACGAATGTCGCGAATGACGCGAATCGGAACATGAACTCTCCACTCCTGAACTCTGAACCCTGAAAACTGAAAACTGATTATGTGCGGCATCCTAGGAATCATCGGGCACGACGACATCGCCGGAACGCTGCTGGAAGGCATGACCAGCATCCAGCACCGCGGCCAAGACGCCGCCGGCATCGTCACCTTCAACCATCGCTTCCACCTGCACAAGGCGGACGGCTTGGTGGGGCAGGCCTTCAAGAAGGTCGATCTGGCGCGCTTTTCGGGCAAAATCGGCCTGGGTCACGTGCGCTACGCCACGCAGGGCTCGACCGACGTGCTGGACGCCCAGCCGACGGTGGTGATGTATCCCTTCGGCCTGGCGATGGTGCACAACGGCAACGTCGTCAATTTCAAGCAGCTCAAGCAGACGCTGTGCGAGGATCGCCACCGCCTGCTGGACACCTCCAACGACGTGGCGCTGATCCTGTATGCGCTGGCGGCGGCGCTGGAGACGAAGAACCTGCAGAACCTGGCGCCCGCCGACATCTTCGATTCGGTGCGGACGGTGCAGGAGCAGGTGCAGGGTGCGTATTCGGCGCTGACGATCATCGCGGGCCACGGCCTGCTGGCCTTCACGGATCCGCACGGCATCCGGCCGCTGGTGCTGGGGCGCAAGTATACCGACCGCGGGATGGTCTACGCGTTCGCGTCGGAAACCGACTGCTTCGACTATCTCGGCTTCGAGACCGTGCGCGACCTCCAGCCCGGCGAGGCCGTGCTGATCGACAACGAAGGCCAGGTGCACAGCCGCGTCTGCCGGGCGGAAAAGCAGGCGTTCTGCATTTTCGAATACATCTACTTCGCGCGCGAGGATTCGGTGATCCAGGGCCGGCTGGTCGCGACCGAGCGCGTGCGCATCGGCCGGCAGTTGGCGGAGCAGGTGAAAAAGGCGGGGTTGCAACCGGATCTCGTGATTGACGTGCCGTCGTCGGCCTATTTCTTCGCGTCGGGGATGGCGGAGGCGCTGGGCGTGCCATACCGGCGCGGGCTGGCGAAAAACAATCACGTGGGCCGCAGCTTCATCGTGCCGACCCAGGCGCGGCGCGAGCAGATCGTGCGGCAGAAGCTCAATCCGCTCAAAGACGTGGTGCGCGGCAAGAAGGTGGCGGTGGTGGACGACTCCATCGTGCGCGGCACGACCTCGAAGCACATCGTGAAGCTGCTGCGCGAAAGCGGCGCCGCCGAAATCTATTTCGTGTCCGCGGCGCCGCCGATCGTCTGCCCCTGCATCTACGGCATCGACATGTCGGTCAAGCGCGAGATCATCGCCGCGCACTACGACCCCAAGCAGATCGCGCATTATCTCGAAGCCGACGCGGTGATCTACCAGTCGCTCGCAGACCTCCGCGCGCTCTACCGGGATTTGCCGTGCTGCTACGCGTGCTTCTCGGGCGAATACCCGACCGGCGCGTCGGAAGAACTGCTGAAGCAGATCGAACAGGAGAAGGAATGCTCGACCCGAATCTGAAATGCGGTCGCCCCCCCAACGACCTTGCGTCGTTGGAGGCCAAGGTTGGCTCCCCCGCCGCGCAAGGCGGCGGGGCCCGCCCAAACCTGGACCACGTCGCCGTCCTCGATTTCGGCGGCCAGTACGCGCACCTGATCGCGAACCGCGTGCGCGCGCTCGGCGTCTACTGCGTCGTGCTGGCCCCCGAGGATTTCCGGGCGGGCGCGAATGCGCCGGCGGGCCTGATCCTGTCCGGCGGGCCCCAGTCGGTGACCGACGAACACGTGCGCCTGATGCGCGCGCGGCTGGCGGGCTACGGCAATCCGATCCTCGGCATCTGCTTCGGGCACCAGTTGCTGGCGAAGCTGCACGGCGGCCGCCTGGCGCACGGGACCGAGCGGCAATACGGGCCCACGCCGATCCGTTGCGATCCGTCCGCGGAGTTGTTCCTGGGGCTGCCGAAGGACCAGACGGTCTGGATGAGCCACGGCGACCACGTCGCGGAGCTGCCGCCGCGGTTCCGCGCGACGGCAACGGCGGATAACTGCGCCATCGCGGCCTACGAGGCGGACCTGCAGCCCATCTTCGGCGTGCAGTTCCATCCCGAAGTCGTGCACACGCCGCACGGCAACGCGATTCTGAAGAATTTCCTGACGACGTGCCGCATCCGCACGCCGTGGGCGCCGGACGGCATGCGGCGCCGGGTGGTCGAACAGACCCGGGCCGCCGCCGGCGACGCCACGCTCTTCCTGTTGGTGTCCGGCGGCGTCGATTCGCTGGTGGCGCTGCAGGTCTGTATCGAGGCCGTCGGCCCCGAGCGCGTGCGCTCGTTGCACGTGGACACGGGCCTGATGCGCCTCGGCGAATCCGACGACATCCTGAAGTTCCTGGCCGCCGAGGGCTTCCAAAACATCGAGATCGAACGCGCCGAGGCGCGGTTCCTGCGCGAGCTGGCCGGCGTTTCCGACCCCGAGCAAAAGCGCGCGATCATCGGACGCCTGTTCGTCGAAGTCCTGCGCGAGAAGCTGCACGAGCTTGCCCTGAGCGACGGCTGGAAGCTGGTGCAGGGCACGATCTATCCCGACACCATCGAAAGCGGCGGCACGCAAAACTCGGCGAAGATCAAGACCCACCACAACCGCGTGCCGGAAATCCAGGCCATGATCGACCGCGGTCTCGTCGTCGAACCCCTGCGCGAGCTCTACAAGGACGAAGTGCGCCTGTTGGGCCGCGAGCTGGGCCTGCCGCAGCCGCTGCTCGACCGCCATCCGTTTCCCGGCCCCGGCCTTGGCATCCGGCTGCTGTGCCACGATGGATCCAGACCCCCATCCCCTTGTGGGATGGGTGAATCAGGCTGGGAGTTGCCGCCCGCAGTGCTCGCTTCTTTCAAACCTGAATCACCCACGGCGCAAGGCCGTGGGGGTCTTGAATCCTTGCGCGGCCGCATCCTGCCGGTGAAGAGCGTCGGCGTGCAGGGCGACGAACGGTCCTACCGGCATCCCGCCGTCGTTTGGAGCCCCGACGGCCGCTGGCCGGCATGGCCGGAGCTGAATGCGCTCGCCAACCGGCTCGTCAACGGATTGGCCGACATCAACCGCGTCGTGATTTCGCTCGAGGATCTGACGGACGTGGAATTTGCCCTGCGCGAAACCTTCGTCGAGCGCGCCGGCCTCGACCGTTTGCGGCAGGTGGACGCGCGCCTGCAGCGGCGTCTCGCGGGCATTCCGGAAATCTGGCAGGCGCCGGTCATCGCGCTGCCGCTTTTCGACGCGGCCGGCGACCAGGCCTTCGTGCTGCGGCCGGTCTGCTCGCGGGACGCCATGACGGCCGACGTCTATCCGATCGACTTCGGCCTGCTGGCGGAACTGGCCCGCGAGACGCGCGCCGTGCCCGGCGCCGGCGCGCTCTTCTACGACGTCACCACCAAGCCCCCGGGGACCATCGAATGGGAATGAAATTCCAGATCGACGACGCCTGCTGGCTGGGCGACGACGGGTGGTTCCACCGCGGAACTATCCGGATCGCCAACGGCCGCATCGCGAAGCTGGAAAGCGATTTCGCCGCCGACGCGCCGTGCGGCGACGAAATCGTCGTGCCGGGGCTGATCGACGCGCATGTGCATCTGCGCGAACCGGGCCAGGCCTACAAGGAAGGCATCGCCAACGGCACGGCCGCGGCGCTAAAGGGTGGGGTGGCGACGGTGCTCGACATGCCCAACAACCGGCCGCCGATCGCGACCCGCGAATCGTTCGAAAAGAAGCGCGCCCTCTTCGCGCACAAGGCGCGGGTCAACTACGGCCTGTTCTGGCAGGCGACGGATGGCGGCGAACCCGCGCCCGAAACCGCCGCGGGCGCGAAAATCTACATGGCGCAGTCGTCGAGCCTGCCCGCGATCGGCGACGCCGACGCGCTGGCGCGGATTTTCCGCATACAGGATCTCGTCGTGGTCCATGCCGAGGACGAGCGGCGATTTTTCCACAACGTGGAAAAATCAAGAGGACGACACGGAGGTCGTCCCTCCATGGAGGGTCGGGCTCCGTCCCGACCGGATTTAACGCACCACCTGCGCCGGCCGCGGGCGGCGGTCTTGGCGGCGCTGACCAGCCTCGAGATCGCGCTGCGCAAAACGCCGGCGAAAGCGCGTCCGCGGCTGGTCGTCGCCCATTGCAGCACGGTCGAAGAGCTCGCGTGGGTGCGGAAAATGAAGCGCGCCGGGCACGACGTGTGGGCCGAGACGTGTCCGCACTATTTCCTGCTGACCGAGGAAGACTACCTCCGCCGCGGCGCCGCGCTGCAGGTGAATCCGCCGCTGCGTTCCGAGGAAGATCGCGCCGCGATTTACGAAGCCGTGAAAAACGGCGGCATCGATTTTGTTTCGACCGACCACGCGCCGCACGCGCCGGCGGAGAAGGCGGCGGCGAACCCGCCGTCGGGCATCGCGGGCCTCGAATGGCTGGGGCCGATCCTGCTGACGCTCGCCAAGCGCGGCGAGATTTCCTGGAAGCGCTATCTGGAGCTGTCCGGCCAAAACGCCGCGCGGTGCTTTAAGATCGCGGATCGCGGCGGCATCCGCGTGGGCGCGTGGGCGGACCTGGCGTTCGTCGCGCTCGGCCGGGCGGCGAAGGGCGCGCGGGAAAAGGTCGCGACGCGCGCGAAGTTCCACCCGTACGCGGAATTCGATTTCGCCGCGCGCGTGCGGGCGACGATGATCAACGGGCAAATGGCCTGGAGCGAGGGCCGCGCGCGCCCTGTCGTGCGCGGCAAGGAGGTGTTCGCGTGAAACCGGAAAAGAAACAGTTCATCGAATTCCTGGTGGCCAGCGGTTGCCTGAAGTTCGGCGATTTCCAGCTCAAGTCGGGCGACCGCTCGCCGTTCTTCGTCAATCTGGGCCAGGCCGACAGCGGCGCGAAGCTGGACGTCGTGGGGCGGATGCTGGCGCAGGCGTCGTTGGCGGCGTTTCCGCAGGCGTCGTTGCTATTCGGGCCGGCGTACAAGGGCATCGCGCTGGCGGTGGCCGCGGCGGCGGCGGGGTGGTACCGGCACGGCAAGGACCTGCGGTTCTTCTACGACCGCAAGGAGGCCAAGGCGTACGGCGAGCGCGGGCGGTTCATCGGGCATCTGCCGGAGCCGGGAGAAGCGGTGGTGATGGTCGACGACGTGCTCAGCGACGGCGGCACCAAGGTCGAGGCCGTTGCCGCGATCGAAGCCGCGTTCCAGACGCGCCCCGTGGGCATCGTGGTGGCCGTGGACCGGCGCCGGCGCGCGACGCCGTTGCCGGCGGGCCTGCCGCCGGTCGCGGCCGCGATCGATTTGTCTGATTTGTGCGAGTACCTGGCCGAAACCGGCGACGACGTCCACCACCAGGCGCTGCGGCGCTTCTACGAAGGAGAAGGAACATGAAGGAATATCGGATCATCCCCGCGCTGGACGTGGCGGATCTCGAAACGGCGCTGCGGCTGGTCTGCCGCACGGCGGGGCGCGCATCCGTCTATGGCTACAAGCTGGGCTTTGCGCTCGGGCTGGCCCACGGCCTGCCCGAGACCGTGCGGCGCATCCGCGAGTGGACCGACAAGCCGCTGATCTACGATCACCAGAAGGCCGCGACCGACATCCCCGACACGGGCGCGCTGTTCGCGGACGTGCTGCAACGGGCGGGGATCGACGAGGCGATCCTGTTCCCGCACACGGGGCCGCACGTGCTCGCCGCGTGGACGCACGCGCTGCAGGAACGGAAGATCAAGCCGATCGTCGGCGCGGCGATGACGCATCCGGCGTATCTGGTGTCCGAAGGCGGTTTCATCGCCGACTCCGCCGCGACGGCGATCTGCCGGCAGGCGGCGGTGCTGGGCGTGTCGGCCTTCGTGGTGCCGTTGACCAAGCCGGAGCTGGTCGCGAAGCTGGCCGTGGGCGTGCCTTTCACCGCGCAGCAGGAATTCTACTCGCCGGGCTTCGGCGCGCAGAAGGGCGACCCGGCGCAGTTCCCGATGCTGGCGCGGCACTACTTGATCATGGGGCGGTCGCTCCTGGCCGCCGAAGATCCGGCCAAGAAACTGGCGGAAGTGGAAAAAGAACTGGGAATGGGAGTTTAGACAGGATGAACAGGATTTCTCAGGATTTACAGGATTCCAATCCGGGAAAAGCTACGAGGGGTTTAGGGCTGTTCAATCCTGATCATCCTGAAAAATCCTGTAAATCCTGTCTAGGAAAGAGAGCATGAAAAAAGACCTGATCTCGATCGACGATCTGGGGCTGGAACAGATCCTGGACTATCTCGATCTGGCGGCGCGGGTGGAAGCGTTGCCCAACGCCGAGAAGGCGGGCTTGCTGCCGGGAAAGATCCTGGCGACGCTGTTCTTCGAGCCCAGCACGCGAACGCGGCTGAGCTTCGAGTCGGCGATGTGCCGGCTGGGCGGACGCGTGATCGGTTTTTCCGAGTCGGCGAATTCCTCGACGGCCAAGGGCGAGTCGTTTTCCGACACGATCCGCACGGTGGAGCAGTACGCCGACGTTATCGCGGTGCGGCATCCGAAGGAAGGCACGGCGCGGCTGGCGGCCGAGATCGCGGGCATCCCGATCCTCAACGCCGGCGACGGCGCCAACCAGCATCCGACGCAAACGCTGCTGGACCTCTACACGCTGCGGAAATTTTTCGGACAGGTGGACGGGCTGAAAATCGCGCTGGTGGGCGACCTGAAATATTCGCGCACGATCCACTCCCTGTGCCGGGCGCTGCTGGCGTTCGACGGCGTGGCGCTGACGCTGGTCTCGCCTGAAAGCCTGCGCCTGCCGGGATATTTGATGAAAGCGGCGGCCGGCACGACGGCGACGTTCCGGGAAAGCGAGAGCCTGGCCGATGCGATCCGCGACAACGACGTGGTCTACATGACGCGCATCCAGAAAGAGCGCTTCCCGGACCTCGTGGAATACGAAAAGGTGAAGGATTGCTACCGGCTGGAGGCGAAGATGCTCGAAGGCGCGCCGGCGCACCTGAAGGTGCTGCATCCGTTGCCGCGCGTGAACGAAATCTCGCCCGATGTGGACGCCACGCCGCACGCCGGCTACTTCGAACAGGCCCGCAACGGGGTGATCATGCGCCAGGCCCTGATCCTCGATTTGCTGGACGCCCGGCCTCAATGAACAGGGAACCGCAAATGAACGCAAATGAACGCGAATGTGAAGGTAGGGACGCCTCTCCGAGGCGTCCGGGCTGTGTGATTTATGC
>CAYTEK010000025.1:0-8192 GCA_964436715.1 uncultured Verrucomicrobiota bacterium | reverse complement strand
TAGGACGGTCTCGCCGAGACCGCCGGGCTGCCGGATTGGATTCCATTTGCGTCCATTTGCGTTCATTTGCGGTTGAAAGGAGCGCGACGTGACCCCCCAGAACATCCTGCTGATCCCCAAGATCGAACGCGGCATCGTGATCGACCACATTCCCGCGGGCCTCGGCATCCAGGTCATGGCGCTCATCGGGCGTTGGCCGGAACTGGAAGACGCGGTGATCACGCTGGGCTTGAACTACAAGAGCACGCGCATGGGCCGCAAGGACATGATCAAGCTGCAGGCCGAGCCGCTGCCGCCGCGGCTGCTGCAGATGCTGGCGCTGGTGTGTCCGGGCGTGACCATCAAGCGCATCGACCGGTTCGAGGTGGTGGAGAAGGTGGTGGTGCAGGTGCCGGAGCTGTTCGACAACCTGGCGCGCTGCATCAACCCCAACTGCATCACGAACGCGGAACCGCACGTGGCGACGCGCTTCCGCCGGATCGAATCCGGCTCGCGGCATTTCAAGTGCGCGCATTGCGAGCGCGTCTGCTCGCTCGACGAGCTGGCGGGACACCTCAAGGCATGAACCCGCTCGCCGTCCAGATCGCGGGCATTGCGCTCGAGTCGCCGCTGGTGCTGGCGTCGGGGGTGCTGGGCACGACGGCGGCCTCGCTGCGGCGCGTGGCGCAGGCGGGCGCGGGGGCGGTCACGACCAAGTCGTGCAGCCTCGCGGCGCGGGCGGGCCATCCGGCGCCGTGCGTGTTGCCGTGGCCGGGCGGCCTGATCAACGCCGTGGGGCTGTCGAATCCCGGCGTGGAAGCCGAGCTGGAAGAACTCGCCGAATACCGGCGCACGTGCGCGACGCCGCTGTTCGTTTCCATCTTCGCCGGCAGCGCCCTCGAATTCGGCAAGCTGGCCCGGCGCGTCGCGGCGGCGAAACCCGATCTGATCGAGGTGAACGTGTCGTGTCCGAACGTGGAATCCGAATTCGGCGCGCCGTTCGCGGCCGACCCGGAAGCCTGCGGGCGGGTGACGCGCGCGGTGAAGGAAAACGCCGGCGCCGTGCCGGTGGCCATCAAGCTCTCGGCGCAGTGCGCTTCGCTGGCGCGGATGGCGGGGACCTGCCAGCAAAACGGCGCCGATGCGATCACGGCCATCAACACCGTCGGGCCCGGGATGTGGATCGACGTGGGCACGGGGCGGCCGGCATTGGCGAACAAGGTCGGCGGCGTGTCGGGGCCGGCGATCCTGCCCATCGCGGTGCGGGCGGTCTACGAGATCCGGAAAGCGGTCGATCTGCCGATCATCGGCACCGGCGGCGTGACCTGCGCGGATGACGCCTTGCAGTTGATCATGGCCGGCGCCGACGCGGTGGGCGTCGGCAGCGGCGTCTACGCGGGCGGCGTCGAGCTGTTCGGCGAGATCAACCGCGGCTTGGCCGCGTTTCTCAAAGAACGCGGTTTCGAATCGCTGGCGCAGGCGAAGGGGCTGGCGCACCGGGAGGGGCGGCCATGAATATGATTTTACCGAGCCAGGCGATGCGTTCGCTGCCGATCAAGCAGGTCGCGACCCATTCCGCGGAACTCAAGAGTTTCCTGTTCGAACAGACCTTCGAGGCGGAGCCGGGGCAGTTCGTCATGCTGTGGATTCCGGGGCTGGACGAAAAGCCGTTTTCGGTGTCCGACGTGCGGGACGGAAAAATCGAAATCACGGCGAAGGCGGTGGGGCCGTTTTCGCGGGCTTTGATGGAATGCCGGCCCGGCGACTGGCTGGGCTTGCGCGGGCCGTTCGGGCGGGGTTTCCGCCCGCGCGGGCGCGGGCTGGTGGTGGGCGGCGGCATGGGCATCGCGCCGCTGCGCTATCTGGTGCATCGCCTCGCGCGCGACCGCGCATCGTTTCGGGTGGTGCTGGGGGCGCGCACCGCGTCCGAAATGATGTTCGTGGGCGATTTTTCGCGCGTAGGCGCGGAATTTGCGACGGACGACGGCACGCTGGGGCGGCAAAGCCTCGTGACCGGCCTGGCCGCGCGGTTGTGCGCGGAAGAAGCCTTCGACGTGATCTACGGCTGCGGGCCGGAGCCGATGCTGGTGGCGCTCAAGAAACTGGCGGACGAACGGGGCATCGACTGCCAGCTTTCGCTGGAGCGGCACATGAAGTGCGGGATCGGCGTCTGCGGAAGCTGCTGCGTGGACGGCAGCGGCATCTGCATCTGCCGCGAGGGCCCGGTGCTGGACAAGGCGGAACTGGACCGGGTCGCCGACTTCGGCCAACCGCACCGCGACGCGACGGGGGCGCGGAAAAATCCGGGAACCTGAACAACCAACTGTGAATTGATCGAATGGCGCGAATGGGAGAGGATGGGGCCGTGAAACTGCGCAAGATCGTGTCGGGCGGACAGACGGGGGCGGACCAAGGCGCGCTGAGCGCCTGCGTGCAGACGGGATTCCCGTACGGTGGCTGGATCCCGAAGGGGCGGCGCACGGAAAAGGGGAAAGTGCCCGCGCGCTACCGCATGCGGCAGCATTGGAGCCGGCATTATCCGCCGCGAACGGAGAAGAACGTCGTCGATGCGGATGGCACGGTCATCTTCACCTACGGCAAACCGGACGGCGGGTCCCTGCTGACGATCGATTTCGCGAAGAAGCACGGCAAACCGTGGCTGGCGGTCGATGCGACGCGGCCGCACGATGAGATCGTCGCGCGAGTGATGCGCTGGATCCGGCGGCGCTTGCCGGATGGCGCGGTGCTGAACGTGGCCGGCTCGCGCCGCAGCAAGGCGCCGGGCATTCACATGGCGGTCAAGCGCGCGATGCGGGACGTCTTGGCGCGCTTGGGCTAGGACTCCATTTCCGGGCGGGCCCCACCGCCTTGTGCGGTGGGGGAGCCAACTTTGCGTCCCACGGCGCAAGGCCGTGGGGGCGCAGCAGCAGCCGAATCCCGAGGCAACGATCAGGGCGCGGGGAGTTTCTGCACGGGGATGCAGATGTCGACGAGATGTTTCTGCTCCGGATCTTCGGACGAGTCGTTTTTCTGGAGCTCGTAGGCGAGGCCGGCGGGCGCGTGGCCGCTTGCGGGGATCCATTCGCCGTAGAGGTAACCCCAGGCCGCGCCGAACTGGTCGGACGGAATCGCGAACCGGCCGACGGCATGGGGACCGGCGGGCAACGTCAGAACTTGGATGCCGGCCGGCGGTGCGGCGTCGGCGGGGATCGTGATACCGAGCCAGAGGCGTTGCTGGTCCGGAGGCGTGGAGGCAGGATCGTCCGGATAGATGCAGGCGATCAGGGTCTTGGCGGGGAAATCCCAGATCCCGGCGGGCAGCGCCCAATCGAGCAGTTTCTGGAGCAGGACGTCGTAGATGCCGGGGTTGTTCTGGAAGTTGCCGACTTGTTCGACGTACGCCACGCGGCGGGCGGGGAGATCTTCCACGGCGACCGGCGCGAGCAGTCCGGGCGGCGCGGCCTGCGCCATCGTGCCCACCATGCCTGCCAACGCCATCGCGATTCGTTTCGTTTTCATGATTTCTCCTGTGCGGTCCGCCGCGGCATGCGGCGTCCATGTGCGATGGTTGTGCCTGAAAACGGGAATAAACACTTTTCCCGCCTTGCGGGTTGCGTTTCCGTGCTTGCGGGCCTGGCGAACGCATCTACATCCTCCAATCCCATTAACGCAAGCGGCGCAAAAGGCGCGAAAGGAACGCCATCGCCGAGCCCAGAATGAAATACACGGGCTTTCCTGCGTTTGCGAACTTTAGCGGCCATTGCGCCTTTTGCGTTAAATGGCTGTTTGGTTTGCTTTCTGAGATTGCGATTGGTTTGTCCTAGCCTTGCGGGGGCGCGGGCGTGACGGCGGGGGGCGGACGTGGTAGCGTGGCGAGGATGAATTCGGATCGGTTCGATTGGATTTTGCGCGGCGGGACCGTGGTGGACGGGCTCGGCGGGGAAGGCGTGCAGGCCGACGTCGGACTCGCGGGCGACCGCATCGCGGCGGTGGGGGATCTGGCGCAGGCGCAGGCGGAGAACGAATTCGACGCGACGGGCCTGCTGGTATGTCCGGGCTTCATCGACGTGCACACCCATTCCGACGCGTACCTGCTGATCGAGCCGGGCGCGCCGTCGAAGATCCGGCAAGGCGTGACGACGGAAATCACGGGCAACTGCGGCGCAAGCGCCGCGCCGAGGTGGCCGGGCTACACGATGCCGTCGGACTGGCTGGAGCAAAAGTATCCGGGCGATTGGCGCTCGGTGGCGGAATATCGCGCCTTGCTGGATGCGCAGAAGCCGGCGGTGAATTCGGCGATGCTGATCGGGCACCGCGCGATCCGCGCGGCGGTCATGGGCATCGAGCCGCGCGCGGCGACGCCGGACGAAATCGCGCGGATGGCGAAGTTGCTGGAACAGGCGCTGGAAGAAGGCGGCGCAGGGCTAAGCACGGGGCTGGTGTATGCGCCGGCGATGCATGCGCGGCCGGTAGAAATCCAGGCTCTGGCGAAGGTGGTGGCGCGGCGCGGCGGGATCTACGCCACGCACATGCGCAGCGAAGGCGGCACGCTGCTGGAGGCCATCGACGAAGCCCTGGACGTCGCGCGCGCCAGCGGTGTGCGCTTGCAGATTTCGCACTTGAAAACGGCGGGCCGGGCAAACTGGGGCAAGCTCGCCGCGGCGCTGGAGAAAATCCGCGCGGCGCAGGCGGCGGGCGTCGAAGTGGCCTCGGACCGGTATCCCTACACCGCGTCGTGCACGGACTTGGACGTCATTTTGCCGACCTGGGCGTCGCAAGGCGGGCGCGCGGCGATCCTGGCGCGCCTGCGCGATCCGGCGGAGCGCGCGAAGATCCGCGCGGAGATGGCCGCGGTGCGGGACGAAAAATACTGGGAGAACGTGTGGGTGGGCAGCGTGCGCCATCCGGACAATGCGCCGTTCGCGGGCAAGCCCATCGCGCTGGCGGCGGAGGCGTGGAAGCTGCATCCGCTGGATGCGGCGCTGCGTTTCATGGAGACGGACGAACTGTTCACCGGCGGCATCTTCTTCGGGATGAGCGAAGACAACATGTGGCGCATCCTGGCCGAGCCGTGGGTCATGATTGGTTCCGACGCGTCGATCCGGTCGCCGGTCGGGCCGTTGAGCCACGACCATCCGCATCCGCGCGCCTACGGCACGTTCGGGCGGTTTTTGCGCGCGGCCCTGGACGGGAAGACGGTGAGCGTGGGCGAAGCGGTGCGGAAGATGACGAGCCTGCCGGCGGAGCATTTCCAACTGAAAGACCGCGGCGTGCTGCGCGCCGGCGCTTTCGCAGACGTCGTGGCGCTCGATCCGAAGACGTTCCGGGATTTTGCGACCTACGAAAAGCCACACCAATTCTGCGCGGGGATTTCGGCGGTCTGGGTGAACGGCACGGCGACGCTTCGCGATGGAAAAGAAACCGGCGCGCGCGGGGGCCGGTATCTGAGCTGAGGCCATGGGCGAGGCCGCGGAACAGGCAAATATCTCTGTGCCGCCGCCGGGGCCGGCGGACCGCGCGTATTTGAAGGAAGTTTTCGCGCCGGGCGGCGCGGGGCGCGTGCAGGAGGTGGAAGACGGCGCGCGGGCTTGGCTGGCGCTGGCGGCGGCGCGCGCGGCCTCGGGGCCGCTGGTGGTCGTGGCGGAGAGTTCGCTGGCGCTGGAGTTGCTGTGGCAGGATCTGCAAACCCTGGGCGCGGGCGAATCCGCCGCGAAACTGCCGGCGCTGAACGTGGAAGCGTCGAAGCTGGCCTCGGGGCAGCCATCGCCCGACGTCAGCGGCGAGCGGCTGAAAACCTTGCAGCGCTGCCTGGCGTGGAAGGGGCGGGGCCTCGTGGCGACCTGCGTGCAGGCGCTGCTGGAGTCGGTGGCGGCGCCGGACCGGATGCAGCAGGGCAGCGAACGCGTGGCGGTCGGCCAGGAATACGATCTGGATGCGCTGTGCGAGCGGCTGGCGGCGGCGGGCTACGAATTCGAAGTCGAAGTGCTGGCGAAAGGGCAGGCGTCGCGCCGCGGCGGCCTGCTGGACGTGTGGCCGCTGACGGAAGACTGGCCGGCGCGGATGGAATTCTTCGGCGACGCCTTGGAAAGTATCCGGCGCTTCGATCCGGCCGAACAGCGGTCGCGGGAGGCGATGAAGGAGCTGTCCATTCCGCCGGCGACGGATGAAGCACCGGACGGTGCGTCGGTCGCGCCGACGGAATATTTACCGCCGGAAGCGTCGTTCCTGTGGCTCGATCCGGATGCGATTCTGCACCACTACGCGATGAGCGCGGAGTTGGCGGGCCACGGCGGGGCGGAAGGTTCGCCCGAGCGCGATTTCGCGAACTGGCGGCTGGGGTTGGCGAAGAATTTCGCGGGCGGGGGGCAGCTCGACGCGGGCGGTAGCGAAGCAGCGCGCGACTTGGGCGCGCGGCCGTGCGAGGGCCTCGCGGCGCTCTCGGCGCGGGCGGCGCCGCCGGACGCGCGCGTGCGCGAGCGCCGGAAATGGCAGGCCGAACTGGCCGCGCGCGCGGCGGACGGCTGGAAGATCGAGCTGTTTTTCCACACGGAAGCGGGCGCCAAGCGGTTCGCCGCGGCGTACGGGATGCCGGCGGGCTTCGCGACGCGGCTGGGTGCGCTGAGCGGCGGCTTCGAACTGCCGGGCGCGAAATGGATGGCGGTGGCCGAGGCCGATTTCTACGGCACGCGGCGCGCGCTGCCCGCGCGCCGCAAGACGGCAGGCGGATCGGCGGCCCGCGACGCCACGGGCGAACGCCTGACGGACTGGACCGACTTGCGCCCCGGCGAGCTGGTGGTGCACGTCGACCACGGTATCGGCAAGTATCTCGGCCTTTACGAAATCGTCTTCGACGGGCAGTTGCAGGAAGCGCTGGCGGTGGAATACGCCGAGAACGCGCGGCTGTACGTGCCCACGAGCCAGACCCACCTGCTGAGCCGGTACATCGGCGTGGGGCGGACCAAGCCGCCGCTGCACGCGCTCGGCGGCAAGCGCTGGCTGAAGGAAAAGATCGCGGCCGAGCGGGCGGCGAGCGACCTGGCGGCCCAGATGCTGGAGACCCAGGCGCGGCGGGCCGCGCTCGACGGCCACGCCTTCGCGAAGGACAACCCGTGGCAGTTCGATTTCGAGCAGGCGTTTCCGTACGCCGAGACCGACGACCAGCTGCGGGCCATCGCCGACGTCAAGCGCGACATGGAGTCCAAGCGGCCGATGGACCGCCTGATCTGCGGCGACGTGGGCTACGGCAAGACCGAGGTCGCGATGCGCGCCGCGTTCAAGGCGGTGATGGACGGCAAGCAGGTGGCGGTGCTGGTGCCGACGACGGTGCTGGCCCAGCAGCACTACGAAACCTTCCTGGAGCGCATGGGGCGGTTTCCGGTGGCGGTCGAGATGGTGAGCCGGTTCCGGACGAAAGCCGAGCAGGCGGCGGTGCTGGCGCGAGCGGCGCAGAAGAAGGTGGACGTGCTGATCGGCACGCACCGCCTGCTGCAGCGCGACGTCAAGTTCGCGGACTTGGGGCTGGTGATCATCGACGAAGAACAGCGCTTCGGCGTGGCGGCGAAGGAACACCTCAAGCGCATGCGCGAGATGGTGGATGTGCTGACGCTGTCGGCCACGCCAATTCCGCGGACGCTGTACCTGAGCCTGACGGGGGCGCGGGACATGAGCCTGATCCAGACGCCCCCGCGCGAACGGCTGGCGATCGAAACCTACATCGCGCAGGACAGCGACGAACTGGTGAAAGAGGCGGTGCTGCGGGAGGTGAACCGCGGCGGGCAGGTGTTCGTGCTGCACAACCGCATCCAGACCATCCAATGGATGAAAGAGCGGCTCGAGCGGCTGCTGCCGGGCATCCGGGTCGGGGTGGGCCACGGGCGGATGACGGAGAAGACGCTGGCGGCCGTGATGCACCGGTTCGTGCGGCGGGAGTACGACGTGCTGCTGTGCACGACGATCATCGAGAGCGGCGTGGACATCCCGAACGTGAACACGATCCTGATCGACCGGGCGGACCGGTTCGGGATGGCGGATTTATACCAGTTGCGGGGGCGCGTGGGGCGGAGCAAGCAGCAGGCCTACGCCTACCTGCTGCTGCCGCGGCACGGGGCGCTGTTCGACGTGGCGCGGCGGCGCATCAGCGCGATCAAGCGGCACACGAGCCTGGGGGCGGGGTTCAAGCTGGCGCTGCGCGACCTGGAAATCCGCGGGGCGGG
>CAYTEK010000024.1:18471-26085 GCA_964436715.1 uncultured Verrucomicrobiota bacterium | reverse complement strand
AGTTCCCGTTCGCCGGCCGGTACGTCGCCGCGTCCGCCGCCCCGTCCCCGTCGAAGTCGGCCGCCACTTCCGGCAATGCGACGCCCGGCAACTGATAGATGGTGCAAGTCCGCGTCAACCCGCCGCCGGCGATCGAAATGGATCCCGTGCGGAAAGCGCCGGAATTCGAATCCACGTTGTAGACGACGGTGCCATTGCCCGAGCCCGCGGCGCCGGATGCGATTTCCAGCCAAGCCGCGGACGACGTCGCCGTCCAGTCCACGTTGGCGGTCACGGCGAGCACCTGGTCGGCGGCGCCCGCCCCCGCATGCGTGCGGCTCGAGGGCGAGACGTCCAAGCTGGCCGCGACGTCTTCGGCATTCGTCGGACAAGTTCCCGCCAGCAATTCGGCGCCGTCCGGCGCGCCGTCGGAATCGCGATCGACGTCGAACAGCGCGAGCCCCAAGGCATACCAGCCCAGCGCCGCGCGGCGCCGGCCGGTCGCATTGAGGTGGAAGTCGCCGCTGCCGGCATCCTGGGCGTAGGCCGCCACCATGCGCTGGTTGGTCGCGCCGCCCGAAACGTAGGTCTGCTGCGCGCCGGCTTCCGTCCAAGCCTCGATGTCGGCCAAATCCAACAGCCATTTGCCCGCCAGCAGGCAATGGTTCCGCACGTGGCGGTTGAATGCGTTCCGCTGGTCGTTTTCCGTCCCCGCCCCTTCCGTCGTGAGCGGCATGGTGACGTAGACGAACAGGGTCTGCGGGAAACGGGCCTCCAGCGCCGCCATCCGGGCACAGTAGACCGCCGGATCGGCGTCGGGATCGATCCAGCAGAATTTGTCGAGCGCAACGTGGACCTTCGGGTAGCGCCAGCCGGATTGAACGACGGAATTGCTGAAGCACGTCAGCTTGTTTTGCCAGCCGGGATTGCCCCGCTGGCATTCGTAGACGTAGCCGCTGGCCACGTCGGCGGGCTCGGCCGCGGCCCGGTAATCGGCGGCGCCTTCCGTTCCCTGCGTGGCCACGCCGCCGTGATAGGCGCCATCGCCGTCGTCGCCGTCGTAGGCGTAGATGCGGATGGGATAGCGCGCGGGGTTCGCCTCGTGCAGCACGTTCAGGCCGGTGACGAGATTGCCGCCCACCGACGCATGCGTGAAAAACCAGCGAAGTTGGACCAGCCGCGCCACCTGGTCTGCGGACGGATTCGTGGCGGTGCTCAAGGCGGCATGGCCGATGACCAGGCTGCCCGGACCGGCGGTCGCGGATTCCAAGGCGCCGACGTCCACCCGCGCCCCTTGGATGCGCGCGCGGCCGGCCAGATCGGCGGCGTCCGCCATCCAAGCGGCATTGGTGCCGCGATCGACGTAGGGGCTGGCGACCCACAATGCGCCTTCGGAACCCGCCACGAACTGCGGGTCGGCCGTCTGGCTGCGCGCGTCGGTGCCGGAATGCGCCTGCCATTGCGCCAACGTGCCTTCGTCCAAAAGCGAACCGGGCCGCCGGTCGGTGAAGCGCGCCGTGCCGCCCCCCGCGACGAAATAGCCGTTGGCATCCATCGTCGGCCAGCCGGACAGCGCGCTCAGGCCGCCCAGATCGTCCGCATGGCGGATTTCGAACGTTTCGTCGGCGAACCCCGCCGGCTGCGCCACGAGATTGTTCCGAATGACGGGATTCACGGACGGCGGCCGCCCCGCACCGGGCTCCCAATCCTGGTAGGTCAGGCCGAAATACAGCGCGGCGTGGATGCGGCCGGTGCAGACGTTGATCAGCGTGTTGTTGCACACGACGGGATTGGAGGCCGCGTACAGGCCGATGCCTTCCCACCCGACGTCGCGCACGAGGCAATTGCGGACCGTGCCGCGGAGGTTTTCGTAATAGCGCGGATTCGCCGCCAGATCGAAGTATTCGGGACTGGTGTCGAAGCCCAACAGAATGCCGCCGCCCCCGCACGGGCCCACCCGCGTCCGCTCGACGAGGCCGTCGGTGGCGCCGCCCTTGAGATAGATGCCGGTCGAATAGACGTCGTGGATCCAGCAATCGCGCACGATCGTTCGGTCGCCGTTCACGCAATCGATGCCCTCGGCGTTTTCGGCCGCGACGTTCGCCGGGCCCACGCCGGTGCGATGGATCTCGCAGCGCTGGATCAGGACGTCGTCGCAGTTGGGGGTGATCTTGACGGCATCGCGCCCGGTGTCGTGGATGACGCAATCCTCGATCGTCACGCGGCACGCGCCGGCGCGATCCGGTTCGCCCCAATCCCACTTGGTCTGCAGCATCACGCCGTAGTAGTAGCCGCCGGAAATTTCCAGCCGCGACAACGTCGTCCCGTCGGCGTCGGGATCGACGAGCACGGCGTTGGCGAAATTCGCCTCGTCGTTCGTCGGCGCGGCGATCGCGGCCCATTCGCCGGCGCGCGACCGCAGCGCGACGCCCGGCCGCCGGAAGCGCACTTCCTCCGCTTCGCGATAAACGCCGCCGCGCGCTTCGACGACGTCGCCGGACACCGCCTGCCCCAAGGCGAAATTGAGCGTCCGAAACGGCGCCGCGAGGGTGCCCGCGGCGCCATCGCTGCCGTTGGTGGCCACGAACCACGTCGCCGCCCCCGCCGGCTGGACTCCCAGCGCCAGGCCCAGCAGCCAGCCCGCACAACGACCGGCCCGATGCTTCCCGCCGCTCTCCCCGTGCCGGTCGTTCATGGAGGCAACCTAGCGCATGCGGAACCAGGAATGGATCAGGGAGTTCAAGAGAACGGGCTGGCGGTCGGTGCCGCCGAGGCTCTTCACCAGTGTCCCACCGGTCTGGGACGACAGGACGTACCACTTGGCACCGGCGGGATGATAGACGGCCAAATCCGCCGTGCCGTCGCCGTCGTAATCCGCCGGCACCGGCAGCGTGCCCGACCACCCGAAATCGCTCATCCGATCCGCGCCGCTGCCGCTCAGCGTGATGGTCCACCGGCCCTGATAGAAGACGGCCGCGTCCGCCTTGCCATCCCCGTCGTAGTCCGCCGGCACCGGCAGCGTCCGTCCGCCGCCGCGCGATTTCTCGACGACGTTGCCGGTGGAGCTCTCGGCGCCGTACCATTTGCCGCCGGCGGGATGATACACGGCCAGATCGACGGCCCCGTCGCCGTCGTAGTCCGCCGGCACCGGAATCGTCGCCGACCAGCCGAACCCCACGTTCGAATCCCGGCCGGTCGACGTGAGCCGCAAATACCACCGCGCCGTCTTGGGGTAGAACACCGCCAAGTCCGCCACGCCATCGCCGTCGTAATCGCCCGGCACCGGAATCGTCGCCGACCAGCCAAAGGATTCGACGCGATCGCCGGCGGACGATTGGCGGATGTACCACTTGCCGCCGGCCGGGTCGTACACGGCCAGATCGATTTGGCCGTCCCCGTCGTAGTCCGCCGGCACCGGTTTCACCGTCGACCAGCCATAGGCCCTCGTCGCACTGCCGCCCGCGCTGTACTGGAAACCCCAATTGGCGTTCGCCGACCGGAACGTCGCCGCATCCGCCGCCCCGTCCCCGTCGAAGTCGCCGTTTTCGCCGCTGTCGATTTCGCCGGGCGACCAAACCACTTGATCCACCCACGAGCGGTCGCTGCCGTTGGCCACGCTGCCGTCCTTGGTGTACAGCCAGCGCACGGGTTGCGAACCCGCGGGCACCACGACGGTTTTTTGTTCCCAGGCGCCTTCGCCCGAACGGGTGAACCGATCGCTCCCGTTCAGCTGGAAGCGCTGGTAATCAAAGCCGGATTCCGAAGAAACCCGCCACCAGAACGACAGGATGCCGGGCCCCTGGAGCGTCGTTTGGAACCAAGTGGTCTGGCTGTTGCCGATCGCGCCGCTCTGCGCGGCATCGACGCCGTCGTGGGTGGTGCCGGTTTGCGCGGTCCAATACAGATTGCCGCCTTGGGTCCAGCTCAGCGCAGCGGCATCCAGCGCCGCGCCCAGCCCCGCATCCGGCGTGCCGCCGCTGGTTTGCTGGTAGTTCAGCACGTATTGCAGGCTCGAGCCGACGCTCCAGCCGCGCACGCGGAGATAATACCAGCCGGTGGCGCTCGGCACGTATGCGATGAGAAACTGCAAGTCGCCGCCGTCGTCGTCGTTGTAGGCCACCCGCGTCGAGCCGGCGCTGTCGGAGTACAACTCGCCGTAATTGTCGCCGCTGCTGCCCTGGGTGTGGAAGACGTAGGTTTGACCGGACTGGAGATAGCACTTGAACCAGTCGTAGCCGTCGGTGGCCGAGAGGGTGTGCGGACCGTGCGATTGCAGCGTCGTGGACGCCGTCAAGGTCGTGGCCCCGGAACCGGCATTGTCGCCCGGATCCCACGCGTCGCCGGAGGAAGTGCCGGAGGTGACGCCGCACGCCGCCCACGCGGCTTCCACGGCGCTCACCCACGACGAATTGAGATCCTGGGCGGCCGAAATCCACGCGGCCCGGGCGCCGGCGTAGTCGGTGTAGGTGGAGCAATAGACCGTGAGCGCGCGATACGCCACTTGCTCGGCGTTGGCCAATCCCAAGCCGGTGAACGAATAGCCGATGCCGTCGTTGTTGCCCGACCCGCCTTCGCAGAGCAGATAGAAGAAGAAATTCTGGACGCCGCTGTTGTAGTGGACGCCGCCGTTGTCGCCGGAATCGTAGTACCAATAGGTGCCGTGGTAGCGGCTGGGCTGCACGCCGTCGCTGCCGACCGTGCCCGTGTTGCGCGGATTGCGCATGTCGCGCAGCGATTTGCTCACGAGCCAGCAATCCTCGCCCATCAACCAGTCGGCATAGCCGGCCTGGACGTTCGGATACAGCGACCGTCCATCCGGTTGCGCGAAGAATTCCACGCAGGCGCCGAAAATGTCGGAAAACGATTCGTTCAAGGCCCCCGATTCTCCGTAGTAGTACAGACCGGCTTCGTATTCCGTCACGGCGTGCGTGAATTCGTGGGCGGCCACGTCGAGCACGGTCAGCGGATTGGCGTTGTAGCCGTCGCCGTCGCCGAAATGGAAGTCGCTGCCGTCCCAGTAGGCGTTCACGTAGCTGGTGCCGTGGTGGACGTTCGCGCGCGCATAGACGCCGGCGCCGTCGAAGCTGTTGCGCCCGTGCCGCTCGGAATAATAGCGCTGGGTGAGATCGAAGTTCCGGCCGGCGGAAATTTCGACGCGATCGGACGTGCCCCACGCGCTCGAACTGCGGTAGGCGTAGGTGTTGTTGTCGGCGTAGCCGGAGGTCCCGAGGTTGTAGACGTACCAATGATGGGTCTTGTCGTAGAGATAGTAGATGCCGTTCGATTCGCGCCAACCGCTCACGGTGACCGACGCGCCGCCTTCGCCGCTCAGGATGGAGCCGGTGACGTTGGCGTTCGCGCCGCTCGACGACGGCGCCGCGATCCGCTGCCGATCGTCGTAGGCGAGCAAGATGGAGCCGTCCGCCGCATCCACCCAAACCTGCCAGCGCCCGGCGGCCGCTTTCAGTTCGATCTGATAGGCCAGCCGCGGCGCGGCCCCCATGGCCCACACGACCAACTCGGGTTCCGCCGCGGACAAGTCGGCGGGCGGATTTTTCACCGCGCGAACGGCGGCCGCCAGCGCTTGATCGGCATCCAGGGCCGGCGTGGCGTCGGCCAGATCCACGGACACGTATTTGCCGTCCACCTGATACACGGCGCCGCCGTCGTCGCAATGCACCGTCATGCCGCCGCCGACGACCTTCAGGCCGTCGCACAGCTGAACCATGCGGTGATGGACGAACCCGTTGGCCTCGGTCTTGGTTTTTTCCAAGGCGAATTCGCGATCGGGGTCCGCGATTTGAAAAACGGCCGCCGCATTGCGCAGGGCCGCGCGCGCCTTGGCTTCGGCCGGCGAAGCGGCGGGAATCGCGCTTTTGACCGCAACCGCGCCCTTGGGAGGAATTTCGAGCTTCTTGCCGCGCACGGCCAGCGGCAGATCCGTCTGCACATCCCGCACGACGTGCCAGCCCTTGTTTTCCGCCGCCTGGATCGCCCGCTTTTGCTCCGCGGAAGCCTTGCGCGCCGGACGAGAAGCGCCGACCGCCGCCGAACCGGGATCCGCCACCGTTTCTTCGTCGGGTTGAAAACCCCAAACGTTTCCGGCCAAAAGGAGCGCCAGCGCAAACATCAACGAAGTCCGCAACGTCCAGTTCATGGTGGGTCTCCTTGTCGGTCGACACGCTTGGCCTGATGCACCGCGGCCGTTCCTTGTGATCATTAAGACATCCATTTGTAATACCGCCTATCGATGAATCCGCTATCGTCGCATGGCGGATTCCACCAGAGACTATCCAAATTTACTCCATTACATCATGAACCACGCATGGATCAGGGAGTTCAGCAGGACGGGCTGGCGGTCGGAGCCGCCGAGGGTTTTCACCAGCGTGGCGCCGGTCTGGGACGACAGAACGTACCACTTGCCGCCGGCAGGATGATAGACGGCCAGGTCTGCCTTCCCGTCCCCGTCGTAGTCCGCCGGCACCGGCAGCGTGCCCGACCAGCCGAAGTCCTGCAACGCGCTGCCACCCGTGCTATATATGACATACCACCGCGCCAGCGGTCGATAGAACTCGGCAATGTCGGCCTTGCCGTCCCCGTCGTAGTCCGCCGGCACGGGAATGGGTGACCAGCCGTTGGATTGCACTCGGCTCCCGCCGCCGCTGTATGAAATGTACCATGATGCAGTGGCACGATAATACACGGCGATATCGGTTGCACCGTCTCCGTCGTAATCCGCCGGAACGGGAATCACCGCCGACCAACCGTAGGCCAGGTTGTAATCGGGTCCGCCGTTGCTGTACCGGAAATACCACCGCGCCGTGGGTCGGTGAAAGACGGCCAGATCGGCCCGACCGTCGCCATCGTAGTCGCCGGGCAACGGAATCGACGCCGCCCAGCCAAACGTCTCGACGCGGTCCCCGGCGGTCGATTGGCGGATATACCACTTGCCGCCGGCAGGATGATACACGGCCAGATCGGTGATCCCGTCCCCGTCGTAGTCCGCCGGCACTGGCTTCACCGCCGACCAGCCGTAGGCCGACGACTCGCTCCCGCCGCCGCTGTAAAGACGGCTCCAATTTCCATTTGCCGGACGGAAAGTCGCCGCGTCCGTCGTCCCGTCGCCGTCGTAGTCGTTTATCGCGACAGAACCGGCTGTCCAGAAAACCTGATCCAGCCAACCACAGTCGGAACCGCGGACAACGCTACCATCCTTTATGTAGCTCCATTTCAACAAATGAGTCCCTGCCGACACGCGGATGCTTTGATGTTGCCAATCCACCTCTCCTGCAATGCGGCCGTCTTGTTCGTTCCCATCGATATAAAAGCGCAAATGGTCGCAGCAGGATTCGGAAGAAACCTTCCACCAAAACGAAACCGTACCAGGACCCACCACCGTGGTCTGGACCCAACTTTCCTGGCTGTGATCGATCGCACCGCTTTGCGCAGCATCGACGCCGTCATAAGACACGGCCGTTTGCCCCAGCCAATTTGCAGATCCGCCTGTCGTCCAGATTAAACCGGGCGAGGTGGCTTCCAGAGCATCTGCCAACGTGGGCCCGGATCCCGCACTTTGACTGACCGTGAAGCTCTGGCCCGCCACCGTGATCGTTCCGCTGCGCGCCGGACTCCCGG
>CAYTEK010000024.1:0-18371 GCA_964436715.1 uncultured Verrucomicrobiota bacterium | reverse complement strand
CAGTTCCAGCGGCAGAGGTGTGGCTGCGGCTCGTCGGCGAAATCGAGTAGGTGCAGCCGCCGGCATCCTGGCTCACCGTGAAGCTCTGGCCCGCCACCGTGATCGTTCCGCTGCGCGCCGGACTCCCGGCCGGATTCGCATCCACGCTGTAGCTGACCGTGCCGTTCCCGCTCCCGCTGCTGCCGCTCGTGATCGACACCCAGGACAGGCTTTCCGTCGCCGTCCACGCGCAGCCCGACCCCGCCGTCACCGAAATGCTCCCAGTTCCAGCGGCAGAGGTGTGGCTGCGGCTCGTCGGCGAAATCGAGTAGGTGCACACGACTGTCCAGTAAGCATACAGAGTTGCATTGGCGGTTTTGTCCCAGTTCCGAGCGCTGGTCATGTTCGCCTGGTAGTACCGCGTCCCGTTCCCGCCGGTCTGGTCGTAATAACCTTGGAATGCGTAGCCCGTTCTCGTCGGCGCCGTCGCCACCGGCATTGGCAATCCATTTGTTGCGGTCACGCTTGCCGAGCCGCCAGACCCGCCTTGGCGATCAAGCTCAACAACATAGCCCGTATGCCGAGGCCGAATCATATACGACCAGCCCCAAGGAAAATTCACTGTGGTGTTGATTCTAAGAAGAAATGTGTGATCTTCCTCTACATTTCGCGTTGCCGTGCGCCAACATGTAAAATCCTCACATGAATCGACTGCTGGATCGACGCTTGCAAACTTAACCGCGTCGCCTACATATCTGTTGTCATTTCCATATCCTGAGGCATCCCACCACTGTAGCGTATATTTCGCTTGTGGACCCACATACCAAGATTGAACTACCGCCGATATACTCTGGACTCCCGTTTTAATTTTCAGGGGACTTTCATTGGCGTTCATCGCGAAATAATAGATGCCGCTTCCGAGATTCGAAGCCGAATAGTCAGTGTAATCACTCATCAGGCTGGCTGCGCCTATCACGATCTGATTGAACTGACCTGACTGGCCGGCATTCGCAACCACGTACATGTTTCCACTTGGGTTTGGAAGAATATGCAGAGATAATCCGCTTGCGAAATATATTGTCCGGTAAGTGGATCCGTCGCTTAATACGAAATATCCATCCGTGCTCGCTGATATTTCCATCACTACCAAATCGCTGCTGCCATCAAAAATCATCATATATGGACAAGTATTCCATGTATAAGTCTTAGCTGAACTTGCGGTAGAAAATGAATCTTGGCCGCTAAAGTCGATTGCCATGGCATGCATTGTTGTCATGACAGTCATGAAAACGCTCAATACAAAAAACCGGAAAGGGGTCTTATGTATTTTGAAATTCCGGGTAAATGAATATTCCATGAAATGGCGTTTTCCAGTTGCAACGGCATTTTGTTCACGCGATTTCATTTTCTTGGTTCCTCGCCGTTTTTAGCGACTGGAAACCCGCCATAGGCGGAGATAATTACTGCATATATTCAAATGTTACGATGTTATTAATGCATCTATTTGAAGCGCCGTACATCAATGAATCCGCCATCGCCACATGGCGGATTCCGCCATGACCTCATCGCCGGTCGCAACGAAATCTGACACACATGCCCGGAATTTCATAGGCTATGTTATTCATTGTTGCACATGTAGTTACACAAGTTTTCCAGGGCACTGTTTAAATTTTGCTCTAATACATCATGAACCACGCATGGATCAGGGAGTTCAGCAGGACGGGCTGGCGGTCGGAGCCGCCGAGGGTTTTCACCAGCGTGGCGCCGGTCTGGGACGACAGGACGTACCACTTGGCGCCGGCGGGGTGATAGACGGCCAGATCCGCCTTCCCGTCCCCGTCGTAGTCCGCCGGCACCGGCAGCGTCGCCGACCAGCCGTAGACGGTTGTCAAGGTGCCGCCCCCGCTGTAGTTAATTTTCCATGTCGCGTTGGATCGGGTAAAGACGGCGACATCGGCTTTCCCGTCCCCGTCGTAGTCCGCCGGCACCGGCAGCGCCTTGCCCCCGCCCAAGTGGACCACCCCGCCGCTGGATAGGTACCAGTTTCCGCTCGCGGGATGATATGCCGCGATTTCGACCGCCCCGTTGCCGTCGTAGTCCGCCGGCACGGGAACCACCGCCGACCAGCCGTACGCCAAGTTGTAGTCCGTCCCGCTCTGGCTGTACCGGAAGTACCACCGCGCCGTGGGCCGGTAAAACACCGCCAAGTCCGCCCGCCCGTCGCCATCGTAGTCCCCCGGCAACGGAATCGTCGCCGACCACCCGAACGACTCGACGCGGTCGCCCGCGGACGATTGGCGGACGTACCACTTGCCGCCGGCCGGATGGTACACCGCCAGGTCCACCGTGCCGTCCCCGTCGTAGTCCGCCGGCACCGGCACCGTCGCCGACCACCCGAAGGCCGTCGTCGCGCCGCCGCCGCCGCTGTACAGGAAACCCCAGTTCCCGTTCGTCGGCCGGTACGTCGCCGCGTCCGCCGCCCCGTCCCCGTCGAAATCGCCGACGCTGGCCGTTCCGGCCGCTTGCACGACCGTGCAGGTCCGCGCCAGGCCGCCGCCGGTGACCGCGATCGCGCCGGTGCGGATCAAGCCGGTGTCGTTGGCCGCGACGGCGAAGACCACCGTGCCGTTTCCGGCGCCCGTCGCACCGGAGGAAATCGACAGCCAGGCCGGCTGGGCCAGCGCCGTCCACGGCTGATTCGCCGTCACGGCGATGGACCGGCCGGTCGAAGCGCCGACCGGCACGTTCGTTTGCAGCGGCGAAATGGCCAGCGCGGATTCGTTGGAAAACAGCAGCACCGCGCCGGAAAATGCCGGCAACATCAGGTTCGTCGTCGCGACGGCCGCCAAGGCGCCGTCCCATTCGCCCGTTTCAGCGACGACTCCGCCGCCGCTCGGCGCAACGCGCCAATAGGTCGCGCCCAAGTTCGGCACGCGCACTTCCGCGGCGGTCGGATTCGCCACCGCGACGCCCTTGTCGTAATCGCGCCGATACACGCCCCAATCCTCGTCCCACAGGGCGGCAAGGCCGGACGGAAAGGCGCCGCGGGCGCCGCCGAGATCGATCTGGTATTCCGGATAGTATTCCAGCGCCACGTCGGCGGAAGACAGCAGGTTCAAGTAGGTGCGCGCGCCCTTGACCAACAGATAGCTGGCTGTGGCGAACATCCGTTCCTGCGCGCTGTCGGCGCCGGGATAGGCCTGGCAGATCACGATCTTGTTGCTGCGCGCCAGCGCCAGCGTCCGCTCCATCTGCAATTCCCAATCGGCGGGATCGAAGGGACTGTCCGGTCCCCAAAACGCGAAACCCTCGATCATGCCCCCGTCGCCCAAGCCGTAATCCATGTCCAGCCACGACGTCACGAGGCCGCCGAGATTCGGCAGGAAAACATATCCCGCGGCGGCGAGCGCCGCCCGCGCTTCGGCGCCGAACTGCTCCAGGGAAGGCACCCAGTTCGCGAGGCACAGGTCCACGTCTTCCAGCCACGGATGCGACGGATCGCACTGGCCGAAACCGTAGGCGTCCGGCGTGAAGCTGTCGGCGAAAACGCCGTCGTCCTCGGCGGCGGCGAGGCGTTCGATGCAGCGGCGGATCCAATAGTCGGGAAATCCGGAAACGGCCTCGCCGGCGGCGTACCGCACGTCCATGAGATCCCAATTCCACTGGGTCTGATGCACCCGCGCCCCGCCCGCCGTCAACAGGAACCAGTTGGTCTGTGCGTCGAGGTAGGCCCAATCGGAGGCCCACTCGTCGCCGACGATGAACTCCGCGGGGCCGGCGCCCACGGCGAGCTGGTAGTGCAGGCAAAGGAAATCCGGATTGCAGGCCCGCAGCGCCCGGATCTCGGACCGGCGCATTTTCTGGGTCCCGGCGAAATGCGTGGCGGCGAACCAGCGCTGCGTGGCGGTCAGGCCTTCGGGCAACTGGTCCGCGAACGGCACGATGCGCTCGCTCGTGTCGGGCCACGGGCGCGCCGCGGCGCCGGCGAACGCGACCGTCGCCGTCGCGCTGGCCCCCGCGGCGGAATTGTCGGGAACGGCCACCGGCACGTCGGGCGAAACGCAGCGCGTTCCACCGCACACGAGCGCGAAATTCGTCCAGGTTCCAGTCGTGCCCCGCACGCGGTCTTGGCACCGCGCCGTCACCACGTTGGCCGCCGCCCAAGGCGCCGCCGACAAATCCACCGCGACTTCCAAGCCGTCGCGCTCGTCGACATCGTACGAACCGCCGCCCAGCGGCGCGGTTTTCGGCGTCGGCGCATTGCTCCACGCGAGCGCGCCGTTGACGGTGAACGACAAGCCGCGCAGGTCGCTGCGGCGGTCGTGCTGGATCTGGATCTGGGCGTAATTCGTCGCCGGCGCGTAGGAGCCTTCCACCGGATACATCACGTCGCTGAAATAGTTTTCGAAATAATCGGCGTCCACCACGATGAACCCGTTGCTGCCGAATCCGGTGCCCCAGGAATTGGCGACCAGATAGTAGCCCGACCCATAGCCGCACACGGTCACCATGTGGTTGACGTCGGTTTCCAGGCAAATCGGACCGACCCACGGGGCGTCGCCCGGCCCCCAGGCATCGAAGGAATCCTCCGCATAGACGCCGCACGCGGCCACGCCGCCGGCTTCGAGATGGGCTTTCAGTTCCGCGATTTCCGTTGCGGTCGGGTTCCATTCCCACACCCACACGTAGCTGGCGGTCCGTCGGTGCAATCCTTCGACGAAGTCCGCCAGCTTCGGCAATTCCTCGTACTGCCCGGCCACGTAGGGCTTTTGGCGCAGCGAAGCGCCGCCGTAACGAATGAAGATCTCGAACGGTTCGTGGCCCCAGCCGCCGTTGTCTTCGCCCGCATTGGTCAGATTGTAGGTGAACCGCGGCGAACACTGGTTGCTCGTCGCCGCCACGTTCAGCGTCGGGTCCCGGCGCTTCATGCTGGCGGTCTTGACGTAATAGGCGCCGGCCCAATGCACGCAGGAACCTTCGCCGCCCTGGCTGCGGATCGGCGGCAGGATGGCGCGATTGTCGGCGGCGCCCTTGAGCGCCTTGCTGCGCGGAACCGCTCCTTCCGGCGCGCGCGCCAAGGCGCGCCCTGCGGCGATCCACTGCGCACGCGTCCCGGCGGGATAGGGTTTCTTGCCCAGTGCGAAGGTCCCGTGCGGCGTCGCCAGCCGCGGCAACGAATTGGACGTCGCCGGAATCCATTTGGCATACGCATCGTCGCCCGGCGAGCATCCCAACGCCAGCCCCAACGCAATCCACTTGCCCCATGCCATTCGCATGATCGTTTTCCGCACCACGCCTCGGTGCAGGATCATTCTACCCCCGCCGCGCTGCCGACGTCAGCCGATTTTGGCGCGGCACCGCATTATTTCGCGTCCGCGGATCCGAGCAGGCGGCGCAGATGGCGCAAGGCGAGGCGGTCGGGCCCCGACAAGGTCGCCTCGTCCAGGTTCGCGACGGCGGTGCGCAAGCCCGCCGCCGCGGCATCCACCTGCAACTGCCTGGCCGACAAGCCTTGGCGAAGCAACAGTTCAACGTCTTCCACCATGCCGGGATACTGCTCGGCGAAGGCGTCGGAACCCCAGAGAAGATCCAACCCGGCCGGCTGGCCCGCGGCCGGCAGTTTCGCCTGTCCATCCAACACGCGCCCGGCGCGCACCGCCCATGCATCGCCGTTTTCCCGGGCCAGTTCGACGCATTGCCGGGCGAATTCGAGGTTTTCGCCCTCCTTCCCGAGAGCGCAGACCCGCAGCAGCGCTTCGGTCCGCACGGAGGCCGGCAAGGCGGCGTTCACCGCGAATTCCTGCAAGCCGACCCAAATCGCCTGCGAATCGTTGACGCTTTGCATCAGGTCCAGCGCCGCGGAACCGCCGCCGCAGGGCAGGCGCGATTCCAACAGCAACCTATGCGCCGCTTCGCCGGCGGCTTGGGCGCCGCCCGCGCCGGCCATCCACTGTTCGAGCAAGCCGTCCGCCGGTTCGGCGCCGAACAAGGCGCCGCACAAATCCACGGCGGCCAGCGCCGTTTCCGGCGCCACCCGCGTCCAATCGGTCTGCGCGTCGAGCCAACCTTGGCCGGCCAACAGGGCCAACCCGGCGACCTGGCTCGGCATGTCGTCCGCCGCGAACAGGTCGGCGGCGCGTGAACGGGCATCCGGCGCCGTCCGATCCACCGCCTGGGCCAAATCCAGAACGGCGCCGACGTTGCGCTCGCTGGCGGCCGGAGCAACGGCCGGCGTTTCCTCCGGCTCCGGCGCGGGCCGTTCGTAGGCGGCCGGCGCGGCTTCCGGCGAATTTTCGGAAATGGGTTCCGCCGGAACAGCCGCCGCGGCCGGCGATTCGCCGGTTCGGGAATTATCCAGATGCTGCCACCAGGTCCCCGCGGCGCCGAGCGCCAGCGCCAGCCCGACCACGCCCAGCCAAATCCGCCCGTTTCGATGTCCGCGCGCGTTTTCCGTCTTCATGGAAAAGAAGAGTGCCCGTTTCGTGGAAAGAGTCAACTCCGGCGCGCCGCCGTCAGAACAGGTCGGCGAAAGCCAGCGCCATGATCTGCGTGCCGGCGTCGTTGGGATGGAGACCTTCGGACTCGTAGAGCGTCGAGTCGGCTTGGAATTCCTTTTCCAGATCCACGCAGGGCACGTCCTGCTCTCCGCAATAGGCGCGAATGCGTTCGTTGAGGAGCAGCGTCTGCGCGGCGAAGTCGGCGTAGCCCGCGATCGGCTCCGGATAGGTGGCCAGCACGGGCACCACGTGGTTGCCCCGGCAAATTTGGACCATGTCCGCCAAGGCGTCCATGGCGCCGCCGGCGCCGAATCCGTGGATGACGTCGCCCACGCCGTAGAGGATGAGCATGAAAGCGGGATGGAAGCGATCGATCGCCGCCTGGGTGCGATCGACGTTCAGCGAAGCCACGCTCCCGTGCACGCCGGTGTTGACCACGACCTTGCCGATCAAGCCCGTCAATCGCTCGGGATAAGGCGTGCAGGCGCACATGTTGCCCTGCGTGAGACTGTCGCCGAACGCCACGACGACGTTGCGATCGTTGGCGCCGGGATTCGCGTTCGACAATCCGCCCCCGCCCCCGCCATCGTCGCAACCGACGCAGCAGCCGATGCCCAGCGCCGCGCCCAGCAGCCAACCCAAGCGAACGTTCATGCGCTTCCTCCCCGATTCGTTGCGGATGTTTCCTTTTGCCCCGGCAGTCGCCGCCGCACCGCGCTCAGAACAGCGTGTAGATGAAGGGCGCCACCGAGGTGCCCGTCGCGATCAGCATCGCGAGCAGCAGCAGCAGCACGACCATCGGCACGATCCACCAGGCCTTGTTGTGCCAGGCGAACTCGCCGAATTCCCTCAACAGCCTTCCCAGATATCGCAGAAATCGCATGAGACCCTCCTGCGCCGCGCGCGGCGCCTAATCCAACACGTAGTCTTCCTTCCAATTCTTCTTGTCGGTCCAGAGCGGCTGGCTCTTCTTGTCGAGCAGGAACGAACCCAGCACGAGATAATCCATTTCGGTGCGCATGAAGCACCGATAGGCGTCTTCGGGCGTGCAGACGATCGGCTCGCCGCGCACGTTGAAGGAGGTGTTGATGATGACGCCATAGCCGGTCTTGGCCTCGAACGCCTTGATCAGGTCGTAGTAGCGCCGGTTCGTCTCGCGGTTGACCGTCTGGACGCGGGCGGAATAATCGACGTGCGTGATGGCGGGCACGTCCGACCGGATCTGGTTGATCCGCTCCCGGATGGGCACGTGGCGATTTTCCTCCTTCCCGAGGCAGCGCTCCGCGCGCACCTGCGCCACCAGCAGCATGTACGGCGAAGGGCGATCCAGTTCGAAATAATCCGACACGCGCTCCTCGAGACAGGTCGGCGCGAACGGCCGGAACGATTCGCGATACTTGATCTTGAGGTTCATGATCGACTGCATCTTGGGCGAACGGGCGTCGCCGACGATCGACCGGCCGCCCAAGGCGCGGGGCCCGAACTCCATGCGGCCCTGCAGCAGGCCGACGACGTTTTCCGACGCCATGACGTCGGCGATGGTCGGCGCCCATTCGGCTTCGGACAGCTTGCGGGCGGGATAGCCCTTGGCTTTCAGGAAGGCCTCGACGCGCTCGTCGTCGAATTCGGGGCCGAGATAGGCGCCCTGCATGGCGTCGTGCTTGCCGTCGGCCGCGCGCGGGTTGCCCTGGATCTGGTGCCACGTCATCAGCGCCGCGCCCAGCGCGCCGCCGGCGTCGCCGGCCGCAGGCTGGATCCACACGTCTTCGAAGATCCCTTCGCGCAGCAGCCGGCCGTTGGCCACGCAGTTCAGCGCCACGCCGCCGGCCATGCACAGGTGTTTCTCGCCGGTCGCCTGCCGCAGGTGGCGCGCCATCCGCAGGACGATTTCCTCCGTGACGACCTGGATCGAACTGGCCAGATCCATTTCGCGCTGGGTGAGCTCCGCTTCCGCCTTCCGCGCCGGGCCGCCGAACAGGTCCGCGAACTTGTCGTTGGTCATGGTCAGGCCGTCGAGGTAGCCGAAGTATTCCATGTTGAGCCGGAACGAACCGTCGGCTTTCAGGTCGACCAGGTTCTTCCAGATGGCATCGACGTACTTCGGCTCGCCGTAAGGCGCCAGGCCCATCAGTTTGTACTCGCCGGAGTTGACCTTGAAGCCCGTGAAATAGGTGAACGCCGAATAGAGCATGCCGATCGAGTGCGGGAAGCGCATCTCGCCGAGAATCTCCAGTTTGTTGTCCACGCCGTGCGCCAAGGCGCTGGTCGCCCACTCGCCCACGCCGTCCAGCGTCAGGATGGCCGCGCGCGGAAACGGCGACGGAAAGAACGCGCTCGCCGCGTGCGATTCGTGGTGCTCGGGAAAATACATGTCCGGCATCCGGGCGACGCCTGCTTTTTCCAACGCGATTTCGACGTCGAGCGGAATCCAGAGCTTCTGCTTCAACCACAGCGGCAAGGCCATCAGATAGGACTTCAGGCCCTTGGGCGCCACGCTCATGTATGTTTCCAAGATCCGGTTGAACTTGGTGATGGGCTTGTCGTAGAACGCCACCGCATCCAGTTCGCCGGTCTGCACGCCGCCTTCGGCGAGGCAATATTTCACCGCGTTCAGCGGGAAGCCGGAATCGTGCTTCTTGCGGGTGAACCGCTCCTCCTGGGCCGCGGCGATGATCTGGCCGTCGCGGACGAGCGCGGCGGCGGAATCGTGGTAGAACGCGCTGATGCCGAGAATGTTCACGAGAATTGCTTTCGATAGTGGTTCAATTTGGGATTGGTCTTCTTCGGCGTCCAGCAGGACGCCGCCGGCGCGGGGAACCGGCGCTGCATGGGATCCTTGCCCCGCAGCGCCAGCACGGCGCGCGCCGGCACGAACACCAGAAAATAGAAGGGCACCAGCAGCAGATAGGTCAACGCCACGCCCGTGCCATGGCCCAGGCGCCCGCCCAGGCGGTCGAGCGCCCGAAAGAGCGACGGCAGGAAGCAGCCGCTGACGGCGATCAGCGCGCCCATGCCCCAGGCCACGCCGGCCATGATTTCGCGGTGCAGGCCGAAATGCAGCCCGGCGCCCACGGCGGCCAGGACGGCCGCTTGAATCAAGGCGCGGCGGCCGAACGATTCGGCAACCCGGCTTTCCGGCGCTTTCCACCACGGCCAAACCGTTTCCATCACTCTGTCCGACGTTTTCATCGTTTTCTTCTCATGGTTCGGGATTCTTTTTTGCGGGGGGCGCCGCGCCGTCCAGGCCCGGCGGGCATTGGATGCGCCGGATCGTCTTTTCCCACACTTCGTGCTGGAAGGCGTTGGACCCGCTTTCCCGCGGCCGATAGCCGGGAGCCACCAGGCCCTGTTCCAGCAAATAGTTCAGGATCGCCTCGGCGGCGATGCGGTGCGCGATCTCGCTGGGATGCGGATCGATGCCGGGCACCGCCTGCATGCGCACCGGATCGTCTCCTTGGAACGCCGGCAGCAGATCGAGGTAGGGCACGCCTTGTTCCCGGCAGACGTCGCGAATGGCGTCGTGCGCGAATTGCATGGGATACCGCCCCGGCGCGAAATCGAAGGACAGCAGCGGAAACACCACCGGCACGAACGCCACGTGGTTCGAAGCGCATTGGTCGCGGAACCAGCCGATGGCGTTGCGCAAGCGCACCAGGCCCGCCCCTTCTGGATCGTACAGGTGGCGATAGTAGTCCACGCAGCGCTGCGCGGAACCCCGCATCCACATGCGCGACGCGACGAGCGATACCAACCGGGAATGCCGCAGCCAGAACGCCTCGAACGCCGGCGGGGTCGGCGTCATCCATTCGTCCCGCCAGCGCTGGATGCGCTTGGGATGCGTCCAATCCTCCGCATCGTTCAGGCAAATGCCGAGAATCGCGATGGCCGGGCGATTGGAAAAGGCTTCCACCAGCAGCGCACGCTGCTGGAACGTCGAGGTGCCCGCATGGGCATGGACGCGCACTTCCGCCGGCGGCAGCCCGTCGTTGCAATTCAGCAGCCGCTCCAGCCGCGCCGCGTAGTTGTCGTCCTTCTGCACGCCGACGCCGACCGTGAACGAATCGCCGATCGCGGCGATCCGCAACGCATCGGCGGCGCCCTGCGTCCACGGATGCATCCGACCGGGCATGGGCTGGTAGAACGTCGCGCTGCGGTCTGCCGCCGGATTCGCCCGGTTGCGCAGCGGCGCATGCGCCGCCATGCGCAAAACGATTTCCATCCCGGTCCCCAGCACCAGAATGGAAATCGCCGGCAACGCCAGTTTTTTCAAAACGGTTTTCACGCGCGCCAAATTATGCGCAAATCAACAATCATCATTGTTTCACATGCGTTCGCGCGTGACAACATTTCGTTCATCGCAACTTCATTCGCAATTCCATGCACGCGCCGGTTTCTACGCCGAAACCCCGTCCGGTCGGACCGAGCCGCTTTTCATTCGGGTTGCGTTATGCCCCCGCCTTATGAATTGACTTGAAAAACGCGCGGCGTAGAGTTTTAAATCGATTCTTGGCTCGGGTTGGCCGAATTCAACGTCAGGTTCGATCATGCAAAAGCATCTTGCACGCATTTTGTTGTCTTGCGCGCTGTGGACGGGCGGGAGCGTTTGCTCCGTTCAGGCCCAGGTGTCCATCTGCTGCTTCGGCGACAGCATCACGTGGGGCCGCTACGTCAGCGTGCCTTATCCCGCTCGGTTGGCGAACAACACGGGCCACTCCGTCACCAACGCCGGCATCCCCGGCGAGACCGCCAGCGGCGGCCTCTCCAAGATCGATGCGCTGCTCAAGAAGACCAATCCGGCCCTGATCCTGATCATGTTCGGAACCAACGACATCAACAACAACCACAATCCCCAGGACGCGGCGAACACGGTGATTCAAATCGCCCTGAAGGCGCGCGCCTACGGGGCGGTGCCGATCGTCGGCACGGTGCCGCCGACGGTGGGCCCCCGCGCCTACCAGATGCCCAAGGTGAACGAACTCAACGGCTACATTCGCTCCTATGCTTCCGCCAACAACATCCTGCTCGCCGACGTCCAACGTGCGTTCGGTTCGGGCTCCGGCTTGTTCGTGTCCGACGGTTTCCATCCCAACGATTCCGGTGCGGAGGTCATCGCCCGCACCTTCGCCGGCCAGATTTACAAATCCACGTGGCTGACGCCGGTGTTCGCCCAGTTGCCCGACGTCGGCACCATCGGCCAGAGCTTCCGGATCTATTCGCGCACCGCCTGGACGGCCACGGCCAACCAGCCCTGGATCGGCATTTCCTCCGGCAGTTCCGGCACCACCAACGGCACCGTCATCTACACGGTCGCCGGCAACGTCACCGGCGCCGGCCGCACCGGCACGATTTCCGTCGCGTCCAGCGGCGGCAACCGCACGTTCACCGTGAAGCAGGCCGCCCCCACGCTGACCGTCAGCCCCGGCAGCCTCATCGCGCCCGGCATCGGCGCCGTCGGCCGCCAAGTGGCGGTCGTCGCCCACCTGCCGTGGACGGCCGTCGCCAGCGATCCGAGCTGGATCCACGTCACGTCCGGCGCTTCCGGCGCGACCAACGGCACGGTCGTGCTGACCTTGAGCGCCAACGCCGGCTACGCGCGCGTCGGCACGCTCACCGTTTCCATCGGCGGCCTCGCCCGCACCGTCACGATCGACCAATGGCCGGCGTCCACCTGGAGCAACGCGCCCGCCGTCGATTTCGACGGCAATTTCACGACGGATCCCGCCGTCTTCCAAGGCGCGACCGGCAACTGGCGCGTCTCGTTCGTCCACGGCGTGCAGTGGCTCTACGGCTACGGCTGGTCCGCGGTCGTGCCCGTCCCCGCCGACTACGACGGCGACGGCCTCGTGGATTTCGGCGTCTACCATCCCGCTTCCGGCAACTGGTATCTGCTGCATTCCTCCGACGGCCAATCCACCGTCGAACCCTTCGGCTGGAATGCGACCATTCCGCTGCCGGGCGATTACGACGGCGACGGCCTCGCGGATCTGGCCGTTTTCTACCAGAACACGGCCACTTGGTACTTCCGCTACAGCAGCGGCGGGCCGGATGCCAGCGTGGCCTTCGGCTGGTCCGCGGTCGTGCCGGTCCCCGCCGACTACGACGGCGACGGCATCGTCGATCTGGCCGTCTACCATCCCCAAGGCGCCGCGTGGTACGTCCTCGAATCGTCCAGCGGCCAAGTCGTCGTGCAGGCGCTCGGCGGCGCCAAGGCGCTGCCCGTGCCGGCGGACTACGACGGCGACGGCCAAGCCGACTTCGCCGTCTACGTCCGTTCCACCGCGAACTGGGAAATCGCGTACCGCGCCGGCGGCACCTCGACGGGCGCCTTCGGCTGGTCCGCGGTCGTGCCCGTTCCCGCCGACTACGACGGCGACGGCCTCGCGGATCGCGCCGTCTACCATCCCGCCGGCGGCACGTGGTACGTCCTGCGCTCTTCCGACGGCGTCACCGCCACCCCGGCGCTCGGCGGCTCGGACCAAATCCCCGTGCTGCAGGACTACCGCGTCCACGCCTGGTACAAGCTGCTCTAGGCGCCGGTCGGCCCGCCCCTGGTTCCGCGGCGCGCACTCCGCGCGCGCCGCCGCCTACTGCATCAGCTCTTCGCGCCAGTAGATCGGCGTCACTTTCTTCTCCCCCACCTCGAACACCGCCCAGACGCCGCTTTCCACCCCGTGGTTTTCGCCGATCGACGTCACCCGCACGAACTGCCGGTCCGACACCGAAATCTTGTCCGCCAGCGACGCATCCATGCCCGACTTGCCGATCGCTTCTTCCACGCTGTCGAAGCCGTCGTCCTTCGTGTTGGGCAAGCCGTCGTCGCCCAGCCGGTACTTCAGCAGGTCGTCCACCACCCAGTCGTCCATCATCTTGCCGTTGCTCGCCGTCAGCGTCAGCAGCACTTCGCGCGAGGCCGTGTTCACGTTGACCTTGCCGTCGCCGAACGTCGTCAGCAGGTGCGCGATGCCCCGCAGCGGCTCGCCCTTGGGATCCGCCGGCGGCCCGCCGTAGACGATCGCCGGCGTGAAGCCCTTGATCAGCATCAGCTCGTCCACCGTGTCCAGCGGCGCGTTCTTCGGCGCGTAGCCCTGCTCCTTGTAGTGCGCGTCGTCTTCCTCCGCTCCGTTCAGCCGGTGCTCGTCGCCTTCGTCCGTCCAGTCCATGAAGCAGTCGATCAGTTCCGGCCAATCCTCGTCCGGCACGCCGGCCTGGTCGAGCAGTTCCTCCCAGTCCTCGTCCTCCAGCTTGTTCACGTTGCGCCGTCCGGCCTCGGGCTCGATGCTCACCGTCGCCGTCGATTCGCCCATCGGCACCTGCGCGTCCGAAACGCCGATGCCGCGCGACAGGTTCTTCGCCAGGATGCGCAGGTTTTCCTTTTCCTCGTCGCTTTGCTCGAACGCGCTGACGTCGAAGCTTTTCGCCAGCAGGAATTTCGCGTACTCCACGCCCCCGCGCGCCGCCACCTGCGCCTTCATCCGCTTGCGCGCGTACGACGTGATCCCCGCCTCCACGTGCATCTCGAACGCCAGCTCCCCGATCAACAGGCTCAGGATCAGCACCGTCCACAGCGCCACGATCAGCGCCGCGCCTTCCGCCCCGCCCCGGCGCCGGTCGCCGGTTTTCCACGGCGTGGAAAACTTTTTTCCACGGTGTGGAAAAACGGCCCAAAGTTTTTCCACTCCGTGGAAAATCCGCGCAAAGTTTTTCCACTCCATGGAAAAGTTCACGGCGCGGCCTCCTCGCCGGCGCCCACCCGCAGCGTCGTCGTGCCCCCGCCCGTCGGCGCGGTCGCCGGCGCGGCTGTTCCGTCCGGACCGACGTCGGTCGTGCGGTCGCGGTTTTCGCGCGCGGGGATTTCCGGCGCCACTTCCAGTTCCACGAGCCGCTGCAGTTCCAGCTCCTCGTCGAACTCCTTGCGCTTCTTCATCGTCAGCGTCACGCGCACGAGCTTCGGCAGCGAATTCGTCTCCTCCCAGTCCTGGCTCCAGGAATCCATGTCGAAGTCGTACCACTCGCACTTGAAGCTTTCGGCCTCGGGGCACACCAGCCACGGCTCCGCGTCGCGCGCGTCGTCGTCTTCGGACAAATGCGGCCACGCGCGCACCACCAGGCCCCGGCCGCCGCCCGCGTTTTCCACCCCGACCGACAGGCGGTGCAGGCCGTCGCGCAGCGGCGAATCCGGCGGCAAAAACGCCGTGCCGCTCGTCACCCAGCTGGCCGTGCCGCCGTCCAGCCAGAACCCGAACGCCGACGGCTTGGAGGGGAACCACGCCGCGCCGCGCAGCGCGGTCACGAGCTGTTCCATCGCGAATTCGCCGTAGTGCAGCTGTTCGAGCAGCTCGCCGCCGCGCGTCCACGCCTTCGTCACGCCCCAGAAGGCGCCGCCCGCGATCGCGACCGCCAGGCTGAAGATCGCCAGCGCCAGCAGCAGTTCGATCAGCGTGAAGGCCCCGCTCCGATTTCGCCGCGCGCGCATCAGAGCACCTTGGGTTTCAGCGTGCGCACGCCGTCGGAATTCTCGGGCACGTAGAGCATCTGCACCGCTTCTTCCTGCGACCGGCGTTCGCCCGATCCCCAGGTCACGCGCGTGGTCAGGCGGAACAGCCCTTCCTGCTCCTCGTCGTCCGCGCCGAGGTCCTCGAGCGTGCGCGTCCAGCTCCAGCCCGCGGGCCCGCCCGGGAAGGTGCCGCTCGTCTGGCCGGCCTGGATTTCGTCCAGCAGCCGCAGGGGATTTTCCGCGTCCACGCGGCCGAGCATGCGCCGCGCCATTTCGTAGTTGCGCGCCTGCCGCACCACCGCCAGCGCGCGCGAGGCCGCCTCGACCAGCCCCGCCAGCGCGGTGCCGAGGATCGCGATCGCCAGCAGCACTTCCACCAGCGTCATGCCGGCCCGGCGCGCGCGCCTATTCACGCGTCACCTTCGCCTTCCCGGTCACCGGATCGACGCGGATCCGCGTCGCGCGGCCTTCGTCGTCGCCGAGTTCGATCTCGTAGGCTTCGCACATGCCGTTGGGATAGTAGTTCACGTAGTGCAGGTCTTCGATTTCGCGCCCGCCGCTGAATTTCAGGATCTGCACGCCGTCTTCCAGCGTGCGCACGCCCTTGGACGTCGGCGCGGCGGCTCCGGCCGCGGCCCCGCCCGCGCCCCCCCCCCCGCGCCCGCCCCCGGCGGCGGCCCCCGCCGCCCCCGCCCCCGCGCCGCCCCCCTCCCCCAAGCACCCAACCCCCATGCGCTCCGACTCGCCCTGCTCCACGAGTTCGAGGGTGCGCTTGCGCTCGTCGAACAGGATCGCCACGTAGCGCTGGCCCAGCACCGCCTTCGTCTGGGCGTTGCGGTGCATGCTCAGCACCATGCGCGCCGAGCTGCGCAGCTTGGCCCCCCGGAAGGAGTGCGCGAAGATCGGCACCGCCACCGCCGAGGAAATCCCGATGATCACCACCACCAGGAGGATTTCCAGCAGGGTGAAGCCCCGCCCGCTCCGTGCGCGCCGGTTCTGCATGCGGCCTCCGGTTGCTCCGCGGCGGGCGCCGGCGCCTACTGCACGTCGTCGCCGGAGCCGAAATTGCCGTCGGGACCGGCCGACACCACCGTGTAGGTGTTGCCCTGCTTGGAGTACTGGAACTCGTTGCCCCACGGATCCTTCAGGCTTTCCGCCTTCTTCAGGTAGGGACCGTCCCAGTTCGGTTCGCTGCCCTTGCTCATCAGGCTCTGCAGGCTGTCCGGCAACTTGCCGTTGTCGGTCTCGTAGAGGTCGATGGCGGTGCAGATGCCCGCCGCGCCGCCCTTGGCCGCCTTGATCTGGGCCTTGCCCAGCTTGCCGGTCAGGTTGGGCAGGGCCACCGCCGCCAAGATGGCGATGATCGTCACCACCAGCAGGATTTCGATCAGCGTGAAGCCCGCATCCTTGCGGCGAATCTCGTCGTTCCGTCTGTCCATCGCGCACCTCCGAAGCATGGGTTGTTTCCGGAAGGCGAATCTACCACGTCCGCGCGCCGCGCCGCGAGCATTTCTTCGCTTCAATTCGCTTGCCTTCCTGCGGCCGCCGGCGGCATATTGATGGGTTTGGCGCCGCGGTCGCCCCGACCGGCGGCGAGGAGAAGCGGAAAACATGGCCCCATTCGAAATCGCGATGCTGCTGTTCCAGGTGCTCGGCGGCCTGAGCCTCTTCATCTACGGCATGCACGTCATGACCGGCAGCCTGCGCACGGCGGCCGGCAGTTCCCTGCGCGCCATTCTGGCCCGCGCCACGCACAGCCGCGGACACGGCGCCGTCTTCGGTACCGTCGTCGGCTTCCTCGCCCATTCCGGCGCCGCCGTCGCCATGCTGGCGGGCTTCATCAACGCCGGCGTCATGACGCTCGAGCAGGCCATCGCGCCGATTTTCGGCGCCAACATCGGCACCTCGCTGTCCATGCAGCTGGTGTCCTTCCACATTTCCGACTACTGCTGGGCCGCCATCGGCATCGGCTTTCTCGTCGATGCGCTGCTGCCCTCCGAGCGCTGGCGCAAGCTGGGCGACGCCTTGATCGGCTTCGGCCTGCTGTTCCTCGGCATGGAAACCATCTCCACCGGCATCGCGCCGCACAAGGATCTCCTCGCGCCCTACCTCGCCCACATCCGCGGCGACGTCTGGACCTGGCGCCTGCTGGGCATCGGCGTCTCCGCCCTGCTCACCGCGCTCATCACGTCGTCCGGCGCCATGATCGGTCTCTGCTTCGCGCTCGTGAAGGCCGGCGTCTTCACGCGCTTCGACCAAGTGGCGGTGGTGGTGCTGGGCGCGCACGTCGGCACCTGCATCGTGCCCATCATGGCCGCCCTGCCGATGCGCATCGGCGCCTGGCGCGCCGCCATCGCGCACCTGGCCTTCAACGTCGCCAACGTGCTGTTCGCGCTCGCAGCCTGGCCGCTGTTCGTCTGGGCGTGCACGGCATCCGCCCCCGGCAACCTGCTCCGCCAGGCGGCCAACCTGCACACCTTCGCCATGGTGTTCGCCACCCTCCTGCTGCTGCCCTTCATCGGCCTCTTCACCGGCCTCGTGCGGCGGATCACGCCGTCCCAGGAGCCCGTGCCGGCGCCGTCGTTCCTCGACGACCAGCTGCTCGCCAAGCCCGAACAGGCCCTCGCCGCCGTCATCCGCGAACTGCGCCGCATGGCGGAGGTCTGCGTGGACAGCATGCTGCTCAACGGCGAACTCATCCTCGCCCCCTGCCGCAAAACCTACCGCCGCCTCCTGTCCAACGAAGACGTCATCAACGAAGTCCGCCAATCCATGGGCGATTATCTCGGCCATCTCACCCAGCACTACCTTTCCCGCCGCCAGACCCTCTTCCTCCAGCACCTCGATCGCTGCATGAAGGACATCGAGCGCATCGGCGACCATCTGACCCACATCGGCGACACCTCCCTCGAACGCTTCAAGATTCCCGACGCCCTCGTGCCCGAGGACGTCTTCCGCACCTGGTTCACCCTCTTCTGCTCCGCCAAGCACGTCGTGGCCCTCATGGCCAGGTCCTTCGACCCCGATTCCAACGCCTTCCAGAACACCGCGCTCGAAATCCTCCGCGCCCGCGACGCCTACATGATCCAGTCCATGGACGCCAAGGCCGAGTTCGCCGGCGCCGCCCGCGACAAGCGCGTCACCCCGATCGGCGGCTACTACCTCTCGCGCTACGTGGAGGACCTCGACCGGCTCGTCCGTCGCGCCAAATCCATCGCCTTCGCCGAACGCCAGCCCGACTTCTGGGTCAAGACCGCCAAACTCGAAAAAGAGGCCAAGGAGGCGCTCGCCTACGTCGCCCCCGCCCGCGTCGAGCCCAAGGAATACCTCGCGCTCCTGCAGAAGGAAACGCCTTTCGACGATTCCGATCTCCCCGAAGACCGCCTGCCCGAAATCCCGAC
>CAYTEK010000023.1:0-26612 GCA_964436715.1 uncultured Verrucomicrobiota bacterium | reverse complement strand
ACAGTCCGCCGGCATATGCGGGGGCCCCGCGCCCCCATCCGATGAACATCCAAATCCAGGAACTTTCCGCCGAACGCCTTTCCGAATCCGCCGAACTGCTCACCGAGGTTTTCCTCAATCTGGAGCCGATGACCGCCGCGCTCCACCTCTCCCGCGATTTCTACGCTTCCTACGTCCGCGCGGTCTGCGACCACTGCTTCGAAGACCATCTCGCCGTCGCGGCGATCGACGCCGACGTCGGCAAGCTCGTCGGCGTGGCCATTGGCCTCGACGACGGCAAGTACCGCCAGACGCTGCACGTCATCCCGCCCGAATACCGCGCGGCGATGGAGCAGTTGAACGATTTCTTCGAGGAACTCGACCGGCCCCTCGCCCGCATTCCGGGCAAATGGACCTATGTTTTCTACCTCGCCGTTGCCCGGCCCTACTGGCGCGCGGGCATTTCGATGTCCATGCTCCAGCGGATGGAGACGCTCCTGCGCGACAAGCGCTACGAGTATCTGGTGTCCGAGGCCACGAATCCGAAATCCGAAGGCGCGTTCCGCAAGCAGGGCTACGTGGAGATCAATCGCCTGGCCTATTCCGCGGTGCCGTGCTGCGCCGACATGCCCGGCGACTGCACGCTGTTCCTGAAGAAGCTCGTGTAGCGCTCGCGCGCGCGGGTTGCAAGCGGCGCCGAGCCGCATGGGGCGGCGCCGCTCAGCGCAGCAGGAAGAAGGCGACCAAGCCGATCACGGACACGATCACCAAGCTCCACTGGGTCCGGAAATTGTAGTCGGACCGGCGGCGGGCGCGCACGCGGCTCAGGACCATGCCGATCGCGCCGATCAGCAAGCCCGCCAGCAGCAGCGGCAACACGGTGTAGAGATCCATGTGGGATGCGCCGCCCTGCGGCGACGTCGCACCCATCTGCGCCGCCACGACCTGATTGTGATCCGCGCTGGCCACGCCGAAGAAAATGAAGAAGAAAACGATCAACAACGGATAGATCAACAAGGTGAGCCAACGGAAAACCCGCGCCCACATGTCCGGTTTGCGCTGGCGGCGATCGGGCATGCCGGGCTTGTAGGGCGTTTGCTGAACTGGTGTTGCATTTGCATCCATGGCGATCTCCTTGGGCAGCCTGATCCTGAAACTGGGCGCCAATTTAATCACGCCGCCGCCGACAAGGCAATGGCGAAGCCGGATGCAACCCCAAAAATTCGACCTGTTCGTCATGATTGTTCCAAAATCGCATCCACACCCCCTCCATCGGGTTGAATCCAACCTGCACCGCACGGCGAACATTAGGTTTCGCTTAGAAATTCTAATTTTCCATTTTATCCACCGATTCGGTTGAATACAGCGATACACGTGCTAGATTCCTCCATTCAACAAACGAACTTATGAACCTGCAACCACCAGATCGCCGCAACGCCACCTCGCCTTACGAGAAGCCGGACCGCCGCCGGCGGGCCCGTTCCCGCGCCGACTACAGCACCCGGCGCAGCAGTCCGCGCTACTGGAGCGACTTCCCCGTCCAGATCGTCGTTGGCGCCGGCAAGTCCAAAACGGCGTATTCCGGAACCGCCCGCGACGTTTCCGATGGCGGTCTGTTGGTCGAATCCCGCGAAATCCCCGCCGGCACGAAACGCGTCCGCCTGCATTTCGAGGTGCCGGACGGCATTTTGCCCGAAGAGTACCACCACGGCGCGATGGACGTCGTCGCCGACGTGCGCCGGCACGACGCGGCCAAGGGCTACTGGGGCCTGCAATTCGTCGAACCGTTGTCCCAGCGCCTGGCGCGCTCCACGTGGGCCTTGATGCGTTGGCTCGCCATCGTCCTGCTGGCGGGAGCCATCGCGACCACGCTTTTCCTGAAATACGAGAACTACCAGTTTTTCTGGTACGACGCCCCGCTGTTCTTCTACAGCATCCTCGTCGGCGGCTATCTCGTCAGTCGGTTCGTTTTCGCCGCGTTCTACCGCAATCCCCCGCCGTTCGCCGAAACCCCGCCGGTGACGCTGCTGGTTCCCGCGTTCAACGAGGAAAAGCAGATCGAGCGCACCATCCGCCAAGTCATGAACCTGGAATATCCGGCGGACAAGCTGCAGGTCATCGTCATCGACGACGGCAGCACCGACGGCACGCCGGCGGCCATCGCGCGCGCCCGCGCCTTGTATCCGGAAGTCGAATCGATCCGCTTCAGCCCCGGCCGCGGCAAGCGCCACGCCTTGGCGACCGGCGTCCAGCGCGCGACCGGCGCCTTCATCGTGTTCATCGATTCCGACAGCTTCCTCGAGCCCGATGCCGTTCGGCGCCTGCTGGACCACTTTGCGGATCCCGAGGTGGCCGCCGTCACCGGCCATTGCGACGTGGAAAACGTCTGGACCAACGCCCTGACGAAGATGCAGTCGGTGCGCTACTACGTCGCCTTCCGCATCATGAAGGCCGCGGAAAGCGTCTTCGACAGCATCACCTGCCTCTCCGGTCCCTTGGCCTGCTATCGCCGCGAGCGCCTGCTGGAAGTGCTGAACGCCTGGGAAACCCAGACGTTTCTCGGCCGGCCCGCCACGTTCGGCGACGATCGCAGCCTGACCAACCTGCTGCTGCGCCGCGGCCACAAGGTGCGCTACGCCGAAAAAGCGCAATGCACCACCCTGGTCCCCGAAGACCACCGCACGTTCCTGCGCCAGCAGCTGCGCTGGAAACGTTCCTGGTTCCGCGAAAGCCTGGTGGCCTGCGCCTTCATGTGGAAAAAGCAGCCGTTGATGGCGGTTTCCTTCTACCTCGGCTTCCTGCTGCCGCTGGTGGCGCCGATCGTCGTCGTGCGCGCGCTGGTGCTGGTGCCCCTGCTCCAGGCCGTGTGGCCCATCAACTACGTCGCCGGCGTGCTCGTCATGAGCGCCATGATCAGCAGCGTCTACCTGCTGGTCAAGCGCTCCCGGCTCTGGCTCTACGGCGTGATGTTCTGCTTCTACTACATGTTCGTGCTGGTCTGGCAGCTGCCGATCGCCGTGCTGACGTTCGCCGAAACCGGCTGGGGCACCCGGAGCAAGGCGGAAATATGAAAAAACTGTCGATCGCGCTCCAATGGCTCGTCGTCGCGGCCTTGGCGGCCCTGGCGCTCCAGCCGTTCATCAAGGGCCGGCCGCTGCCCGAGCGCCAGCCCGAAACCTGGCGCAACTGGCAGGGATTCATGGCCCTGTCCTACGCGGGCGTCGGCATCGGCGCGCCGGAAACCTACCCGACCCCCACGCGCATGGCGGAACAACTCGCGGCCCTCCATGCCGCCGGCTACCGCACCATCACCCCCGCCGACGCGCTCGCCTTTCTGGAAGGCCGGCGCCCGCTGCCCCCGAAGGCCCTGCTAGTCCTGCTCGAGGGCGGCCGCAAGGACAGCGTCGTCTTCACCGCCAAGCCCTTCCGCAAAACGGGATTCTGCGGCACGCTCTGCCTGCCCACCCGGCTCCTCGACGCCCGCGGCGCGTTTTTCCTGCGTTCCGGCGATCTGCACCGCGTCGCCAAAATGAAATTCTGGTCCTTCGCCGGCATGGGCCACGCCGCCATCGACGAAATTCCCGTCGGCCCGGGCGACGAAAAAGGCCACTTCCTGACCCGCCGCGCCTGGACGAACGCCGGCCTTGAAAGTCCGGAAGCCTTCCGCGAACGCGTGGCCGCCGACTACGCCAACTGCCGCGACGCCATCGCGCAGACCGTCGGCGAAACGCCGCTCGCCTACGTCTACCCCTTCGCCGACGCCGGCCAAGGCCCCGAAGCCGATCCCGACGCGAAGGCCATCAACCGGGAAGAAGTCGCCAAGCACTTCCAACTGGCTTTCGTGGAGGCCGATCAACCCTTCAATGGCCCCGGCGCCGATCGCCATGCGCTGCAACGCTGGCGCGTGCCCGGCAACGCGACCGGCGCGGAACTGGTGCGCCGACTCGAACAGTTCGCGCCGCGCGCCGACGCGGCCGGCGATCTCCGCGACGCCGGCGCGTGGCAGGGGGTCGGCAAGGTGCACTTCTCCGGGGCCGGCGCCAAATTCGCTCCCGGCGCCGCCGCCTGGATCCGCGGCAGCGACAATTGGTCGGACGTCGACGTGACGGCCACGCTGCGTCTCGGCGCGGACGCCGTCGCCGCGCTCTACGCGCGCCACGTTTCGGCGCAATCCTTCCTGCGCGTGACGCTCGCGCCGGCCGGCCTGCGCGTGCAGGAAAGGACCGCCGACGGCTTGCGCACCTTGTACGAATCGCCCGAGCCCCTGGCCGCGAACGAACCCGTCACCGTGCGCCTGCGCGTCAAGGGCGCGCGCGCCTGGCTCTGGCGCGGCGCTGAACAGTTGGCTGGACCGCTGCCGCTGGCCGCGCGGCGCGCGCCCGGCCGCGTCGGCCTCGCCGCGGAAAACGGCGCGTTCCGCGCGCAAGCCTGCCGCGCCCAGCCGTTGGAAACCGCGTTGGCCGTGGCCGCCGATCTCGAGCGCGTGCCCGCGGAAAACCGCGACGCCTTCCAGGCGCTGATCGCGCCGCTCGCCGGTTCGTCCGCCGACGTCGCGCAAGCCTGGCGCCGCACCCTCCTCGCCTCCGCGGCGCAGGGCGTCGAAATCGTGCCCTGGTTGGTCGCCGCGGACGCGGCGACCGCGCGGGCCGATCTTCGCGCCCTGCGCGAGGATCCCATCTTCCGCAGCCTGATCGGCCGCGTGGCCGCAACGGCGCCCTCGGCCGAATTGCTGCAGGGCTTGCACGACTTGAACTTGGCCGTCGTCGCCGTCGTCCCCGCCGCCGCCGCGGCGCAGGACTCGTTCGACGCGCAAGGCCTGCGGCCCGACGACTGGATTCTCGTGGACGGCGCCGAAGCGGAAACGCTTGCCGCCCTCGATCGCTTGCTGGCGGTTTTTCCGGCCGATCGCACCGCCGCCTTCCTGGATTCCGCGCGGAGCCGGGAACTGGGCATCGCACCGGCCGTTCGCTATGAACCCTGACACCATGAAAACGCTCAAAATCCTGATCGCCGCCGGATTCGCCGGCGGCTGGCTGCTCGCCGCCGCCGGCGCGCAAACCGAACCGGCGACGAATTCCGTCGTCGATCTGGTACGGCGTTCGCAAGCCGCCGCCCAGCTCGGACAAACCGAAAGCGCCTTGGCGCTCGCGCGCCAAGCCACCGAACGGGACGCCGCGTATGCCGGCGGCTGGAAACAGCTCGGGGCCCTCCAGCTGCAGGCGGATCAATTCGCCGAAGCGCTCGCCGCGCTGAAGCTCGCCGCGACGCTCGACCCGCAAAACGCCTCCACCCTGCGCGACTTGAGCACCGCCCAGTGGCGGGCCGGCCAAACCAACGCCGCGCTGGATTCCCTGCGCCAGGCTTGCGACCTCGAACCGGCGAACGCCCGCTGGCGGCGCGATCTCGCCGTCGGCTTGCAGGCCAGCGGCCAGGCAGAACCCGCGGCGGTCACGTTCCGCCAGGCGCTGGAACTGGACCCGACCGACGCCGCGAGCTGGCGCGATCTGGGCTGGACGCTGTGGGCGCTGGACCGGCGTCCGGAAGCGCTGGAAGCCTTGGACAAAGCCATCGCCGGCGGCGTGGCCGCCCGGCGCGACGTGGAACTCCAGGTCGTCGCGCAACTGATCGAAGACCAGCAGCCGGAAGAAGCGTTGGCCGCCCTGGCCCGTTGGGAACCGCGCGCCCAGCTGCTCGATTTCGCCGTGCCGCTGGTCGAAAAGGGCCGCCACCAGGCCGCCAAGCCGCTGCTGCTCGAAGCGTGGAGCCGCAACGAAGATCCGCGACATACCGGCGTCTATCTGGCCTACGTCCAAGCGCTCGGCGGCAATCGCAAGGACGTGCCGCTCTATTTGGCGCCGTTCATGGAAACGCTGGCAAACGAAACCGACGACGCGCTCGTCGGCTTGGCGCTGGACGCCGTCCGCAACGTCGCCGACGGTCTCGACGCGACCGTGCTGGTGCTGACCTTGGACGACCGCCTGGGCGCGAGCCACGGGCAGGATCCGCGGTTGCTCGACGCCCTCGAACGGGCCGCCGAACGGGCGCACGTGCGCCAGGACTTGGATGCCGCGGCCGAATTGTATCGTCGCCTGCTCGCCCACGCTCCCGACCGGCCCGCCTGGTTGGCCGCCTACGAGCTGGAACAACGCCAAAACGGCGTCGCGGCCGCCGACGAATGGCTCGCCGACCTGCGCCGGCGCGCCACGTCCGTCGTGGTTCGCGCGGCGGCGGAAGGCCTCGCCGCGGACCGCAAGGGGCGGCTCGCCGCGGCCATCGCCGGCTACGAGAAAAGCTTGGCCGCCGAACCGAATCAACCCCGCCTGCGACAGCTGCTGTTCAACGACTATCTCCAGGCCGGCCGCCTGGCGGAAGCCCGCGGCGTCGCGGAATGGATGGAAGAACAGATCGCCGCGGGCAACGACGCCCTCCGCTCCTACGCCGCCGAAATGTGGACGACGCTGGGCGAACCGGAACGCGCCATCGACGGCTGGCAGATGCTGCATCTGGCCGCGCCGGACGTTTCCTACTACGCGACCGCCGCGGCCGCCGCCCTCTACGGCGACTGCCGGCCCGCCGAAGCCATCGCGACCCTCGAGGAACAAATCGCGCAGGCGCCCAGCGCGGCAGCGTACGAGCTGCTGGCCGAAATCCATCTGGCCCAGGGCGATTTCCAAAAGGCGACGGACGTCGCCCGGGCCGGACTGGCCCGCGTGCCTTCCCCCGGCCTGCACCGCAGCTACGCCGAAAACGCCGAAGCCGCCAACGCGGTCACCACCGGCAGCCTCGCCTCCGCCCGCGCCTTGCTGGCGATCGATCCGGGCCATGCCCAAGGCACGCTGCTGCTGGCGCGCCAGCTGGAGGCGCTGCAGATGACCAACGAAGCCGTCGCGTTCCGCCAGGAGCTGCTGGCGCGCAATCCCCAACAGTTCAGCTCGCTGGTCGCGCTCAAGAACCTCGCCTCCGCCCGCCGCGATTTTCGCCAGGCGCTGGAATATTCCGAAGCCATCGTCGCGGATCGCCCGTGGGACGTGGAAAGCCAGCTGCGCCACGCCATCGCCCTCTCCGAGGCGGACCACGTGCGCGCGTCGCTCCAGCTGCTGCGCCGCATCGCCAAGCGCAGCGCGCCCGACGATCTCGTGCCCGTGCTGGCGTATCGGCTGGTCACCGCCTGCCCCTATCCCGGCCGCAACAACGTCGAACAGCTCGCGGCGCACCTGCGCCGCCTCCGGGCGGAAGGCTACCAGCTCGTGACGCCCGATCAAATCCGCCAGCCCTCGACCCAGCGGCAAGCCGTGGTCGTGCTCGAAGATGCGGACCAAGAGGTGTTGGCGGCGGTGGACGCGCTGCTCGCCGAGATCGGCGGGCGCGCCACGTACGCCGGCCATTCCGGCCTGCATGCCCGCGCGATTCCCGGCAAGCCCACGCCGGCCTATCTGCGCGAACTGGCGGCTTCCGGCCGCTGGCTGCTGGCGTCCAGCGGCCCCGAGTACAACCGCCGCCAGAAGATTTCCGCCGACGGCCTGCTCGGCAATCCGTTCACCCATCCCGTCTTCAAGAACGGTCGCCTGGAAAACATGCCGGCCTTCGAAAAACGGCTGGAAAAAACCTTCGCCGACGCCGGCGCCGCCATCGCGAACGAGCCGCGCCGGGTGCTGGTCTATCCCTACGGCGACTACGGCCAGGATTCCCTCGACGCACGGCCGGCCTACGTCGCAGCCCTCCGGGAAACGGTCGCCCGGAATTTCGATTTGGCCATCTTCCACGACGACAGCGGTTTTCTCGCCCCCGGCTTCGATCCGCTGCGGATTCCCGCGCGCGTCGTGCCCGCAGGGTGGGATGCCGATCGCCTCGCCGCGCATCTCCGCCGGGAAAACCCCGCCGTCCAATGCCAGCTGGAACTGGCCAAGCTCCTGTACTGGAATCGCCAGCACGAAGAGGCCAACCACTGGTTCAAGCGCGCGCTCGCGGCCGGGGCCGATCCGCGCGAAGTCGCCTTCAACTGGGGCGCCAACGCCCTCCAGCAGGACGACCTGCCCACCGCCATTTGCCAGCTGGAACAAGCCCGGAAACTGGATCCCGACGCGCCCAAAATCGCGGAAACCCTCGCCAACGCGAACGAGCGCGAACAGCCCCGCCTCCAGCTCGCCGGCAGCTACTGGGAGGACAACGAAGGCCGCTCCTTCGAACAACTCGGCGCCGAAGCCGACGGTTTCGTCCGGCGCCACCTGCGCCTCGACGCCTTCGGCGACGTCGATCGCTGGCAGGCCGACGGCCTCGGCGACGAACGCGGCACCCGCATCGGCGTCGGCGGCCTCGGCTACCTGTGGCCGCAGACGTGGCTCGAGGGCCGGATCTGGCAATTGCAATTCGAAAGCGACTTGGACGACCTCGTCGGCGGCGAACTGCGCCTGCACCTGCCCAATCGCTGGCTCGGCGGCCATGCCGAACTCGCCTATTCCCGCCAGGAAATCGAAACCGTCGAGGCCCTGCGCGCCGACGTCCAGGCGGATCAGTACGGCCTCGCCACCTACTCCCGCCTATTCGACAAGATCGATGCGTTCGTCAACGGCCTCTACGTCGATCGCACCGACGACAACGCCACGTGGCTGCTCTACGGCCGTTTCGTCTATCGCTTGAAGGAGTGGCCCTACGTCGGTGCCGGCTATCTCTTCCGGTTCGGCGACAGCGACGAAGATCCGCCGGAATATTGGGCGCCCGAACAACTCGAACAGCACCAGTTCTACGCCAACGTCCGCGGCGGCGGGACGCGCTGGTCCTATTCCCTGAGCGGCCAAGTCGGCTATTCGCGCGAGCAGCAGACGGACTGGCAGTTCATCTGGGGCGGCAACGCCCGGCTCGATTGGCGGCTGACGCGCCGATTCGGCTTGTTCCTCGAAGGCATCTACCAGGAAAGCTCGACCTACGATCGCACCACGGTTTCCGCCGGCGCCGATCTTCGGTTCTAGGCGGCGCGGCGCGGCGCGCCGCGTCAGCCCAGCGTCAAGCGGTTGCGCCCCTCGCGCTTGCTGCGGTACAGCAGTTCGTCCGCGCGCTTCACCAGGCTCTCCAGCGTGTCGTCGGGGCGAAACCGCGTCGCGCCGATGGACATCGTGACCGAGATGCGCTGGCCCGCGTGCAGCGCATACGACGTTTCGATCAGGCAGCGCAAGCGATTGCCAAGCCGCTGCAGATCCTGTTCGCCGATGCAGCGAATGACCCCCGCGAATTCTTCCCCGCCCCAGCGCCCATAAACGTCGTACGGCCGGGCGTTGGCGTTCAGGGTGCGCGCGATGAACTGGAGGACCGCGTCGCCCACGTCGTGCCCGAAGCGGTCGTTCACCGACTTGAAATGGTCGACGTCCATGAACAGGAACCCGAACGGCGCATCGGCCGACCGCTTCATTTCCTCGAACCGGGCGCGGATTTCGCGTTCGACGTAGGCCCGATTCGCCAGTTGCGTCAGGTTGTCCAGCAGCGCCAGGCGTTCGAGTTCCTGGATCCGCAGCGCGGTCGCGGTCTGGTGGCTGATGTCCGTGAACAATTCGATGCCGCCGATGACGTGGCCGGCCTCGTCCGTCAGCGGGCTGGCCCGCACGGAAACCGGCACGCGATGCCCGTCCTTGTGGTGCAGGTAGATTTCGCCTTGGCGCAGCCGGCCGTCGCACATCGTCTCCGCCAGCGGGCACGTGCCGGTGCAGAGCGCGCAGCCGCGGCCATCGACGTGGGTCAGGATGTTGTCCGCGCAGGATTTGCCCACGACTTCCGCCGCCGTGAACCCGGAAATCCGTTCCGCCGCCTTGTTCCAATACGTGATCACGCGGTTTCGGTCCACGAAGTAGAGTCCGTCGTGGAGATCGTCGACGATCCGCTGGAAGGATTCGGGCGTCAGTTTCACGGGCCGTCTCCCGCAGGGGCCGCCGCGGACCGGGGCGACCGGGCCTGGACGTCGGCGAGGGTGAGAAAATCCAGGCGTTCGGCGGCGTAGCGCAGCAATTCCTCGAAGTCCGACTGGCGCGTCCCGTACGCAGGCCCCACCAGCACCCAATTGCCCACCGCCACCGTTGCGGGCGCCGGCTCCGCCAGTTGGAGGATCGCGCCGTCCGCGCCCTGCACCGTCCGCACGTCTTGGACGCTCTGGCGCCGCGCCGCGTCGGGCACCAGCACGTTTTCCTCTCCCGCTTCCAGCGCGACCGGTCGGTCCAGCGTCACCGCGGTTCCCGCCACCGCCACCACGCGTCCCGTGGTGAAGGCGGCGTCCGGCAGCACCCGGTGGCCGTAGAGAAACAGCGTCGTGCCGCGGGCGTGCGCCATGTCGATCCATTTCTTCATCAGTTCGATGGGCGCATATTGCGACGTGTCGATCGACGTGCCGGGCACCGAACCGTCCGGACGCACGCCGTCGGCCAGCGCCAGCGGCGTCGTGCGCCGAAAGCTGCCGACGCGCGTTGCAACGGCCCGTTCGAGCTCGGGCGTCGAAGCGTTGAAGGGAAAGACCAGCGCATTCACCCGCAGTCCGGCGTCCCGCAGCCGCTGCAGCGACGGATCCAATTCGTTCGCCAGCCAGGCCTCCAGCCCCTTGGCCTGCACGTAGCGCGGCGCGTGGTAATGGTTGACCGTGTGGGTGCCGATCTCCCACCCGAATTCGTCCTGCAGGCGGCGCAGTTCGTCCAGCGTGATTCGCCCGCTTTCGAGATACTTGTCGTTGACGAACGCCGTCGCCGTGCCGCCGTGCGCCTGCACCAGCGGCGCCACGTCCGTCAACCAGGAATGCCAGCCGTCGTCGAACTGCAGCGCCAAGCCGCCGCGCCGTTCCCCGGCGCCGCCCGCCGCAACCAGACCCAGCCAGACCGCCGCCCCTACGATGCCGATCGCCTTGTTCATTGCCGATGATGGGTGAAAATCCAAATATATCCGATCCGCGCGCCCGTGCAATGCGGATCGCGAAAAATCCCGCGCAGGCTTGACGCCGGCGAAGCGTTGAACGACAGTGGCATTGGAGAAAGAGAAATCATGGCGCAGGCGGCGCAACCGACGGTGCTCCCGGTGCCCGAGACGATCGGTCTCGGCGAACGGTTGGCTGCGCTGCATCGGCAAATCCTCCGGGAGATCCCGCAAGTGGACCGCATCGGCTGCGCCCTCTACGACCCCGGCGAAGATCTGCTCAAGACGTTCGTCAACAGCACCCTCGCCGGCGAGGCCCTGCGCGGCTACGAATTCCGCATGTCCGACAGCCGCGCGCTGAACGAACTCGCGCAAAGCGGCCGCCTGCGCCTGCTGAACGACATTCCGGCCGCCCTCTCGCCCGCCACCGCCCATTCCGCCTGGGTCCTCAAGGAGGGCTATCTGTCTTCCCTCACCGTGCCCATGTACGGCCAAGGGGTCTTCACCGGCTTCCTCTTCTTCGATTCCCGCCGCCGCGACGCCTTTTCCGACGCCGACCAGCGCCAATTGCTGCTCTACGCCAATCTCGTTTCCCTGCTCGTCGCCGGCGAATTGCTCATCGTCCGCGCCTTGGCCGGCTCCGTGGACGTCGCCCGCGCCTTCTGCAACCTGCGCGATTTCGAAACCGGCGCGCATCTCGAACGCATGGCCCGCTACGCCCGCCTGATCGCCAAGGAACTCGCCCCCGCCCACGGCCTGACCGACGAATTCGTCGAGCACGTCTTTCTTTTCGCGCCGCTGCACGACGTCGGCAAGGTCGGCATTCCCGACCACGTGCTGCTCAAGCCCGGCCACCTGGATGCCGACGAATGGAACCTGATGAAGACGCACGTCGAACGCGGCGTCGCCATCGTGGACCGGATGATCGCCGATCTGGGCCTGAGCCATTTGCCGCACGTGGCCATCCTGCGCCGCATCGTGGCCGGCCACCACGAGCATCTCGACGGCACCGGCTACCCCGCGGGCGCGCGCGGCGATGCCATTCCCCTCGAAGCCCGCATCGTGACCGTCGCCGACATCTTCGATGCCCTGACGTCCATCCGCCCCTACAAATCGGCCTGGCCCATGGGCCAGGCGCTGGACGAACTCGCGGACATGGTTGCCGCCGGCAAGCTCGACGCCGCCGCCGTCGAGGCCCTCCGCCGCCGCATCGCCGAGGTCTGCGCCGTCCGCGACCGTTTCACGGATGGCGCCCCCAAAAATATATCGCCATGAAACCCTGCCGGGAATGCCAACGGGAAATCTCGGAACAGGCCGTGGTCTGCCCCCAGTGCGGCGCGCCTTGGCCCGCCCGCGAAAAATGGGACGGCTGGGGCTTCGAATACAAAACGCGGACCCGGCTTTTCGGCCTGCCCCTGCTCCACGTGTCGTTCAAATACCGTCCCAACCGGCTGCCGGTCCCCGCCTGCGGCGTTTTCGCCGTCGGCCAGTTCGCCGGCGGCATCTTCGTCCTGGCGCAATTCGGCGTCGGCGTCGTGTGCATCGGCCAGTTCGCCATCGCGGGCTATGCCCTCGCCCAGTTCGCCGCCGCCGTCGATCTGATCGCCCAGCTCGGCGTCTATCTGCGCACCGGCCACGGCCAACTCGTCCGGAGCTTCGCGGAACTGCTCGGCGGCTTCTGAGGCGCTCTCCCCCCTTGCCGCGCCGGCGCCGCGCGTCTATCCTGCTTTCCATGCCCGCCCCCGGCCCCGCCATCCTCGAACTTCGCGACGCCGCGTTCCGCCTTGGCGAACGGCTCGTGTTCCGGAACGCGAACTGGACGCTGCGCCGCGGCGAACGCTGGCTCGTGGTCGGCCCCACCGGCGCCGGCAAGACGGTCTTCTGCCGCGCGCTCCGCGGCGAATTGCCGTGCGTCGCCGGCGCGCTCGCCTACCGTTTTGCCGCCGGGCCCCGGCGCGAACCGGCGGCGGCCATCGAATACTTGTCCGCCGAACCGGAAGCGTTCGATCCGGTCGGCGGCGCGCCGGCGCGCTGGTTCAGCCTCGACCGCGAGCAAAGCCCCCGCGTCGCCGACGTCCTGTCCTGGAAATCCGTCGAAGAAATCAATCCCTACGAAGTCGTCGGCCGGCGCCGGGCGGAAGTCGCCCGCTGGAACCGCCGCGCGCGCCGCATCGTTCGCGCGCTGGGCATCGCGCCGCTGCTGGCGAAGCCCCTGCTCGCGCTCTCCAACGGGGAGCGTCGCAAGATCGCCCTCGCGCGCGCCCTGATGCGCAACCCGCAAATCCTCGTTCTCGACGATCCCTTCGCCGGGCTCGACGCCGCCTACCGGCGGCATCTCCGCGACGTGCTCGGCGCCCTTGCGCGCCAGCGCGGACCGGCCTTGATCCTCGTCGGCGCGCAACCGCCCGACTGGCCCCGCGGCCTGACCCACCTGCTGCACGTCGAGCGCTTCCGCATCGTCGCCCAAGGCCCGCTGCCGCGCCTGCGGCGCGCTCCCGGCGTGGCCCGGCTGCTGCGCGACGCGCCGGCGGCGCCGGCCGGCGCCGCGCCTCCGCGCCGCCCCCGCGCCGCCCCCGGCGCGGAACTCGTCCGTTTTCGGAACGTGCAGGTTCAATGGGACGCCGCGCCGATCTTGCGGAACGTCGATTGGACCGTCCGCGCCGGCGAGAGCTGGGCCGTCGTCGGCCCGAACGGCTCCGGCAAATCCACGCTGCTGAGCTTCGTCCTCGGCGACAATCCCCAGGTCTTCGCCAACGACGTCCGGATCTTCGGCCGGCCGCGCGGCTCCGGCGAGAGCATCTGGGACGTCCAGCGGCGCATCGGCCGTGTCTCCCCCGAATTCCACGACGCCTTCGACCCCGCGCTCACCGGGCTCGAAGCCGTCGCGACGGGCCTGCGCGATGCCGCCACGCTCGGCGAGCCGCCGTCGCCCCGCGAACGCGCGACCGCCCTTCGCGGCTTGCGCCGGCTGGGCCTCGCCGCGCTCGCCGACCGCCCGTTCGGACAAACGTCCACCGGCGAACAGCGGCTGATCCTCCTCGCCCGCGCGCTGGTGAAATCGCCGCGCCTGCTGGTGCTCGACGAACCTTGCCAAGGCCTCGACCGCCGCCATCGCGCGGCGTTCGTCGCCGCGGTCGATCGCCGCATCCGGCGGGGCGCCACCGTGCTCTACGTCACCCATCGCCGCGAGGAAATCCCGCCGTCCATCCGTCGCATCCTGCGGCTGGGCGGCGGTCGCGCGCGGCCGGGCTTCCGCTAGCGCCTACCGCACCAGATCGCACGCCTCCGGCGGCATCCAGTGCTTGTCCCGCCCTTCCCATTTCACGTTGCACCCGATGGGATTCGTCGTCGGCACGCTCACCGGCCGGCCAGACGTAACCTCGTCCAGCGCGCGGTCCAGGTCGTGGACGGTCGCTTTCGCCGGTTCGCGCGGATTGTCCAGCGCCCGGCCCGTGTAGACCAGCTTGCGCGCGCGGTCGAACACGAAGAAGTGCGGCGTCCGCAACGCCCCGTAGGCCAACGCCATCGCCTGAGATTCGTCGTGCAGGTAGACCCACGGAAAGTGGAACTCTTCCATGCGCCCGACCATGTGCGCGAAATCGTCCTCGGCATAGGTGTGCTTGCTGTTCGAGTTGATCGCCACGAACCGCACGCCGCGGGACTTGAACTTCTCCGCCGTCGCCCGCGTGACCTCGTCCGATCCGAGCACGTAGGGGCAATGGTTGCAGGTGAAAAACACCACCAGCACGTTCGCGGCGGCGAAATCCGCCAGCGCGTATTTCTTCCCGTCCGTCGCCGGCAAATGGAAATCCGGCGCCGCCGCTCCGATTTCGAGGGTAAAGGCCATGACCGCCTCCTTTCGCTTGCGCTGGGAGCTTACCCCCCTTTTGGGCCGGCCGCAACCCGCGATCCCGCGCGCCAAGGCGCGCGGGATCGGGCGGCCGGCATCAAGGCAACGGACTCAACCCCAGGCGAATCCACTGCCGCGCATTCGGCACCGCCCGGATCGTGACCGTCGCGTTGCTCAAGCCGTAGTGCACGCCCTCGGTCAGATTCGACCACGCGCCGGTGCCGCCCACGGCCGGATTCGCGCCGAGGACCTCGGCCACCGCATAACCGCCCGGCGCTTCGATTTCATAGGCGCCGGGTTCCGGACCGGAACCGACGTCTTCGATGATCGGCTCCCCGAGCCCGCCGTAAGGCGTCGCCACGACGTCGTCGATGATCAATCGGTTGCCCTCCACGACGTTGGTCGAGCCCCGCACGATCCGCAGGCGCACCGGTCCCGTCACGTGGACGCCCCGGGAGAAAATCTGCACGACGTCGAGGGCCGACGGCGCGAAGGGGCGTCCGATCCGCACCCAATGCGCGCCCCCATCCCGGCTGTATTGCGCCTCCCAGTCCACCGTGGAAACCGTGGGCAAATAGGTTCGATACTTGAACGACAGCCGTCCCACTCCGTTGGTCAGGTCCTCGAGCAGGGTCAGACTGGGCGCATTCGTGCCGTCGCGCAGGCGCACCGACTTGAATCCCGCCAAAACGTTCCCGGCGTCGGTTCCGATCAACGCCTGCGCCAACTCCCACGACTTTCCGCCCAAACTGACGTTGGCCGTCTCGTAGGTGGACTTGGTCGCATCCTCGAAATCCACGCCGTAGCTCCCCTCCGGCGGAATTTCCTCAAACGTCGCCCGCACCGCGACGTTTGCGGCGGGCATGACGAACGCGCTCTCCGCGAGGCGGCAGGCGTCGCTGCCGGCCGCTTCCAAGGTCAGCGTGGCCAAGCGATAGCCCGCGTCCGGCGCGGCCAAAACCAGCACGGTTTCACCGGCGGCCGCGCGCGCCGCAGGCTCCGTGGTCGTCGTGCCGTGCGACGACGGCGCGATCGCCACGTCGTATTTCATCGCCACGACGAACCCCACCGAATTCGAGGCGGACTGGACCGGTTCGCCGGAGTCGGTGGCCACCACCCAGGCGGCCTGCGCGCCGACCGGCGCGCTGCCCAGGATCGTGAACACGGCCCCGTCCGCCGTCCAGTGTTCCGCTCCGAGCGTGCTGCCCCAGGCATAGTGGTACGGCTCCGCGCCGTTGCGCGCCGTCGCCACGATGGCGGCCACGGTTCCGGTTTCCACGCCGAAGCCGTCGCGCCGATCCAGCGACACGCAGAAATTCGTCGGCCAGCCTGCGATCGCCACCCCATCCAGTCCGATGTTGCCGATCGTTTTCGTCTCGTACCGGAACCGGACGCGGCGGGATGCGGCCGAAATCGCATTGGTCCGGGGCTGGGCCACGCTGGGGATTCCAACGCCGTCGTACGTCGCCACGTCCGTCCAATCCGCTCCATCCGCGGATTCCTCGACCTTGAAGACATAGCCGCTGGCCGCGTTCTGCTGGAACCAATACGAAATCGTTTCCGGCGTTCCGGCGAATTCGATCTCGAGCGCGTCGTTGGTGGAATCGAACTTGGCGGCGCCGCTTCCGGCTCCGTCGTAATTCACGGCATATTCCGTCAATTCCGTGCCCGTCCATCCGGCCGGCAGATAGGCGTTGTTGCTCCACGGCCCCGAATGGCTCGTGGGCAACATGGCTTGGCCGGCGGCCGAAACGGCCCACGCCCACCCGCACACCCAACCCGACCACCACCGTCGCACGCGCCGCCTTTCTCCGAAGGCTCCTTCGGTTGCATCAAAAATTGTAGCAAAATGAAAAATTCCGCGCAATCTCCCCATGCGGTTAGGCGCCGCCTGCGCCGCGTCGGCCGCGGCCACCTTTTTATAAAAAGGTGGCCGTTTTCCGGCACGGTTTTGGGAGGAAAAGACAGGGATCAAGCGGCGCCTAACCGCATGGGAGACAATGGATTCAATCCGTCGTGCGGGCGGCGAGAACGCGGGCGACCATCAGGCGCGTGGCGCCGGCCTTGCGGGCAACGAGATCGGCGGCGGCGCGGCCGAGGCGCGCGCGCTCCGCGGCGTCGCCCAGCAGCTCCCGCAAAATCGCCTTCAGTTCGGCCGCGTCCCGGGCCTGGCGCCAAGCGCGCGCGGCGGCGAAATCCTCGGCGATGGCGGCGAAATTCTCCATGTGCGGCCCCACCACGATGGCCTTGCCGTCCTTGGCGGGTTCGATGGGATTCTGTCCGCCGGTTTGCGTCAGGCTCTTGCCGACGAACGCGAGATCGGCTACGGCGTAGAACCCGCGCAGTTCGCCGGTGGTGTCCACCAACAGCACCTCGGGACGCGACGCGGGCGCCGGCGCCGCATCCGGAAATCGGCTGCGCTGCACCGCGGACAACCCGCGCCGGCGGATGGCCTCCAGCACATCCTCGCGGCGCTCCGCGTGGCGCGGCACCAGCACCAGCATCAGGCCGGGAAAAGCCACGCGGGCTTCCACGCAGAAATCGAGCAGGAATTCCTCTTCCCCGTCCCAGGTCGAGCCTCCCACCAGCACCGGCTGGCCCGGCCGCACGCCGAGCTTGGCCAGCAGCGCGCCGGCGCGCGCCTCCGCGGTCGGCGCCGTGGGTTCGACGTCGTACTTCGCGCTGCCGACGACTTCCACGCGATCGGCCGGCGCGCCCAGCGCCAGCAGGCGGTCGCGGTCCGCCGCGCTTTGCACGCAGAACCACTGGATCTCCGGCAGCAGGCGGCGCGTGATGAAGCGGATCTTGCGATAGCCCTGGAAGGAATGTTCCGAAATCCGGCCGTTGATCAGCACGGTCGGCACGCCCTGCCGCCGCGCGTGGCGGATCAGGTTGGGCCACATTTCGTTCTCGACCAGCACGACGGCGGCCGGCCGGATGCGCCGCAGGGCGCGCGCGACGATCCCCGGCACGTCCATCGGAAAGTAGAGCGTGACGTCCGGCGCCTGGATTTTCTTCAGCGCGAGGGCGTGGCCGGTCGACGTGTTGGTCGTCAGCACGAAACGCGCGGCCGGATCGCGGCGGCGCAGTTCGTCCATGAAGGAAAACGCCACGGCCAGTTCGCCGACGCTGACGGCCTGGATCCAGATCGGCCGGCCGGGCGCGGCGAGCAGCGCCGCCTCGGCGGCGCCGTAGCGCGCGAAGCGCTGGGAGAAGTCGCGGGCGTAGCCGCCGCGCCGCAGCATGCGCAGCAGGAAGTGCGGCAGCAGGCACGCGAAGGCCACCGGGAAAAGCAGGTTGTAGAGCCACCAAATCATCGCGGGATTCCCTTGTTCATTTGCAGGATGGGCAGCAGCACCGCCAGCGCGATCAGCGTCACGAACAGGCCGACCACCAACGTCATCCCGATTTCCAGCAGCATCATGCCGCGGTTGGCCAGTCGGTCCCAGCTCTGCTGGAACCGCTGCGCGGCGTTGTCGAGCAGGCCCGTCAGGGCGCCGCCGGCCTCGCCGGCCTGCACCCATGCCGCCAGCGAAGGATGCAGCGGGCGGATGCCGCGGATGACTTCGACCAGCGGCTTGCCCTCGCCCATGGCCTCCGTTTCGCGGCGCGCGCAGTCTGCCAGCCACGCGCTCCCCGACGCCCGGCCCGCCATCGGCACGCTCGCGATCAATCCCACGCCGCGTTCCAGCAGCAGGCCCAGCACGCGCACGAACCGCAGGCTGGCCAAGTTGCGCCAGCCGCCGCCCACCAGCGGAATCGAAAACAGGAAGCGGTCCGCGCGGATGCGCAGCGCGGCGTCCGCGCGCAGCTTCCGCCGGAACCAAGCGGCGCCCGCCGCCCCGCCCGCCGCCGCCAGCAGCAGCACCGCCCCGAGGATGCGCCCGCCCGCGAACATGACCTTCGTCAGCGCGGGCAGCGGCATGTTCGCTTCCGCGAGCATTCGCTGCATCATCGGCAGCAGCAACACCAGCACCAGCCCGCCGATGATCAGCGCCAGCGAGACGACCACGCACGGATACAGCAGCGCGGTCACCAGCTTCTCGCGCAGCTTCTCCTGCTCCTCCAGAAAAGCCGCCAGGCGTTCGAGGGCGTCGTTCATGCCGCCGGTGCGCTCGCCGACTTCCATCACCGCGCGCTCGAACGGCGTCACCTGCGGCGACGCGGCCACCATCGCCGCGCTGAGGGGCCGGCCCTCGCGCACGGCATCGCGCGCGGCGGCCAGCAAGGTCCGGGCCTGGTCCAGTTCGGGCGCCTGCAGGATCACGTCCAGCGCCGGCACGAGCGCGACGCCGGACCCCAGCAGCGCGGCCAGTTCGCGGTAGAACATCGTGCGGACTTCCGCGGAAAACGCGACGCGCCGGCCCGGCTTCGCGGCGCGGCCGGCGACCGCCTGCAGGCTTTCGGTCAAGAGACCCTGCGCGGCGAGGCGCTTGCGCGCGTCCTTGGGATCGGCGGCTTCGATCAGGCCGGTCCGGGCGCGGCCCGCGGCGTCGTAGCCCTTGTATTCGAAGGTCGTCATGCCCCGGCCCCGCGCCCGCTATTCCCGCCGCGCGCCCGCGGAACGCAGCACTTCGGCGACCGAGGTCGTGCCCGCCAGGATCTTGTCGATGCCGTCGTCGAGCATGTCGCGGAACCCCGCCGCGCGGGCCAGGCGCCGCAGTTCCCCCGGCGGCACCGCCGTGCGGATGGCTTCCGAAATCGCCGGCGACACCGCCAGCAGCTCGTGGATGCCGGTGCGGCCCTTGTAGCCGCCGAGGCAATCCGCGCAGCCTTCCGGCGCGGCTTCCCAGACGGTCCGGCCCGCGAGTTTCGGCTGCCCCAGCAGCGCGGCGTCCGCCGCGGCCAGCGCGGTTTCGCGCCGGCACCGCGGACACAGGCGGCGCACGAGGCGCTGTGCCAGCACCGCGCGCGCGGCCGCCGCGAGGAGGTACGGCGGAATGCCCATGTCCACCATGCGCGTCGTCGCGCCGACGGCGTCGTTCGTGTGCAGCGTGGTGAAGACCAAATGGCCGGTCAGCGACGCCCGCACGACGATTTCCGCCGTTTCCAGGTCGCGCGTTTCGCCCACCAGCACCACGTCGGGATCCTGGCGCAGCACGTGGCGCAGGCCGCGCGCGAAGGTCAGGCCGATCTTCGGGTGAACCTGCATCTGGCCGATGTTGGGCAGCTGGTATTCGATGGGGTCTTCGATCGTCAGGACGTTGAGGTGCGCCGTGTCGAGTTCGCGCAGCGCCGCGTAGAGCGTGGTGGTCTTGCCGCTGCCGGTCGGCCCCGTCACCAGCACGATGCCGTGCGGTTCGCGCAGGATGCCGCGGAATTGCTCCAGCAGGGCGGGCGCCATGCCCAGCTCGTTCAGCGAGTAGCGGGTGGATTCGCGGTGCAGCAGGCGCAGCACGATGCGCTCGCCTTCCGCCACCGGCACGCTGGACACGCGCACGTCGATTTCGCGCGCGCCGACGCGGACGCGCGCCACGCCGTCCTGCGGCAGGCGTTTTTCGGCCAGGTCGAGCTTCGCCATGACCTTCAGGCGCGCCGTCAGGGCGTTCTCGAGATGCCGCGGCGGGCGCGGCTGCTCGTACAGCAGGCCGTCGATGCGGTAGCGCACGGCCAAGGCGTCGGCGAAGGGTTCGAGGTGGATGTCGGACGCGCCGCGCTTGACGGCTTCGAGCAGGATCGCGTTGACGTAGTGCGCGACCGGCGCATCGGCGCTGCCGGCCAGCAGGTCGTCGGCCTCGCGGCGGGCGGGCGCCGCCGCGCCCTCTTCCGCGGCGGCTTGGCCGGCCTGCGCGGCGGCGGCGTCGGCCTGCCCCGCGCGGCGATAGTAGCAGCGATCGATCGCGCGCTGGATTTCCGCCGCGGGCGCGACGTACCAGGCCGCTTCCGCGCCCAGCAGCAGCGCCAGATCCTCGTAGGCCTGCAAGGTGGCGACGTCGGCGCCGGCGATGCCGATCTGGCCGTTGCGCCGGAACGGCACCAGCGCGTGCCGCCGCACCCAGTCCACGGGCACCGCTTCGATCAGCGCCGGATCGAGCCAGTCTTCCTCGATGCGGTCCAGCGCGGGCAAGCCCTGGGCGGGCTCGCTCATCGCTTGCCGCTCCGCCGCGGCGCCTTCTTCGCGACCTTTTCCTGCGCCTTTTCCTGCGCGGCGGCGGCCTCTGCCCGCGCCTTGGCGGCGGCGGAGCCGGCGCGGCCCGCGCCGTTTCCGAGCCTTGGCGGCGGGGGGCGCGCTCGAGCCGGGCCTTCTCTTGCTCGGCCAGCTTCATGTCGGTCACGATGCGCGGCGTCACGAAGATCAGCAGGTTCGTCCGCTTCTTCGAATCGCTGGTGGACCGAAACAGGACGCCCAGGAACGGAATGTCGCCCAGCAGCGGCACCTTCGTGGCGATCTTCGTCGTGTCTTCGCGGATCAGGCCGCTGATCACCACGGTCGCGCGGTCGGGCACCGTCACCGTCGTCGTGACCTCGCGCTTGGAGCTGGTGGGCGTGTGCGACTCGGTCTGCGTGTCTTCCACCACGGCCTCGATGCTGGGATTGAGGTCGAGCTGGATCTCGCGGTCGGGATTCACATGGGGCGTCAGCGTCAGTTTGATGCCGACGTCCTGCCGCTCGATGTTCTGGATGTAGTCGCGGTCGGAGCCGGACCCCTCGACCGACGACTTCAGGATGGGGATGTTTTCGACGACGCTGACGGACGCCTCGAGGTTGTTCTGCGCCCACAGGGGGATGTTCGAGAGGATCTTCAGGTTGTTTTCGCCCGCCACCGCCCGCAGATAGATCGGAATCTGGTTGTAGACGGTGCCGTTCGGCCCCGTGAAGGTGCCGCTGATGATGCCGCCGGCGAAGCCTTGCGGAAACGCGAAGTTCGTCAGCAGGTTGAACGTCGCGTCGGCCGACCCGTAGCGGGAACGGCCGAAGGCGCCCGTGTCGCTGCCGTCGGGCTGGTCGATGCCGAACAGATCGACGCCCAGGTCGAGGCCCTTCTCCATGTTGATTTCGGCGATGAGCACTTCGACGAGCACCTGCTGCGGCACCACGTCCAGGCGCTCCACGAGGCGCCGCACGTATTCGAAGTCCTGCGGCGAGGCGTCCACCAGCAGCGCGTTGTTGGCCACGCTCGGCTCGATGGCGATGTCCCGCTGCACGGGCGCGCCTTCCGTCGCCGGTGCCTTGCCCAGCAGCGCGTTCAGGCTCTTGGACGCTTCTTCCGCCGACAGGTAGCGCAGGAAGATCGCGTTCAGCCGCCCGAAGCCGTTCGGATTCTCCACGTCCATCTTCTCGACGATGCGTTTCGTTTCCGCGATCTGCATCGGCAGGCCCACGAGGATCAGGCTGTTGGCCTGCGGCGCCGAGACGACGGTGAAGTCCGTCGGCAATTCGCCCGTGCCGCCGGCCACCTGCTGGAAGTGGCGGTTGATCTTGTTGACGGCGCTGTCGGTGGCGCCGAACGTCGCGCGCAGCTGGTCGGCGACGGCCTCGGCGCTGGCGTATTTCAGCGGCACCACCTCGACCACGCTCCCCGAGCCGGGCTTGTCGATCTCGGCCAGCAGCTTTTCCAGCCGCGCCACGTTCGCGGACGTGTCGGTCACGATCAGGTGGTTGCCGGGCGCGAACGCTTCCAGCGCGCCTTCCTTGCCGCCGCGCACCAGCGGCTCGAAGCTCTTCTTCACGTCGGCCGCGCTGACGTGCTTCAGCGGGATCAGCTTGGTCACCAGCCCGCCCTCGGCGCCGCTGCCCGCCCGCAGCGCCGGCCCGGCCGGCAGCGCCCCCCCCTGGTAAACGCCGTCGCGCTCGGCGACCGTGTAGCCGCTGGCTTCCAGCGTGTTCAGGAACAGCGGATAGACTTCCTCGACCGCGATGCTGCCCGGCGCCAAAATGGTCACCTTGCCCGTGATGCCTTCCGGCACGACGAACTTCTTGCCGGTGATCTTGCCCACGATCTGGGTCACCAAGCGGATGTCCGCCTGCTCGAAGCTGAACTGCACGCGCGGCGCCGCCGGAGCGGCTTCCGGCGCGGCGAACGCCGGCGCCAAGATGGGCGCCGCCGGCGCGGAAGGCGCGGCGGCGGCCGGCGCGACGTCCTCCGCCCAGCCTGCGGGCGCCAACCCCGCCGCCAACGCCCACGCCATCCCCCGCCGCCACGGCTTGCGCATCTTCATCGCGATATTCCTCGCTCGCTCTTGCGGATGAACTCCGCGAAATTCAGGACTTCCGGCAGCGGCGCGATTTCCGCCGCGATGCGCTCCAGCGCCTTGGCGACCGTGAGATCCGAGCGAAACACGATCTTGTAGGCTTCCTTCAGCGCCTGCTGCGCCTCCGCCGACACGCCGTGCCGATCCAGGCCGATCTTGTTGAGGCCATAGACCTTCAGCGGGTCGCCGTCGGCCATCATGTACGGCGGCACATCCTTCACCGCCTTGGTGTAGCCGCCCAGGATGCTCATGCGGCCGATGCGCACGAACTGGTGCACGCCCGTCAAGCCGCCGAGGATCACGTCGTCTTCGACCACGATGTGCCCCGCGAGCGTCGCGTTGTTGGCCATGATCACGCGGTCGCCCACGATGCAGTCGTGCGCCACGTGGCAGTAGGCCATGATCAGGCACTTCGACCCCACGCGGGTTTCGCCGCCGTCGAACGTCGCGCAGTTCAACGTGGCGCATTCGCGGATCACGGTGCCGTCGCCCACCACGAGGCGCGGCGCGCCGCCCTTGTACTTCAGGTCCTGCGTCTTGCCGCCCCCGCTGGCGAAGGGCCAGATTTCGCCGCCCGCGCCCACCGTCGCGTGGCCGTCCCCGTTCACGTGGGAGCGCAGCGTCGTGCGGTCGCCCAGCCGCACGTGCGGCCCCACCGAGCAGAAGGGACCGATCGTCACGTCCGCGCCGAGCTCCGCGCCGGGGTGGACCACCGCCAGCGGATGGATCGAAACGCCCATGCCTACTTGCCCCCGCCGAACATCATCTCCGCTTCGCACGCCAATTCGCCGTGCACCAAGGCTTTCCCCTCCACCTTGGCCATGCCCATGCGCAGCTTGAGGAACTTGATTTCCATCCGCAACTGGTCGCCGGGCACCACCATCCGGCGGAATTTCGCCTTGTCCACCCCCAGATAGAAGGCCACCTTGCCCTCCGAGCCCAGCACCTTGTTCAGGAGGATGCCGGCCGTCTGGGCCATCGCTTCCAGCTGCAGCACGCCCGGAAAAACCGGCATGCCCGGGAAATGCCCCTGGAAACACGGCTCGTTCGCCGCCACGTTCTTGATGCCCACGATCCAATCCTTGTCGTTGCACTCCACGATCCGATCCACCAGCAGGAACGGATGCCGGTGCGGCAGGATGCTCAGGATGTCTTTTGCGTCATAGATGGTTTTCATCGGGGTCTCCTTCCACTCGAGTCCCGCATCCTTCCATCCCCGCCCCGCGCCCGCCACCCCCCAAAACGCCTCCTCTCAAATAACTTGAAATCGCCCGCGCCCCGCCTTCTAATGCACGCCGCCGTCCCGGACGGGTGGCGAAATTGGCAGACGCGCCAGACTTAGGATCTGGTGGAGCAATCCTTGCGGGTTCAAATCCCGCCCCGTCCACCACCGCCGCGCGCGTCCCTCCTGAAAAACGGCCGAACCAAACAAGGCGCGCTTGACCTCGCGCGGCCCTTGGCGCATATTCAGTTACGGTTAAGGAGACCCCCGCATGAAAAAGGCGATGTTGATTCTCGGGTTGGCCCTCGTTGCGAGCGCTTTCGTCGGTTGCGAAGACTACGAAGAACAACCGCTCGAATTCGTCAATTCTTCTTCCTTCACGGTCGTCGTCACCTCCCGTTCGATCGAATGGACCGGCTTCGTCCTCGCGCCCGGCCAGTCCAAGAAAATGACCGACATCCGCGACGTCGATTACACCTACGAACCCGATTGGCTCGTCGAGGAAGGCTTTGCTTCGACCGATCGCCTCATCGTCTTCGTCAACGCTTCGGAAGCCGCGACGCCGGAAACGGTCAACGTCGTCATCCAGAATCCGGAATAGAACGACGCCGCACCCGGCGCCGGAACGCGGAGGCGGGCCCAGCCGCCTCCGCTCTTTTTTGCCGAAGACCCGCGCCCTTTTCGGTGGCATTCGTGCGCCAAGGGAGTATGCTTGATCCATATGTCGCGCGCCGTCCGCATCCGGCTTTTGTTCCTGGCCGCCGCCTGGCTGGCCGGCGCCGCCGCGCCCGCCCGCGCCGCCGGATTCGAGGACTTCGCCGGCTATCCGGAAACCGGCAACAGCTCGTACAGCGGCAGCTTCACGGGGCGCAACAACGTCGTGTGGACCTACGTGAACTGCCGCGGCGACCGCGCCATCGCGGCCCCCACGCCCGGCCTCAACAAAGGCAGTTCGCCCCTCGCCAACCTCGCCTCCGGCACCATCACCGGCGGTTGCGGCACGCTTTCGCTCGACTACAAGCAGCTCTTCACCGCCACCGCCTGCGTGGACGTCGTCGTCAACGGCACCGTCCGCCGCACCCTCGGCAGCACGACCCAGAACGTCACCAACCATTCGGGCGACATCGCCATCAACGTCGGCGGCAGTTTCACCCTGAAATTCGTGCAGAACAACTTCAACGCCGGCCAGGTCGGCATCGACAACGTCTCCTGGACGTCCTACGGCGGCGCCGCGCCCGAGCCGCCGGCCCTGCTCTTCTCGCCCGATTCCAACGCCATCGTCGTCGCCTGCAGCAGCGCCGTCCACCTCGCCGTCACCGCCACCGAGCCCAACGTCGATGAAACGCGCCTGTGGGCCGCCGGGCTCCCCGCCGGCGCCGCGTTCGTCGGCGCCACCGGAACCACCCCGCTCATTTCGACCTTCGCCTGGACGCCGACCGCCGCGCAGACCGGCACGCATGCCGTCGTGTTCTGGGCCGGCGACAAGGATGGCACCAACTCCCGCGCGTTCTCGATCGAAGTCACCCCGATCTATCCCTACTACCACTACGTCATGGGCCTCACCGGCGCCGTCCTCAAGGCCAAGCTGCACGACATCATTTCCGCCGGCGCCGTCCAGTTGACCGACGAGCAGGAAAACGACGCCATGAAGGTGCTCCACACCGACACCAACCATCCCGACAACGTCTACTACCTCTACAACGTCACCTCGTCCGTCCCCAAGGCGCTCTACAACGACACCTACGGCTGGAACAAGGAGCACTGCTGGCCCGAATCCCGCGGCCTCGGCAACGAAGGCCCCGACCAGGTCGACGTCCACAACCTCTTCGCCGAAGACAAGTACGTCAACGCCCTGCGCGGCAATCTCTCCTTCGACGAAAGCGATCCCGCCGACGCCGGCTACCGGTCTCCCGCCACCAATTCCGCGCCCCAGACGTCCATGGATTCCAACTCCTTCGAGCCGCCCCCGGCCTCCAAGGGCAACGTCGCCCGCGGCGCCGTCTACATGGCCACCCGCTACGACGGCAGCGCAGCCAACACGACCGCCCTGTGGTTCTCCGACGATCCCGCCCACACCAATTCCATGGGCCGCTTGACCACCCTCCTGCTCTGGCACGCGCTGGATCCGCCCGACGCCCTCGAAAGCAACAAGAACGAGCTCGTCTACGCCCATTACCAGCACAACCGGAACCCCTTCATCGACCATCCCGAATGGGTCGAACAAATCTGGGGCCGCGACACCGACAACGACGGCGTCACCGACACGCACGAAATCATCGCGGGCAGCGCCACCAACAGCGCGGCCTCCGTCTTCGAAGCCACGCCCGGCGCCACGCAGATCGTCTGCGGCGCCCTCTCCACCGGCTCCATCTGGCGCCTCTATGAAGGCACCTTCCAAAGCAACGACCTCGTCTGGCGGCAGGTCGCCGAAACCAACCGCCTCCAATCCGGCACCCTCCGCTTCCCCGTCGCGCCCACCGGCGCCGCC